>CAMWPJ010000186.1 GCA_947176035.1 uncultured Clostridia bacterium | reverse complement strand
GTTCAAATTATACACTTTATTCTCCTTGGTCTGCTGCGAAAGCTGTTAAGGCCGGTAAATAAAAAAAGTAATTTTCATAGGGCATTAATGCTTTTCATAGTATTAATGTCCTATATTTTTTGAATAATTTGTTAATACTATTGACAAATGGAAAAATATTGCTAAAATAGTATTTGTTAGCACTCGAACAACAAGAGTGCTAATTAAACAAGCAAATTAAAAATTTATTATAGAGGTGACTTTTTTATGACTATTAAACCACTTGCCGACAGAGTTTTACTCAAATCCTTTGAGGCGGAGGAGACAACTAAGAGCGGTCTTATTCTTGCTGCATCTGCACAGGAAAAGCCCGAAATGAGCGAGGTTGTTGCAGTAGGTCCCGGTACTGATGAAAATCCAATGACAGTCAAGGAAGGCGATAAGGTTATCATCAGCAAGTATTCAGGTACAGAAGTTAAGCTTGACGGTGTTGAGTATACAATTACTTCTGTAAAGGATATTCTTGCAGTTGTTGAGTAATTTTGTTTGCGCAGAATAATTTTGAAAGGATTGATTAGATATTATGGCTAAGGATATTATTTATGGCGAGGAAGCTCGCAAGGCTTTGCAGGCAGGTATTGATAAGCTTGCAAATACAGTTAAAATAACATTAGGTCCTAAGGGACGTAATGTTGTTCTTGATAAAAAATACGGTGCACCGCTTATTACGAATGACGGTGTAACCATTGCTAAGGAAATTGAGCTTGAGAATTCATTTGAAAATATGGGTGCTCAGCTTGTTAAAGAGGTATCATCAAAAACAAATGATGATGCAGGTGACGGCACAACAACTGCTACGCTTCTTGCTCAGGCACTTGTACGTGAGGGTATGAAGAATGTTGCTGCGGGTGCAAATCCAATGGCAGTTAAAAATGGTATTAAGGCTGCTGTAGATGCCACAGTTGAGGCTGTTAAGGCAAATTCACAGCTTGTTAAGGGCTCAGCAGATATTGCAAGAGTTGCTACTGTTTCTGCTGCTGACGAATATGTAGGTGAGCTTATTGCTGATGCCATGGATAAGGTTTCAGCTGACGGTGTTATTACAATTGAAGAATCAAAGACTGCTGATACTGTATGTGAAGTGGTTGAGGGTATGCAGTTCGACCGCGGCTATATTTCACCTTATATGGTAACGGATACAGATAAGATGGAGGCTGTTATTGATGATGCTATGCTCCTTATCACAGATAAGAAGATTTCATCAGTACAGGATATTCTCCCTCTTTTAGAGGCTGTTCTCAAATCAGGTCAGAAGCTTGTTATTATTGCTGAGGATGTTGAGGGTGAGGCTCTCCAGACAATTCTTCTTAATAAGCTCAGAGGTACATTTACATGCGTATGTGTTAAAGCTCCCGGTTTCGGCGACAGAAGAAAGGATATGCTTCAGGATATCGCTATTCTTACAGGCGGTCAGGTTATTACATCGGATATCGGTCTTGAGCTTAAGGATGCAACTATGGCAATGCTTGGTAAGGCGCGTCAGGTTAAGGTAACTAAGGAAAATACAATTATTGTTGACGGCGCAGGAGACAGCGCTGAAATCAAGAACAGAGTAGGTCAGATTAAGACTGCTATCGAAAACAGTACATCAGATTTTGATCGTGAAAAATTACAGGAAAGACTTGCTAAAATGGCAGGCGGCGTTGCTGTAATCAAGGTTGGTGCTGCTACCGAGACTGAAATGAAGGAAAAGAAGCTTCGTATCGAGGATGCCCTTGCAGCTACAAAAGCAGCTGTTGAAGAGGGTATCGTTGCAGGCGGCGGTGTTGCTCTTATTAACGCTATCCCGGCTGTTGAGGCTCTTCTTGACACAGAGGATGCTGATTTCAAGACAGGTGTAGCTATTGTTCTCAAGGCACTTGAGGAACCTGTACGTCAGATTGCTCTCAATGCAGGACTTGAAGGTTCTGTTATCGTTGACAAGATTAAGAATGCGAACAAGGTTGGCTATGGTCTTAACTTTGCTACAAATGAGTATTGCGATATGATTGAAGAGGGCATTGTTGACCCTGCAAAGGTTACACGTTCTGCAATTCAGAATGCGGCATCTGTTGCATCAATGGTGCTTACTACAGAATCCCTTGTAACCGATATCAAGGATCCGCAGGCAGATGCAGCTCAGGCTGCAGCAATGGCAGCTGCACAGGGCGGTATGTATTAATATTATTAAACAGTATTAAACAAAAACGGTTATGGGTTTAGCCGAGGTGCCGTAACGAAGGTTTTGAAGTTTTAGTAAAAACAATCGTTACGGCATTATTGCATTTTTCTAAGACGAATATAAATTATTAAATTGGAGGGAAATGCAATGAAATCATTATATGAAAAAGTAAAATATGTGCAAGATATTGATGTTAGAGCAAGTGAGCAATTTAATTTACTTTTTTAAACAATTTGCAGCAAGACAAGAGCTTACAGAACATCTCAAAGCAAAAAATCAAATACTGTGGGTGCAGCGAATGAACAATATCGCAAAACAATCAAGAGAAATTGTGTAGAGCGAAATAATTTGTATGTAAAT
>CAMWPJ010000185.1 GCA_947176035.1 uncultured Clostridia bacterium | reverse complement strand
ATATAATATTATCGGAGTGATAAAAATGGAGAAGAATAAAAAAAAGAAGATAAAAATCATATCAATTTTAGCAGCAATATTGGTTGTTATTATTGTACTGAGTTCTGTTATTGCAGCAAATCAGTTCAGAATAAAATCAGAGTTGCTATATTATGTAATGCCTGATTCTATTGAGATGGAACTTAACAATGACTCAATGCTTGAACTCTATAAACGTAAAAATGAAAATTATGATTATAAAACGCAAAAAGATAATCCTCTCGCTGCTTTCGAATTTTATTATTACGATGAGAATGGTGATGAGGTTGTTGTTAATGGTGACAATCCGATAATGATAGACGGAGAAGTTCAGGGTGCACCTACTATGGCATTTATACTTTCATCATCGGATAAACTGAATCATATAAAGAAAGTTGCAACAATTGTTTCTTGTCTTGTTATTCTTATTATTACAGTTGCTTTGATATTTATTTGGTACAGAGTTTGGTGTAAGAAGCAGGATGAAGAAAAAGAGCGTAAATACGGCAGGAAGAACGAAAATAATCATAAAAAGAAGAAAAAATAATTGTAATTTGATAAAATTAAGTAGGGTGTCTTATGACACCCTATATTTTGATAGGTGATGATTTATGGAATACAGTAACCTTTTTTCTCCTATGAAAATAGGAAATGTTGAAATTAAAAACAGAGTTGTTATGGCCCCGATGTGTATGGGATTTGGTCAGTATAACGGCTGTGCAACCAAGAAAATGATGGATTATTATGAAGAGCGTGCCAAGGGGGGAGTAGGTCTTATTTTTACCGAAATCACCCGTGTTAATGATGTTACGGGTGCATCTTCATTTGGTCAGCTTGGTATGAGCCATGATTATCAGATTCCTGCACTTAAGGAAATGGCTGCGCGTGTACATAAGCATGGATGTAAAATTATGGTTGAGCTTCATCATCCCGGAAGACAGAATCTCGGTTTAATGATTGGTACCGTGCCTTTATGTGTTGTTGGTGATAAGCTTATGGGTAATTTGTATACTAAAGTACTCACAGGTGCTGTTATTCCTCCGGGCAAAAAGCTTCAGGATAGGGATATTGTTCCACGTGTTGCTGCACCAAGTAAATGCGAAAAAAGCAAAATGAGTGAAAGTGTTAATAAGGCACTTTCGACAAAGGGTGTAAAAAAACTGATATGTCAGTTCATTGAAGGGGCAGTTCGTGTAAAAAAAGCAGGCTGTGATGGTGTTGAGCTGCATGCATCCCATGGTTACCTTATTCAGCAGTTTTTGTCACCAAACACAAATAAGCGTACTGATGAATATGGTGGAAATCTTGAAAACAGAATGAGATTTCTTATGGAAATTATTGATGGTATAAGGAAAAATTGCGGACCTGATTTTCCTATAGTTGTTCGCCTTACCGTTGATGAAATGTATGATAAAATCGGTCAGAAAGGCAGAGGATATGATTTGCCTGAGGGACTCAAAATGGCAAAAATGCTCAACGATAAAGGTATAGATGCAATTGATGTGTCTTCAGCTGCTTATGACACGTTCAACTATTGGCTTGAACCGACCACGTTTGATTGTGGCTGGAGAAAATATTTAGCTGCAGAGGTTAAAAAGGTTGTTGATATTCCTGTTATAGCGGCTAATCTTATCCGTTCGCCCAAACAGGCGGAGCTGCAACTTAAAGAAGGAATACAGGATTTCATCTCTCTCGGCAGACCTTTAATTGCTGATCCGCATTGGGTCAATAAGGTGCAGTCGGGCAATGAGGATTTGATAAAAAGATGTGTTTGCTGTCTTTACTGCTTTGAAAGTATGATGGAAAATGCATATAAATATGACCATGGTCACTGTTCGGTTAATACTTTTGTCGGCAGAGAGTGTAGTGAGCCTAAGAAAAACGGTAAGGGACGAAAGGTTCTTATAGTTGGCGCCGGTCCGGCAGGGTTAATGGCAGCTGAGCTTATGGCAAAGCGCGGATTTGATGTTACTGTTTTTGAGAGAGAGAAAGAGGTTGGCGGTCAGCTTAATCTCGCTAAAAAGCCGCCCCATAAAGAAAAGATGAATTGGGTATGTACTGACCTTCTTGCAAACGTAAAAGCACTTGGTGTCAAGGTTGAATTTGGTGTAGAGGCTGATAAATCAATTATTGATTCTTGCAGTCCGGAAATTGTTATTAATGCGACAGGCGGCAATGCAGTGTTTCCTAAGCCTTTTAAAGGTAATAATGTTTCAACTGTTACTGAAATATTGAATGGTTCAGTTAAGCTTGAAAATAAAAAGGTTGCAGTTATCGGCTCAGGTATGACCGGTCTTGAGACAAGTGAATTGCTTATTGAACAGGGTAATAAGGTTACAATTATTGAAATGGCTGATAAAATTGCACCCGGTGCGTGGTTCCAGCATATTGATGATGCGATGCCTAAACTGGAGCATGGCGGAACAAAGTTTTATGTTGGCCATAAGCTGTTGTCAATAAATGATGATTCTGTTATACTTGAAAGAATTAAAGATAAAGAGCAGATTAAGCTTGATGTTGATTATGTTGTGCTTTCACTTGGTGTAAAACCTGATACCGTTCTTTATGATGAAATTAAGTATAGTACAGTATGAAAGGCGGTCTCGTATACA
>CAMWPJ010000184.1 GCA_947176035.1 uncultured Clostridia bacterium | reverse complement strand
TCTATGCCCTTTGCAATACGAGCCTGTTCAAGCTCGGCCTGTGCCTTTTCTTTCGTCTTTCCTGTATAATCGTTAAAGAACATTGGAATGATAGTGAGCAAAAATCCTATTGCAGGCACGATTGTTACGAGTGCTAAAAGCATTTTTTGTGTATCTATTGGCTGCTGATAAAAAATTTGTCTGCCCTCAATATCGGTGAGCGATTTGTTCACAGCCATAAAGTCGGAACGGTCAAGCACCTGTCCGAATACGAAGGTTGCTATTGCTGCGTTAACCTTTGATAAGAAAGTTTGGAAGGAGAAGCATACGCCCTCATGTCTTTCCCCTGTTTTCCATTCGAGATAATCAACTGAGTCGGCAATCAGTGCATATGTGATAACATTGTAAATGCCAAGCGGCAATCCCATTAAGAAAAGGAATATCCATAATACATAAACGTTTACTTTTGTAACATCGTGTGCGAATACGATATAGCAAAGTGCGTGAACGATAAGTCCGAATACTGCTGAGCCGATATAAATCTGCTTGAGTGAGAACTTCTTTCTCATAACGGGGAAGAGTGCCATAGCAGGAACCATACCAACACCGATTGCAACGGTAAGTGTTGTTACAATGGTTCCTCTCGGAATCCAGAAGCTATATGCTGCAGCTGCATCAACATTATCAACAAGTGTGCTTTGTGCACCAGGGTAAATATCGGTGAATATCTGACTGAAATCAGTATAATTCTGAATTATCAGATAATTGCCGATATAGTCAGCACATTGATTTGCGGTAACCATTGTTGAGCCGAGGATTGATGCGAAGATAACAATAATCAACAGCTTATCCTTGCCGAGTACAACAAAAGTTTCTTTGAATGAAGGGGTATGATCTGTTTTTGGGACTCTCTCTTTAGATACAAAGAAAATTAGTATTGAAAGTCCGCAGCCAAGCAGTGCGAAAATCACACCGCTTATGAAAAATCCTTTTGTGTATCCCATATTGCTCTGATAAAGCATAGGAACAAGCAGCGCAGGAAGTATTCCGCCAAAGGTTGAGCCGAGACGGGCTGTAGAGATAAAGGAGGTTCTTTCACTCTCAAGCGGAGTTATAACAGAGGAAAGTCCCCAGAACGGAACATCCTGTATTGTAAATGTTACACCCCAGAGAATGTAAGAAATCAGTGCCCATACAAATGCTGCATTTGATCCATGTTCAAACGGAGCAGAAAAAAGCATAATTGTGCAAATTGCAATCGGAATGGGGGAGAACAGTAAATAAGGTCTCATCTTGCCCCATTTTGATTTTGTTTTGTCAACAATCATACCCATTAAAGGATCGTTGAGTGCATCAAAAATTCTGCCGATAAGAATTATTGTTGTACCTTGTTTAAGGGTAAGCCCTGCACCATTCTGAAAAAAAACAAGTGTGAACATTGACATCAGTGTGTATATTCCCGATCTGCCGAATGCCCCGACAGTGAAGCATACTCGCTCCTTCATTGTTAAATATTTTTTTGACTCAGACATTTATTTTCTCCTTTTTATTACTGCAGGTAGAATCATTGGTCTTTCCTCCTGCGTTTTCTGCATCTGTTCGAGTAATAAGTATTTAAGTTCCTGCCTTACGTGCTTATATTTTTTGTCTTTTACAAGATTGTGCTTTTCATTTGGATCTTTTTTCAAATCATAAAGATAGCTTTCCCAATATACGTTTGACTGATGGTGTGCATAGCCTGTAGGTGCCATATCACGTATTTCGTATTTGAATCGGTCCGTTCTTATTGCACGTGAGTTTGAAGCTTCACTTATCTCAATATAAACGCAGTCACGCTTTTTATCCGGGTTGTTAATCTGCGTTGTAAGGTCGATACCCATATATGTGTTAGGTATAGGTATACCTGCCATTGATAAAAGCGTTGGCGGAATGTCGATAAGTGACGTCAGTCTTTCGTCCTTCTTACCACCTTCAAAACCGCCGCCTTTTATTATAAGTGGTGTATGTGTTGCACTTTCGTGGCATGAACGTTTATATTCAGGATTTCTTGTTTTGAAATGTGAGCCGTGGTCAGAGGTGTAAATTATGATTGTGTCGTCATAAATACCAAGCTCCTTAAGCTTGTCGACAAGTCTGCCTACATTATAATCAAGTCTGTTGATAGCCGAAATGTAATCGGGATACATCTCTTTATAGTCGCCTTTTAAAAATGTTAAATCATCCGGAAGCGGATAGTTCCTGAATTTTTCAACGGTGGGTTTATATCCCTCGTATGTATGGTGGTCATTCTGGTGATGCGGTTCAAGCTGACTTATAAACATAAAAAATGGTTTATCTTTGTCGCGGTTATCAAGATATTCAAGTGCATAATCATTTATGCAATCGGCACGGTAGCCCTTGAAATCAATCTTGTTTCCGTCACCGTCAAAGACAAATCCGTCATAACCATGTGATGTGAATTCCAGCACATCAGCAGCTCGCCAATACTGATATTCACCCTGCCTGTCTTTAGGTACAGGCTTATCCTCACAATGAAATCCCACACCCGGCAGTCTGTCAGATGCGAGGTGCCATTTTCCTATGTACGCCGTTTGGTATCCTGCATCGTTAAAGTAATGAGCAAGCGGAGTGATATTGCTTGGAAGCGGAATACCGTTCCAATAGCAG
>CAMWPJ010000183.1 GCA_947176035.1 uncultured Clostridia bacterium | reverse complement strand
TTATTATCCTTTAGAAAAATTGATATTATGACTGATTGGAATTAAAATGTTTGGGCAATGATATTTCTTATATCCTCTTCTGCCTGTTGTACTTCATAAAGGAATTCTCTTGAAGACACACGTAAAGCACCGCCCTCAAGTATGATAAGCTGTTCAAGTGCATCAGATGTGACAACTCTTACCTTATGATTTTTAGCAAGCTTATGAGATACCTTTTCGATATACATATCCGCAGTCTCAGCCTCTTTGGTATAAACAATGTTGATGTTGTTTACCTTTTCAACCTCGCGTGTGTTTCCTTTAACCTTATAAGCGTCAAAGACCAAAATTACCTCGCACTTTTTGTATCCCTGATAATTGCACAAAATATTTATCAGTGCATTTCGTGCACCCTCTATATTATCCTGCGACAATGCTTTAAGACTGTCCCACGCAAAAATAACATTGTATCCGTCTACAAGCAGATATTCAGTGCCGTCATATTTAGGGACCTTAACCGATTTATATTTTTTATTTTCATTTTTGTTTTTATTTTCAGTAAATATAAAATGATTCTGATTTGCCGAACGATTTTTTATAGGACCATAGGTCTGCTCAAAAATCTGCATTAATTCTTTATCAAGAGCAAAAAGGTTGTCCTTATTCTTACAGCCTGAAAATGTTATTTTGCTGTCACTGTCTGTATAATCACTCTTGGGAGCTGAAAGTGCACTCGGCAGGTGCATATGGCTTTTGACTTCATCCCACTTAACATTATATCCGGCACCGTGAGAGCAGAAAACTGAATCGCATGGATTATCGGTATCACCGTCGCAATCGTAGCCTATAGCTGCAATAACCTCTTCGGTATTATGGCAAGGCTCATATCCCTTTAATATACACATAAGCTTGCCCTTACCATGAGTGTATTGTATAACCTCTCTTGAATAATCATACATCGTTGAAACAGGTGCAGTGCCGCTGATAACTGAATATTCACCAACAGTCTCAGGCGGATTAAAATTACCAAACATCCGCTGAATGTCCGTCATTGCTCTGCCGATATTTTCAGTTGGTACTTCCAATGTGAATTCATAAATCGGCTCAAGCAGAATAGATTTTGCCGAACGCAGTCCTTGCCTTACGGCTCTGTAGGTAGCCTGTCTGAAATCACCGCCCTCGGTATGCTTGGCGTGCGCTCTGCCCGATACGAGTGTAATTTCCATATCTGTTATCGGTGATCCTGTGAGAACACCGATATGTGTTTTTTCGTATAAGTGAGTTAAAATCAGTCTTTGCCAGTTCTTATCGAGCAAGTCCTCTTTACAGTCGGTTTTGAATATAATGCCGCTGTCTCTTTCAGCAGGCTTTAATAGCAGATGTACCTCTGCATAATGTCTCAGAGGTTCAAAATGACCAATACCCTCAACTGTATCTGCAATTGTTTCTTTATATATTATATTGCCCTTGCTAAAGGCGGCATTGATACCAAAACGCTGTGCGATTATGGATTGCAGGATTTCAAGCTGA
The DNA here is from genome assembly GCA_947176035.1 of uncultured Clostridia bacterium. GTDB lineage: Bacteria > Bacillota > Clostridia > Oscillospirales > Acutalibacteraceae > Eubacterium_R. The sequence continues at coordinate 1,165 of CAMWPJ010000183.1, read as the reverse complement.
ATGTCACCCATAAGCTGAACCTGTATTTCGCCAAGACGTTCGTTCCATACAACCTTGAGCTGGGGATCCTCGCTTTCAAGTATTCTCATTTTTTTGAGGGCTGTGTGTGAATCCACATGGTCAGGCAGCTCTAATCTGTATGTCAGTACAGGCTCAAGCACAGGTAAGCCGGTACTCTTTTCCGTGCCAAGTCCATCACCCGATTGCGTAAATGTAATACCTGTTACAGCACATATTGTGCCTGCTTCGGCTTCATCTATGGCAGTGAATTTTTCACCAGAGTATATTCTGATTTGATTTATCTTTTCAGTATTTTTATTTTTATCGGACTGCAGTATTTCTTTAACCTTTAAGCTGCCGCCTGTAACCTTTAAGAAGGTGAGACGCTGTCCTTTATCCTCTGAAATTTTATATACCTTACCTGCAAAATCGCTGCCGTATTTGGGTGTTTCGGTATAGCTGTAAAGACACTCTAAGAATTCTTTAACACCTGTTAACTTAAGTGCTGCGCCGAACAGACAAGGAAAAATTTTTCTGCTTTTTATACAGGTGATAATATCTTCTTTTTCAAGTGCCTCGCTTTCATAATATTGATTTAAAAGCTGTTCGTCGCATAGTGCAATGTTCTCGAAAAATTCGTTTTTATCAGCGCAGTCAAAATCAACACAGCCATCGCTGAATTTTGTTTTTAATTCGTTCATAACAAGCTCTTTATCAGCACTGTCCAAATCCATTTTGTTTATGAAAATAAAGCAGGGTATATTGTATTTGGAAAGCAATTTCCACAGCGTATGTGTGTGGCTCTGAATACCGTCTGTGGCGCTGATTACCAAAACTGCGTAATCGAGCACCTGCAGTGTACGCTCTGTTTCAGCAGAGAAATCAACGTGACCGGGGGTGTCAAGCAACGTGAATTCGGTGTCGCTGTATTTCAAGACGGCCTGTTTTGAGAAAATGGTTATGCCTCTGTCGCGTTCAAGAGAAAATGTATCTAAAAAAGAGTCTCGATGATCCACTCTGCCGAGCTTGCTTATACTTCCTGCCTGATACAGCAATGCTTCCGAAAGAGTTGTTTTTCCCGAATCGACATGGGCTAAAATACCGATAACAATTTTTTTCATTTCCTCACCACGCTTTAAACTATTTTGTATATAATATCATATTG
>CAMWPJ010000182.1 GCA_947176035.1 uncultured Clostridia bacterium | reverse complement strand
AACAAGACCTGCCTTGGTTTCCTCATCAAGGTCTGACGAAAACTGAGTAAAGACCTCCATTTCTCTGTACTGAGCAAGGTCAATACGAAGTGAGCCTGCTGCCTTTTTCATTGCCTTAGTCTGTGCTGCACCGCCTACACGGGATACCGAAAGACCAACATTTACAGCAGGACGCATACCGCTGAAGAACAAATCACTTTCAAGGAAAATCTGTCCATCAGTGATAGAGATAACATTTGTCGGGATATAAGCCGAAACGTCACCCGCCTGTGTTTCAATAATCGGCAAAGCAGTAATAGAGCCGCCGCCAAGTTCATCGCTCAGCTTGCTTGAACGCTCAAGCAGACGTGAATGAAGATAGAATACATCACCGGGATAAGCCTCACGCCCCGGGCTTCTTTCAAGCAAAAGTGAAAGAGCACGGTAAGCGACTGCGTGCTTACTCAAATCATCATATACTATAAGGCAATCCTTGCCCTGATACATAAAGTGCTCTGCAAGTGCTGTTGCAGAATACGGGGAAATATACTGAAGTGACGCAGGATCAGAGGCAGTGGCACATACAACGATTGTGTAATCCATTGCGCCATTTTTTTCAAGTGTGTTTACAAGCTTTGCAACACTTGATGCCTTCTGACCGATTGCATTATATATACAAATAACATCCTTACCCTTCTGGTTAAGAATTGTGTCAATGGCGATTGAGGTCTTACCGGTCTGCCTGTCGCCGATAATAAGCTCTCTTTGTCCTCTGCCTATCGGGAACATGGAGTCAATAGAAAGAATACCTGTCGCCATAGGAGTATCAACACTTTTACGGTCAACAACTGACGGTGCACTCTGCTCAACAAGGCGGTAATCCTCTGCCTTGATTGCACCCTTACCATCAATAGGCTCACCAAGAGAATTGACGATTCTGCCAATAAAATCACTGCCTACAGGCACTCCTGCTTTTTTATGTGTACGCTTTACTCTTGTGCCCTGATGTATACCGACATCACTGCCAAACAGGATAACACCAATTTGATGTTTTTTAATATCCTGCACCATACCCTTGACACCATTTTCAAACACAACAATCTCACCATACATTGCATGATCAAGACCGTGAATTGTCGCAATACTGTCACCAACTCTTATAACAGTTCCTATTTCCTCACTGTCACATCTTAAATCAAAATCCTTAATGTCGCGCCTGAGTGTAGCAATAACAGAATCATTATCAACACTGCTGTCACGTGCAGTTTTCATTACCTGCGCCTTGATTGACTCAAGCTTTGTCTTTAAGCTGTGGTCATATTCCTTGCTACCGATATTGATAATAAAACCGCCGATAAGACTATCATCTTTAACAATCTTGATATTAGCAGAACCCGCACCTGTCTCTTTGCATACAAAGTTCTTAATACCCTCGAGTTGTTTTTCATCAGGCGGAGTAACGCAGTAAACAGTTGCATCTGCAATATTATTCTTTTTATTGACCGCCTTTGCATATTCACTGACAAGCTGAGAAAAATCAGAAATTTTACACTTGTCAGCAAGTTCACATATAATATCTCTTACAGATGGTGCAAAAAGTTCTTCAACAACCTTTTGCTTTTCTGACTGTGTAACATTCGGATTATCAAGAATATCAGCAAGCTCTGATGATGAGGATATAATTTTTAAAGCATCTTCAAGACTTGATACACTGATTTGTGAATCGAACAGTGAATCAAGATAATTTTCAATATTATTAATCATTATTCATCACTGCTTTCGTCTAAAAATTTATCATAAAGGCTGCTGTCTGTCTCAGAAGACACATTCTGCGCAATAACCTTTTGGGCTGTTTCCATAGCAAGAGCTGCAATTTCCTCTTTAACGGCAAGTCTTGCCTTTTCAGTTTCATAATCAGCAGCCTTTCTCGCATCAGCCTTAATCTTATCAGCATCATTCCGGGCACGCTCAACAATTTTGTTGTACTGAACCTTTGCATCTTCTCTTGCATCAACAAGAATCTGCTTTTTCTCATCCTCAACACCATCAAGTTCGCTTTGATACTGAGCCATGAGCTCATCTGCCTGAGCCTGAGAATCCTCAGCAGCCTTGAATTGCTGTTCTATTAACTCTTTACGCTTATCTAATGTTTTCTTAATAGGCTTAAAAAGGAATACTCTCATAAGTACAAAGAAAATGATAAGATTGATAATCGTCCAGAGAAAATTAAAGTCAAACTTTAACATTTAACTGTTTCCTTTCATTAAATACAGAATTTGCCGAATTCATTATTTCAGCAATACCATAATAAGAATAGCACCAATAAGACCATAAATAGCGGTAGCCTCTGAAAGAGCAGCACCAAGAATAAGTGTTGTCTGAATTTTACCTGCCATTTCAGGCTGACGTGCCTGAGCCTCAACAGCCTTACCTGTTGCGATACCGATACCGATACCTGCACCGATACCTACCAATACTGCAATACCTGCACCAATAGCAATTAATCCCATAATTATTCTCCTTAAATATTATAGTTTATTTATTTTTAAGCACTTAGCTTTTTAGCTTTTTTATTTTTCTTTATTTTCTTTTTAGCCTTATGCTCTTCCTCGTCCTCTACTGCCTCTTTGATATAAAGTGCTGTGAGAAATACAAAAATATATGCCTGCAGCAAACCGTCAAATATATCAAAGTACAAGCCCA
>CAMWPJ010000181.1 GCA_947176035.1 uncultured Clostridia bacterium | reverse complement strand
GCATAATGACTGTACTGAGTTTGAAATGCTTACTGCAATAATGTATAAATATTTTGCCGATAACGAGGTTGATTACGCAGTGGTTGAGTGCGGTATGGGCGGTGCGAATGATTCAACAAATGTTGAAAAAGAGAATCTTGCTGTTATCACCTCCATTGCACTTGATCATACAGATTTTCTCGGTGATACGATTGAAAAAATTGCACTTGAAAAAGCAGGCATCATCAAAGAAAATTGTACGTGTGTCCTTTATCCCAACCCAAAGGTTGAGCACATTTTTGAGCAGGTGTGCAAAGAAAAAAATGCTAAGCTTATAAAAGTAAGCTGCAGTGAGGATGCTGATTACCTTACTAAAAATTTGTGTACCGCCACAAGTGCTATATATGAGCTTGGCTTGAATGTGGATGTTACATTATATAACCCAAAAGCTCGTCAAAGTGCTGTTGATAACGGCAGAATTATGATTGACGGCGGTCATAATGTAGATGCAGCCTTAGCACTTGAGCCAAGGCTTGATAATAATATTGCCCTTATCGGTATGATGCGGGATAAAAATGTTGACGGCTATCTGTCAATCGTTGCACCGCATTGTAAAAAAATTATTGCAGCAACTCCGACCAATCCTCGTGCAATGCCTGCATCTGAACTGAAAAAGATTGCATCTTTGTATTGTGATGATGTAATTGCAATTGATTCACCTGTTGATGCTGTACGCTATGGCAGGGAAAACGGACTTGATTTAGTTTGTGGTTCTTTCTATCTTGTAAGGGATATAATAAAAGAATTTGATTAACACCAAAATATGATAAATTATTCAGTACCAATCTGTTACACTTTGTGCAGATTGGTATTTTTATTGCCGATTTTTAGGAGTGAAAAACATGAATGTTACTATTGAGGCAAGCGGAAGTATAGTTGTTGCTTATCTTATCGGAGAGATTGACCACCACACGGCAGGCGGTGTGCGTGAAAAAATTGACAGTGTCATAAGTACAAAAAAGCCTAGTCATTTAATTCTTGATTTCAGGAATGTTACCTTTATGGATTCTTCAGGTATAGGGCTTGTAATGGGCAGATACAGACTGTTGCAGAGTATATTACCCACAGCCAGTCTTGAAATTAAAAATGTAACTGCACAGTCAAAAAAAATTATGGAGCTCGCGGGACTTGGCAGAATAGCGATTATTAAGGAGTACAAACCACAGGAGGTATAAAAATAATAATGAAAAAATTAAACGAATTCAGATTAACAATTGACAGTAAAAGCATTAACGAAGCATTCGCAAGAGTAGTGGTCTCATCTTTTGTAACTCAGCTTGATCCTACACTTGAAGAACTTGCAGATTTGAAAACAGCTGTCAGCGAGGCTGTAACAAATTGTATTGTTCACGCATATAAAAACACCTGCGGCAAGATTTACATAACAGGCTCAGTTGATGATAAAAGTATCGTTAGAATTATTATCCGTGATAAGGGCTGCGGAATTACAGATATAAATCAGGCAATGACTCCGCTTTTCACAACAGGTGAGGGCGATAGGGCAGGACTTGGCTTTACAGTAATGGAAAGCTTTTGTGATTCTATTAAAGTCCGTTCAAAACAGGACAAGGGCACAACCGTGACACTTTCAAAAAAAATCGAAGGTAAGGCAAAATGGTAACAGACACTCGAGAGGAAATGATAAGTCAGAATATCGGTCTTGTTCATTCCATTGCAAATCGATTCAGAGGCAGAGGAGCAGACTATGACGATTTATTCCAAAGTGGATGTGTAGGCTTGATAAAAGCAGTGGATAATTTCGACGCCTCTAAAGGCTTTGCTTTTTCCACGTATGCCGTGCCGGTGATAATGGGCGAAATCAAACGCATTTTTCGTGACGGCGGTGCAATCAAGGTCAGCCGTTCACTAAAAGAAAAAGCAATAAAGGCACAGTCCCTGCGTGACAGATTTATAAAAAAAGAACTCAGAGAGCCGACGGTCTCTGAGCTATCCGCAATGCTTGAATGCTCAGCCGAGGAAACGGCAGAAATTTTGAATGTGATATCCCCTATGATTTCACTCAATTCCTGTGGTGAAGACGGCGAAAATACAATTGATATTCCGATTGATGAAAGCGATATGCTTTTTGACAAAATAACCGTCAGTCAGCTTATGAAAAGATTGTCACCAACAGAGCAGGCGATAATCGATATGCGGTATTATAAGGGCTTTACACAGTCAAAAACGGCTAAAGCACTTAGTGTCTCGCAAGTTCAGATTTCACGAAAGGAAAAATCAATTCTGTTAAAATTGAGAAATTTATTAGAATAAATATAAACCTGTTATTAGAGTAGATGTATGGCAACTTCAATTATTTCAGCCTATATTAATATTGCTGAAAAGAAAATAAACGGATAATTATAAAAACGTTTAAACAAAATCCTGCAAAAAGATTGTATGAAAGATTAGGATTTAAAGAAGATTATTCTGACAATACACACGTCCATTTACAAATTGATTTCATCAAATAATATAAAGAAAAATCCGCAGACATCTGCGGATTTTTTTATTGTCTCTTCAGCAAAGACAAAACCCCCGGTTGAACCGGGGGAAATAAAAGCTTTAGTAAAAATAAAACCGCCGAGCTTGAAGCAAGGCGAGAGTGTTGGTGAAAAAATAACCTCCAAGTATAATAGAAACGGTTTGGCAGCCGCGTTACTAAAAT
>CAMWPJ010000180.1 GCA_947176035.1 uncultured Clostridia bacterium | reverse complement strand
TCAAAAAAAATGCAAAGGCAGATGAAAAAATAGAGCTTGCAGTTGAATACTATGCAGGTCATGATTATCACGGCTGTGATCCGTTTTCAGCAGATTTAGCTCAAGTTAACACATATGATTTTTCTTTTGACAGCCTTGATATCTGTATAAAAAATGATGATATCTGCAGCTTTTATTTTGATTTAAAAACAGTAAACCAACTGGCAAATGATTTGCCTGACAGCAGCTTTCTGAAGGCAAGAGCAATTAATGCACTTACAGAGGTTCACAAAATTATTTATTATTCACCTGACGAAGTAAGTGCAGATGAATTTACACAAGCACTGAAAACGGCACACCCATATCTTACTGAAATTCTTGCGGAAAGAAACACAAATAATGCTCCTCAGGTTGGTATTATAGGTCACTCGCATATGGATACAGCCTGGCTGTGGCATATTGATGAAACAATAAAAAAATGTGCAAGAACATACAGTAACCAAATCAGTTTAATGGAACAATATCCTGAATATATGTTTGTTCAAAGTTCCTCATGTCACAGTGATATGATCAGAAAGCATTATCCTGAGCTTTTCAAGAATATACAAAAAAAGGTCAGTGACGGACATTACGAGCCAAATGGGGCGGTCTGGGTTGAGTGTGACTGCAATATTACCTCCGGTGAATCTATGGTCAGACAGTTTTTATGGGGACAAAGATTCACAGAAAAATATTTCAATTACACTTCAAATGCCTTTTGGCTGCCTGATACTTTTGGATATTCAGCGGCTATTCCGCAAATTATGAAAGGCTGTGGTGTTGATTATTTTCTGACAACCAAAATAACATGGAATGATACAAATTCTTTCCCCTATAATACATTTTATTGGCAAGGTATTGACGGCACAAAAGTATTTTCACATTTTAATATGACGCATTGCTGGCCTGATGCAAAGCAAATCCGTGAGTCTGTTATAAATGATGACCACAAAACTGATCAACCGGGTGTAACAGACAAACGTCTCGTTGCTTTTGGCTTTGGTGACGGCGGAGGTGGTCCTCAGTTTGAGATGATTGAAATGGCTCGACGTTGCAAAAACCTCAATGAAATCCCAAATGCTTACTATACATCAGTAGGCGATTTTATGAAAAATCTTGAAAAAACAGCAGTAAACCCTAATACCTACAAAGGTGAATTATATTTAGAATTGCACAGAGGAACACTTACAAATCAACACGAAATCAAGCGCAACAACAGAAAAGCCGAACTGCTCCTCAGAGATTTTGAAATTCTGACAGTAAGTGAAAGCATCAAATCTTCAAAGCCTTGCAGCACTGATAACAGCAATCAATATTATAAAACACTGCTTATTAATCAGTTCCATGATATTTTGCCCGGCACCTGCATTAACAAAGCACATACTCAATGTAAAAGAGAAATGCGTGCACTGATTAAAGATGTCAGCAAAGAAATTGCAAAAATCACAAATAAAAATGAAAGCGGCATTTCTATCACCAATACACTTTCATTTGATAGAAGTGATGTTGTTTTTGTTGAGGACAACGGCAAATGCTTTGACAGCATTTCACAGCAAAAATATACTGATATTAATTCAAAGGCTATGTGCTTACTTAATGGAATAACCGTTCCCGCTTTATCTTCAGTTCATCTAGCATATTCTGACAGTAAAGTAATCCATAACAGTAAATCTGCCTTTATTTACAATGGTAATAAGCTGATTACACCTTTCGCAGAAATAGAGTTTGATGAAAACGGCTTTATCTGCTCATTTATTGATAAATATGCTGACAGACAGCTTGTAGACGGGCTTGCATTCAACACATTCATTATGGCTGAGGATGTACCGTCAAGCTGGGATAACTGGGATATTGATGCTGATATTGAGCTCAAATTCAAGCCTTGTGCCAAGCTCATAAGCCGTGAAGTTGTATCAGACGGAGCAGTTGCTTTTATTATCCGCAGCGCATATAAAATCAGTAAAAAATCAACGATTACTCAGGATATGATTTTCTTTGCTGATTCACCGGAAGTGCGTTTTGACACTTACATGGATTGGAATGATGACCATAGATTTTTAAAGGTTGCATTTGATACAAACGTACGGGAGGACTTTGCAAGACAGGAAATCCAATTCGGCTACTGTAAACGCCCTACAACACGCAATAATTCTATAGAGCAAGCTAAATTTGAAGTTGTTAACCACAAATACACAGACTTATCAGAGCCTAACTATGGTATCACTATCATAAATGACAGCAAATATGGTATTTCCGTTAACAATTCCGAGCTCCATCTTTCACTGCACAAAGGCGGAACTCATCCTGATACTGAAGGTGATCATGGAAGGCATCATACAGTATACTCTTTCTTACCACACAATACACCTTACTGTTCACAAGCTGTTATTCAGCCTGCTTATTGTTTAAATATACCTCACATTATTTCATCAGGTGACTTCACTTTGAAAACACCGGTTAAGGCAGATAAACCTAATATCATTATTGAAACAATAAAGCCATGTGAAAACGAGGAAAAAGCATATATTATCCGTGCTTATGAGGCTGAGGGTACACAGACCAACTGCCGGCTTCAGTTTTGTGATGAGATTAAGTCCATCCAATTAACAAATATGCTTGAGCATAGTATAGGCGAACTTGAAAATACAAATATTTTAAATGTTAATTTCAGGCCATTTGAAATTAAAACAATCAAGGCATATTATTAAAAACAAACCGCATCGTACTGATAAAAGTATGATGCGGTTTGTCAGGTATATATTATGATTAATTTTTCAGGACATATTCATTATAAA
>CAMWPJ010000179.1 GCA_947176035.1 uncultured Clostridia bacterium | reverse complement strand
CAATTGCGAGGAGGAAGAGTAAGTGAAAAAAATTTCAGGAAAAAATATGCTTAAAAGATTGCTTGCACTGTCGGCTGTAATCATCTTTCTTCTTTGCACAAATACAGCAAGAGTTTTCTATTTGCAGGTTGTCCGTGGCGAGGAACTTTCGCAGAAGGCAGATTCGCAGCAGATGAGGGATACTGAAATTACAGCAATGCGCGGAACAATTTATGATGCTGAGGGCAATGTACTTGCACAGTCTGCAACTGTTTGGAATATCTACATTGATCCGCTTGCAATTGACCTTGAAATAGCTGATGATGATACCGCTGAAAAAATTGCTGAAAAACAGAAAAAAAGTGAAGAAAGACGCACCTTGCTTGTTGATAAGTTTACAGAGCTATTTGAATATGACGACGAGGAAAAAGCAGAGTTTCTTGAAAAGACCAAAGCAGATAATCATTACACAGTGGTTGAGAAAAAGGTCGAAAATAATATCAAGGAACAGATTTCAGAGTTTATCAGCGAGAATAAGCTGAATTTTATCGGAATGGAGCAGACATCCAAGAGATACTATCCATACGATTCGCTCGCTTCATCGGTAATAGGCTTTACGGGTGCAGATGATCAGGGATTAAGTGGTCTTGAGTCATATTATGACGAACAGCTCACAGGTACAAATGGCAGAGTGATTACGGCTAAGGATGCTGTTTCAAACGATATTTCAGATGACTATGAAACCTCGGTTGAGGCAACGGACGGCAACTCACTTGTGCTTACAATAAATCAGACTATTCAGTATTATCTTGAAAAAGGTCTTAGAGAAACGCTTGAACAGTATCAGGCAAAGGGTACCTATGGTGTTGTTATGAACTGCAATACAGGCGCAGTTCTTGCGATGGCATCACTTCCTGATTATGATTGCAATAATCCATATAAGCTGACCTACAGCAAAAATATTGAAGAAATAAAAGAGATTGAAGGTAAAGAGGAAAAGCAGGTCGCAGAGAGTGCAGCTGTTCAGAATCAGTGGAGAAATTTCACTGTTAATGATACATATGTACCCGGTTCGGTTTTCAAAACCTTTATTGCATCTGCGGCACTTGAAGAAAATGTAGTGGCACTCAATACAACCTATAACTGCACAGGCTCAATTAAGGTGCAGGGATGGGACAGACCGATGAACTGCCACTATCACGCAGGTCATGGTGTGCAGACCTTTACACAGGGTCTTGAAAATTCCTGCAACCCGTTTTTCATTACAGTCGGTCAAAAGCTTGGTGTACATAACTATTTCAAGTATTTTGATGCGTTTGGTTTTACACAGCAGACCGGCATTGATCTTCCGGGTGAGGCTTTATCGCAGTACTATACAGAGGATAAGTACACAATAGTAGAGCTTTCCTCAGCTTCAATGGGTCAAACAAACTCACTTTCACCTATACAGGTTTGCACAGGCATTTCGGCAATAGCTAACGGCGGCAAGCTTGTTACACCATATCTTGTCTCTTCAATCCTCGATTCAGATGGCAAAACAATAAAAAAGACAGAACCGAATATTGTTAGACAGGTTATCAGCAGTGAGACAGCAGCAACTGTCAGAGGAATGATGAAGAGTGTTGTTGATAATGGTACAGGTAAAAATGGTTATGTAGCGGGTTATAGCGTCGGCGGTAAAACAGGTACATCAACAAAGCTTGGTGAATCGAAAGAAGGCGAAGGTGATAAGTATATCGTATCCTTTGCAGCAATTGCACCGAGTGATAACCCTGAAATAGCAATGCTGATTATTGTTGATGAGCCTAATCAGGATTTAGGCGGTGGTGCTTTGTGTGCACCAATCGCAGCAGAAGTTGCTGAACAGGCTATGAGTGTACTGGGCATTGAACCTAAGTATGATGATAAGGAGCTTGAGAATATTTCAGGCTATGCACCGAGTGTTACAGGTAAATCACTTGATGAAGCTAAACAGGAAATTGAGCTTTACGGTCTTAAATATACAGTTATCGGCAATGGTGACAAGGTTACAAGACAATGTCCTACAAGTGCCGGAACCGTGCCGAAGGGCGGAACAATTTATATTTATACCGATGATTCCGAAAAAAGAATGACAAAGGTTCCTAATTTCACAGGCTTAACAGTGAATGAAGCTAAAAGTTTGGCGTCAACAAATAATCTTAATCTTGAGGTAAGCGGAAATAATATGAACAGCGGTACTGTTGTTGCCTTCCGTCAGAGCGAGGATGTAGACACTGAGGTTGAACAGGGCTCTGTAATAACAGTAACCTTCAAGAACACTGAAAGTGTGCTTGACTAAATAAATTTTTAAATAAAACAGCTAAATGATAATTCTAAAGGGGATAGGGTAATGAAACTCTCAGAAATCTTAAAGGGTCTGGATATAAAAAATACATATCAGGATACTGATGTGCTTGATGTAACACAGGATTCAAGACTTGTTAAGGAAGGCTCACTCTTTGTGTGTGTCAAGGGGGCAGTGTTTGACGGACATAGCGTTGCAGCTGAAATGCTCGAAAAGGGTGCTGCTGCAATTGTGGTTGAACATGATCTTGGTTTACCTAATCAGATACTTGTTGAGCATTCAAGGGCAGTTTTTTCTCCGATATGTGCAAACTTTTTCGGTAACCCTGCCGAAAAGCTTAAGCTTATTGGTCTGACAGGCACCAACGGCAAAACGACAACAACTTTTCTTATCAAACAAATTTTGGAGGCTGTCGGCAAAAAAGTCGGTTTAATCGGCACTGTTCAAAATATGATTGGCGACAAAATTTACCCTGCAAAATTTACTACCCCTGATCATGTGACTAATCCACAT
>CAMWPJ010000178.1 GCA_947176035.1 uncultured Clostridia bacterium | reverse complement strand
AGCCTTCAGTAGCTCGTAAAAAGAAGAGCGAGGCTGCTCGTAAAAGAAAGTATAAATAATTATACATATGAGAGCATCAATGCGATGCTCTCATTTTTTCTTTATTGGATAATAAGCAATAATTTAATATTGACTTGAAAATGCATATCGATTATTATAAACACAGGTGATTTTATGAAAAAAATACTTATACTAAACGGACCTAATCTTAATATGACGGGTATCAGAAAAAAGAATGTTTATGGCGGTGAAACCTTAAAGCAAATCAATGATGAGCTTAAGCTTTACGGTAAGGCTAACGGTGCCAAGCTGACTTTCTATCAGTCAAATCATGAGGGAGATATTATTGATGTTATTCATGAGAGTAAGGATGAGTTTGACGGTGTCGTTATAAATGCAGGTGCGTATACTCATTATTCCTATGCAATTCGTGATGCTATTGAGGCTGTGCAGGAGTTTACGCCATTTGTTGAGGTGCATATGTCAGATATCCATAAAAGAGAGGATTTTCGCAAAATTTCTGTTATAACAGATGTATGTGTTAAACAAATAAGCGGCTATGGCAAGGATAGCTATAAAATGGGTATTGATTTATTGTTAGAAATAATATAAAATATATAAGTAAATATATTACAATTGATTTTTATTATCTTGGAGGTATAAATTATGGTAACAGCAGGTGATTTCAGAAACGGCGTTACATTCGAGGAGGACGGCAACGTATTGCAGGTTATTGAGTTCCAGCACGTTAAGCCGGGTAAGGGTGCCGCTTTTGTAAGAACAAAGACAAAGAATGTTATTACAGGTGCAGTTACAGAAAAGAGCTATAACCCATCAGCCAAGTTCCCAACTGCATTTATTGAGAGAAGAGAAATGGCTTATTCATACAGCGATGATGGTCTGTATTATTTTATGGATAATGAGACCTTTGATATGGTTCCTGTATCAGAGGCTGACCTTTCAGATAACTTTAAGTTTGTTAAGGAGAACGAGGTTTGCCGTATCCTTTCATACAAGGGTAAGGTATTCGGTGTTGAGCCGCCAACCTTTGTAACTCTTGAGATTACTGAGACAGAGCCGGGTCTCAAGGGCAACACAGCTACAAATACTCTTAAGCCTGCAAAGGTTGAAACCGGTGCTGAGATTCGTGTTCCGCTCTTCATCAACGAGGGTGATATGATCAGAATTGATACCAGAACCTGTGAGTATATGGAAAGAGCGTAAGCAATAACCACATTATTATAAAATTAAGGAGTTTTTATTATGGAAACAACTGAGAGCTTAGGCTATCTTAAGGGACTGCTTGATGGTCTTGATTTAGATGCAAACAAAAAAGAGACAAAGGTATTTAAGGCGATTGTTGACGTTCTTTCAAATCTTGCAGAGGATGTTGACGATATGACTGAGGGCTTGGAGCTCCTTGCAGAGCAGATTGATGCTGTTGATGAGGATCTTGCTGAGGTTGAGGATTACCTTATGGAAGATGACTGTGACTGTGACTGCGACTGGGATTGCGATTGCGACGATTGCTGTGATTGCGATGAAGAATATGAGGAATTCGAGGTTGAATGTCCTCTTTGCGGTGCAGAGATAACTGTTGACGAAGAGACTGTTCTCGGCGGAGCAATTCCTTGTCCTAACTGCGGCGAAATGCTCGAGTTTGAGGTTGAGTGCGACTGCGACGATTGTGAGGACGAGGAGTAATAGTAATTATTCCCCCGAATTAGGAAAGAGGGTAGTTGTTATTAAAAAATTATTTGCTGTTTTGCTATCAGCTGTAATGATATGTGCTGTTTTTACTGCCTGCTCAGGTAATACTGACGAGTCAGACCCTACAGCAACAGTAGCTCAAATCCCTACAGAAGAAGCAAAAATCAAAGATGCAGATGCAATCAACTTTATTGAGAATTCCTACACTCCAAAGGAGCTTGGGCTTGATGATACTGATAAGGATTATTCCTTCATGATTGCATCAAATGGTGTTGATATTGACGGTGAAAAATACGTTAAAGTGGTTGCTAACGTTATTGTGAAAAAGGATGTTACAACCGAGGATGGTAAGGACACCTTTTCTATGGAGACAATCGGTGAGTATTATATCTCCTTTGATGGTACAAAGGTGCTGAAAAAGGATATGAGAAATAACAAGCTTTCAAAGCTTGAAAACAGATATGATACCTATAGTGCTAAGGGTGATACAACCGCCCAGACTCAGGCTGATGATTAATCAGACCCGAAATCAGAAAAATAAGACTATGAACACACTGGATTTTTTATTCAGTGTGTTTTTTTCTTTACTTTTTTTATATGATATAATATAATACTATCGCATTGTATCCGCGGCAAAAATAATCTTTGCCGGGTATTCCTGTGTTTTTTCTTCGCAGCAATACTCAGGAACAGTAGCTGAAAGGAAAATTTATTATGAATGAAAAAACAAAGAAAATTGCAGGTACAGGTCTGCTTACTGCAATTGTTGTGGTATTGCAGATTGTGGCAGTTGTGATTAAACCTACAGCAATTTTTTCAATCTCACTGGTACTTATTCCGATAGTAGTCGGTGCAGCATTGTATGGCAAGTGGTCGGGAGCATGGCTTGGTTTTGCATTTGGTCTGGCGGTTTTATTGTCAGGTGATGCGGCTTTATTTTTGACTGTTAATCCGATAGCAACAATTGCCGTAGTCCTGATTAAAGGCACTCTGGCAGGTCTTGCTGCAGGTTTTGTGTACAATCTGATAGAAAAAAAGCAGAAAATAGTAGCTGTTGTTTTAGCGGCAATTGTTTGTCCGCTTGTGAACACAGGTGTATTTTTGCTCGGATGCCGTTTGTTCTTCTT
>CAMWPJ010000177.1 GCA_947176035.1 uncultured Clostridia bacterium | reverse complement strand
CTTTTATTAAGTCTTATTTAATTTATAATATTATTAATTATTTTCCTTGATTGCCTGATCTTTTGCATTTTGCTCAGCCAGTCTTTCGGCTCTCTTTTCAGCAAGCTCAACAATCATCTGCTGCTGAAGCTTACCGTGGATAGGATAAATGATGAAAGATACACCATAAAGTCCTCTTGCAAGAGCGGGGAGGATACAGAATATAGCCCAAATACCGTTAAGCATTTTTGGATCTGTCTGAGGAATAGCATTACCAAGAGAGTCTGTAAGCGGTACATAGTTAATCCAGGTAAGCACCATACCTGAAAGCCAGCCGGTTACTGATGTTGCAAGCTTACCAAAATAACCCTGAACTGTTGTAACGAGCGCCTCATTTCTGAGTCCGTGCTTCCATTCCATATAGTCAAGAGCCTCAGCTGTAACAATCTGTCCGCTTACAAGTAAAAGCTTGTTTGGAAGACCACAGATTGTAAGTGCGAAGATTACCCATATTAAGTTTAATATGTAGTTATCCTTAAAGGTCTGACCGAATGGGTGATATCCTACAAGGAACAGTGTCATATAAGCAAAAAAGCCGAATAAGCCTGCGATAATTGATGTTGCCCTTGCACCGAATTTTTTAACCATTTTTGCTGCAAGCGGTACCATAATATAGTTTGGTATACCTGTGAAAAGTCCGCAGATAGTTGCATTCATAAGTGAGCCTGTATTGTTAAGCCAAAAATATGACTCGGAAGAACCGCCTACAGATTTGAAAGAGTTAAAGAAGTTAGCAAGGATTACAACAAAAAGAGGTCTGTTTGTAAAGATGTTTTTGATTGACTCTAATACAGATGTCTCTTTGATTTCCTCACGGCTCATAAGCGGTACACGCTCTCTCATATTAAAGAAGCCGAAAATTGAGAACACAGCTGCAAGAATGAGCATAAAATAAGCAAAGCCTGAATAAATGCCCTTCATTGTAATTTTATCACTTAGCTTAGGCAGTAATGTAACAAGTACAGGTACGAGTGACGGAAGCCATGTGCCAAACAGTTCAAAGAACTTTGTTGTTGTGATAAGGTTATCTCGCTCGTTCGTGTTAGGGGTGATATTATAAATCATAAGTCCCCAAGCACCAAAGTAGCTCATACCCAGACCATAAATTACAATTGCAATTGTAGCCCACACAACCTTTTGTCCTGAATTAATGTCAGGTGCAGTAAACATCATTGCACCGCCGGCTACCCATAATGGCAGAGGTATGATAAAAAATGGTCTTATACGACCCCATCTTGTACGTGTACGGTCAATGATAAGGCCTGATATAGTATCATCTACAGCATCATAAATTGATGCGAATAAATTAATGTTTGCATAAGCAGTTGTGTTGAGTTTAAGAAACTGAATCATAAAGAATTCCTTGAAAGCATCAACAAACTGACTCAAATTCTTTTGGCCGAAATTTACAAGCACATAAGCAGCTATTTCTTTTGGGGTAAGATAGCGCTTATGGGTGTAGGCAAGCTTGTCGAGCTCGTCCATTTCGGCTTGAGTTAATTCATCAGTAATAATTTCTTCTGCCAAAATATTCCCTCATTTCCCTAAGACAGGTCACGGTAGTAAAAACCTGTCTTATTAAAATAGTATAACACCAATATACTATCATATCATTTTGTTGAAATCAATACTTTTTTCTTTTCAAAATAATATTTCTTGATTGGAAAATTTTATACATTTATAATGATGAATTTAGAATAAATAATATCAGAATTTGTATTGACAATATGCAGAAATAATTATAAAATACTTTAAGTAACTATCTTTTGAAAGAGGGTGCCGTTAATGGCAAGTACCTGTCCGAATTGCGGAAAAAAATTACATATATGGGACGTTAAGGCTGAATGCTCTGCTTGTGGTGTATCAATCCCTAATTATAATTGGCAGGAAAGACTTGAAGAGGATAATCTTAAAGCCGAAAAGCAGTTTTCTGCTTTTAATAAAACTATGAACAGAATTGCCTATTCAATTTACGGAACAAAGCTTCGTATTGTAAGGCTTGTACTTACATTTTTGCCTATTATCGGTTTTATTCTTCCTTGGGCAACTCTTAAGAGTGAAGGTGCCAGCTTTGATTTAAGCATAATATCTTTCAGTGGTAATAAATCATTGATTGACTTTTTCTCAAGCTTTTTCGGCAATCTTAATCTTTATATTGCAAATATGAAATTTGAAGGCTTCGGAGGTGCAGTTACACTTGATGTTGCCGGATATATTCTTTTTGTTTTAAGTGCGTTGTTTATTGTAATTGCTTTTTTCCTTAATATTATAATGTGTAAAAAGCCTAAGACTAAATCAACAGTTGTTTTTGATATTCTTTCAATTGTTGCATCTGTTGCAGCAGTTACTTGTTTTGAAATGAGTGGTAAGGCAGCACAGGAGCTTACAGCATACAATTTCGGTGATTTTGCCGTAATTAATGGTTCTTCATCAATTGCTTGGGGTTATTTTGTTGCACTTGCTCTTCTGCTTATTGCAACAGGCATTAATATTGCTGTTGCCAAAGCACCTGCTAAGAGCGATGAGACTCTTGAAGAGGAAAGACTTGCTCGTAAGGCTGCTAAAGAAGAGAAGGAACGTCAGGCTCAGATTGAAAAGGAAAAGGCACGTGCTGAGGCTGAAAAAGCAGCAGCTGAGGAAGAGGCTAAAAAGGTAGAAGAGGCTAAAGCAAAGCTTGCAGCCAAAGCAGATAGAAAGAACAAGTAATTAAGATTATAATTGGAGCAGGAAAAGGTAAGTCACAAAACATTGTGAATGTCAGCCTATTCGTGCTCCTTTTTCTTGACCTGTATCGTTTTGTTTGATATAATAT
>CAMWPJ010000176.1 GCA_947176035.1 uncultured Clostridia bacterium | reverse complement strand
ACACTGTAACATTCAATCCTGCACTTGACTATGTAATAAACGTAGCTGATTTGCAAACAAAGGATATAAACCGAACAGAAAGCGAACAAATCTACTATGGAGGCAAAGGAATTAATGTTTCCGTCATATTATCAAGACTCGGTGTTAAAAACAAAGCTTTAGGATTTCTTGCAGGGTTTACCGGAAAACATATTGAGGATATGCTGAAGAAAGATAATATTGACACTGATTTTGTATATCTTAATAAAGGATATACAAGAATTAACGTAAAAGTCAAAGCAAAGCAGGAGATTGACATCAATGCACAGGGCCCCGACATTGATAAGTCTGCCGTTGACGAGCTATTCTTAAAGCTGGAAAAACTGAAAGCAGGTGACTGTCTCGTACTCGCAGGCTCAATTCCAGGCACGTTAAGTGATGATATCTATGAAAAAATAATACAAAAACTCAGCAAAAAAGGTGTTGATTTTATCGTTGATGCAACAGGTGATTTACTGCTCAACGTGCTTCAATACAAGCCGCTGATGATTAAGCCTAATCACCATGAGCTCGGCGATATTTTCAATACAGAAATTAAAACACTTGAAGATATAATCACCTACGGCAAAAAGCTGCAGGATATGGGAGCAAAAAATGTGCTTGTATCACGCGGAAGAAACGGTGCCGCACTACTTGATGAAAACGGAGAATTGCACACAATAGGAACTGTTCCGGGTAAAATCAAAAGCTCAGTTGGCTGTGGCGACTCAATGGTTGCAGGATTTCTTGCAGGCTATTATAACACAAAAGACTATGAATTTGCATTAAAGCTTGGTTCAGCCTGCGGCAATGCAACCGCTTTTTCAGACACTTTGGCAACAAGAGCAGAAATTGATGAAATGCTTGATAATGAGCATCTCAATTCTAACAAAATTTAAAAGAGGGATAATTATGAGGATTATTGACTTACTCAAAACAGATGCAATCAAGCTTAATTCCATTGAAGCATCCAAAGACAAGGTTATTGACGAACTAATAGCACTGCACAAAAAAGCCGGCAATCTTGCAGATGCGAATGAATATAAGGCTGCAATCCTTGCGAGAGAAGATCAAGGCTCAACAGCAATCGGCGAGGGTATTGCAGTACCCCATGCAAAATCAGCCAGTGTTAAAAGAGCAGGACTTTCTGCAATGACAGTGCCAAGCGGTATTAATTATGGCGCACCTGACGGAAAGCCGACAGATATTCTGTTTATGATTGCTGCTCCGCCTGATGGTGATTTGCATCTTGAAATCCTATCAAGACTTATGGTAATGCTTATGGAGCCGGATTTCTGCAGAGCACTCAGAGCTGCAAAAACAGCTGATGAATTTCTAAGCATTATTGATAAAAAAGAAAGGGAGAAATATCCTGATAATATTAAGAACGTTACCTCAAAAAAGGATGGCTACAGAATTCTCGCAGTAACTGCCTGCCCGACAGGTATTGCCCACACATATATGGCAGCTGAGGCACTTGAAAAAGCAGGTGAAAAATTAGGATATCCCCTCAAAGCAGAGACAAACGGCTCAGGCGGTGCAAAAAACGTACTGACAAAAAAAGAAATTGAAGAGTGCGATGGTATCATTATTGCAGCTGATAAAAATGTAAAAATGGCTCGATTTGATGGTAAGCCCGTTATTAAAACCTCTGTCTCAAATGGTATTAATAAGCCGGAAGAGCTTATCAATAAAATAATTGAGGGTAATGCTGCAATTTATCATACAGATGGCGAGCAAGACAACAGCTCAGCTGATGATGAAAAAGAAGGAATCGGCAGACAAACCTATAAACATTTAATGAATGGTGTATCTCACATGCTTCCATTCGTTGTAGGCGGCGGTGTTCTTATTGCTCTCGGCTTTCTTATTGACACATTTGCAGGCAATGCGAATGTCGGCGGTGATTTCGGTTCAACAAACCCAATTGCAGCCGTAATATTCTGGATAGGCAAAGCAGCCTTTGCCTTTATGCTGCCGATTCTTGCCGGATATATTGCGCAGTCAATTGCCGACAGACCGGGACTTTTACCCGGTATAGTAGGCGGATATCTTGCAACAACGGGAGCAACTCTATCCTCTCCTACGGGTGATGATTCTGCTGTATCAGGATTTCTCGGCGCACTCCTTGCAGGTTTTATCGCAGGCTTTCTTGTAAATATACTCAAAAAAGCATTTGACTGGCTGCCTAAGAGCATGGACGGAATCAAGCCTGTATTCATATATCCGTTGTTAGGCACACTGCTTATCGGTTTATTTATGCTCGCAATCAATCCTTTTGTAGGTTATCTGAATATCGGATTATCAAACGGACTCTCAAGCCTTGGTGAAACAAGTAAAATCCTTCTCTCAATTGTACTCGCGGCTATGATGGCAATAGATATGGGCGGACCATTCAATAAAGCCGCTTATGTATTCGGTACAGCTGCAATTGCTGATGGTAATGGCTGGATCATGGCAGCCGTTATGATTGGCGGTATGATTCCTCCTATTGCAATTGCACTTTCAACTACCTTCGATAAGAAAAAATGGAATAACGAAGAACTGAAAAACGGTCCTGTCAACTATCTTATGGGACTTTGCTTTATCACAGAGGGTGCTATCCCCTATGCTGCTGCAGATCCGCTGAGGGTTATCCCCTCCTGTATGGTTGGTTCAGCTGCAGCAGGACTTGTAACAGCGTTATTCAGCTGCTCCTGTCCCGCACCTCACGGCGGTATCTTCGTATTTGCTGTTGTTGACAATCCGCTTGGATATCTTATTGCATTAGCTGCCGGCTCAGCAGTCGGAGCATTGATGCTTTCAATACTAAAAAGGACTAAAAGAAAAACAGTATAATCATATTTTGAGGATGATAATAAAATGGTATCAAAAACTACAAAAATCACCAATGAAATGGGATTTCAT
>CAMWPJ010000175.1 GCA_947176035.1 uncultured Clostridia bacterium | reverse complement strand
ACGCCTCCTAGTGTTTCTTAATTATCTGTAAATTTAGTACATATGCCATTGATTTAGTTAAAGCGATTTGTTATAATTGAGATTAGGTGAATTACTATGCAATTATTAAAAAAGCTTACAGCAATTATGCTGACTATGATACTGACAGCCGCAATATTTTCAGGCTGTTCAAAAAAAACAGAGACAATTGATTTTATATACCCTATTGACGGCAATATCGTCAGCTTTGACCCGCAAATTGCATCAACAGCAGATGAATTTCTTATTATTGAAAACTGCTTTGAAGGACTCGTGCGTGTGCTTGATGATGGCACAGTTCAGCCGGGTGTTGCAGAAAAGTGGGACATAAGCGGTGATGGGCGAACATATACCTTTACACTTAGAAAAGGTGCAAAATGGAATGTAAAAAGCGAGAGTGAGACAAATCTGACCAAAGCACAAAAGCTGCTTGGAATTGACTTTAATCCTGACATTACAGCACACGACTTTGTATTTGCACTTCAAAGAGCTGTAGACGCAAATACCAACTCACCGATGTTTTCATCAGTAGCAAATATTGTTAATGCAAATGAAATTCATTCAGGCAATGCAATGCCGGGTGAATTAGGAGCTAAAGCACTTGATGACTATACACTTGAAATTAAACTGCTCTCCCCTGATGACAGTTTTTTGAACACACTTTCAACCGCAGTAGCCATGCCGTGCAACGAAAAGTATTTCCGTGCAACAAAAGGCAGATACGGCTTAGGACTTGATTACACAATATTTAATGGTCAGTTTTATGTTAGTACGATTCTTGACACTTCCTATGTTTTGAAAAAGAACAAGCTGTATATTGGTGATTATCCGTCTATTGTTACGGATATAACACTTAAAATTACTGATGAAAATTCCGAAATAGCAAAAAATCTTAAGAGCGGATATTATGATTGTGCATATATTTCAGGTAAAGAATACGAAGATCTCAACGACAATAAAATAACTGTTCAGCCATACTCAAACAAAATGTGGGCTTTTGTATTCAACAAAAACAGACAGCTGTTCAGCAATAAGGAACTGCGTCAGGCGGTATGCCTTTCGGTATCAGAGCCTGATTTAGAAAATCATACATTTCTTTCTGCGGCTGACACCTTTGCTCCGCCAAGCTGTCAGATTGCCGGTAAAAGTGTTGAAGAAGCAATCGGCATCACAGTACCTGCACCAAATGCCGAAACAGCTAAGGAGCTCTGGAAAAAAGGACTTGAGGAAACCAAATACACCTTAGCAGATATTACTATAATTGTAACAGAGGATATGGAGGATACGGCAAAACAACTTGTACAAGGCATACAAAGCAGTATCGGACAGATTACAAATTACGGCAATGACAGAAAAATTGCCTTTTCATTAAAACTTAATGTTCTCAGTAAGGCTGATTTTGACACTGCTTTTTCAAGCGGTGAATATGATATTGCACTTTATCGTTTTGAAGCAAGTACACATAATGCTGCTGGCTTCATCAGTGAAATAATTAACGGCAACTATGCCGGAGAAATCGAAAATATTGAGGCTGCGGTAAGCAAAGCGCAGACAGCAAATGCAAATGATGCTGCAGAAGAATATAGGAAATGCGAACAGGCACTTATTGACGATTATTCTGTTATGCCACTGCTTTTTGAAAGCTCTTACTATGCACAGGCAAAGGGTGTAAGCGGTGTTCAATTCCATGCCGGCAGCGGAAGGGTGAGCTTTGTAAATGCGACAAGAGAAAATTAAAACTGCCCTGTGCTGGATGCTCGTTATTGTGTGTATGGGAGTGATATTCTGGCTTTCATCCAGAACAGCTGATGAATCAGCTGCACAAAGCGGTACAATACTTCAATGGCTTATCAATATCTTCGGTGACAATCTGTTCACTGATTTTGTAGTAAGAAAGGCTGCTCATTGTCTTGAATTCACAGGACTTTGTGTGCTGTTCAACCTTGCATTTTATCAAACACGAAAAAAAACAATGCCGCTGATATCAATAGCTTGCACATCACTTTATGCTGCAACTGATGAATTTCACCAGCTTTTTGTAGATGGCAGATCCTGTCAGTTCACCGATTGGATAATCGATAGCTGTGGTGCAATACTCGGAGCAATAGGATTTATGATTTTATATAAAATGATAATCTATATTAAACAAAAAAGTACAAAATTTATTGACAGTGAAAATATTTAGTTTATAATATATAGGAATAATTTACATGTTATTGAAATGCGGAGGATATACATAATGAATGTTTTAGTTTATGACAATGATGAACAAATCGGCATCGCAGCCGGTAACTATATGTGCGGTCAGGTACTTGCTAAGCCTGATTCTGTTTTGGGTCTTGCAACCGGTTCTACCCCATTGAAGCCTTACGGTCATATGATTAAGCTTTTTGAAAACGGCGCAGTTGATTTCAGTCAGGTAACAACCTTTAATCTTGATGAATACTGCAAGCTTGATGTTAATGATAAAAATTCATATCATTCCTTTATGTATGATAATCTTTTTAATCATATTAACATTCCTGATGAAAATATCAATTTCCTTAACGGAAATGCTGATGATTTGGAAAAAGAATGCAAAGACTATGAAATGAGAATTAAAAATGCAGGCGGCATTGACATTCAGCTGCTCGGTATCGGTTCAAATGGTCACATCGCTTTTAATGAACCATCTGACAGCTTTCAGCGCTGGAGCCATGTTGTTAAGCTCAAAGAGAGCACTATTAACGACAACAGCCGTTTCTTCAATTCAATTGAAGAAGTACCTACTCACGCAGTAACAATGGGAATCGGTTCAATTATGAAGGCTAAAAGAATTCTCATTATCGCTACAGGCGAAAATAAGGCAAATGCCATCAAGCAGCTTATTGACGGCAATGTAACACCACAGTGCCCGGCATCTGTTCTTCAGTTCCACACAGATGTTACACTCATGCTGGATAAGGGTGC
>CAMWPJ010000174.1 GCA_947176035.1 uncultured Clostridia bacterium | reverse complement strand
GAATTTATAGTACAATATGTAATGCTACAGCTGATAGACAGGAGGAGGCTGCCTCAATTTCCAAAATGGCAGATGCTATGATTGTTATTGGCGGTAGACATTCATCAAACACCTGTAAGCTAAGAGATGTTTGCAAGGTCAACTGCGATACTTTTCTCATTGAAACCGCAGATGAGCTTAAGTCAATCAATCTTTTTGCATATAAGGTTGTTGGTGTCACAGCCGGGGCTTCGACACCCTCGGTTATTATTAAGGAGGTACTAAAAACCATGTCCGAAGAAATTATTGAAAAGGAAGTTGAAACAACTTCAGCCGTAACTGAAGAAGTTGTGGAGACAGCAGATACCGCTGATAAAGCCGATAAGGCTGCTGTCAAAGCATCTGCTGATGGTGAGGCAACCTTCGAAGAAATGCTTGAAGAATCATTCAGAGAAGACGAAAACAGCAAGGTAGTTAAGGGTACTGTTGTTAACATCACACCTACTGAGGTATTTGTTGATGTTGAGGGCAGAAAGCAGACAGGCGTTATTGCGTTCGATGACCTTTCATCTGAGCCAATCAGCGATCCTAAGGATGCAGTAAGCATCGGCGATGTTCTTGATCTTGTAATCATGAAGACTGATGACAGCGAAGGTGTGCTCAAGCTTTCTAAGAAGCTTGTTGACCAGTATAAGGGCTGGGAGAATATCGTAGCTGCTAAGGAGTCTGATGAAGTATTAGAGGGTACCGTCATTTCTGTAGTAAAGGGTGGCGTTATCGTTGTTTCCAAGGGTAGCCGTGTATTCGTTCCTGCATCTCTTACAGGTGTTCCTCGCGGTCAGGAGTTAGATGTTCTTAAGGGTGCAGTAGTTCGCTTTAGAATTATTGACATCAACACTGCAAGAAAGCGTGCAGTAGGCTCTATTAAGGTTGTTGCTAATGAAGAAAAGAAGGCTCAGCAGGAAGCATTATGGTCAAGCCTTGAAGAGGGTAAGGTTCTTAACGGTACAGTTAAGTCACTTACAAGCTATGGTGCTTTTGTTGATATCGGCGGTATGGACGGTATGATTCATATCAGCGAGCTTTCATGGAACAGAATTAAGCATCCGTCAGAGGTTGTTAACGTTGGCGATGTTGTTGAGGTTACAATCAAAAAGCTTGATGATGAAAACAAGAAGATTTCTCTTGGCTTTAAGAAGCTTGAGGACAACCCATGGGAGATTCTTAAAAGAGATTATCCTGTAGGTACAGACTGTAAGGCTAAGGTTGTTAGCATTGCTGCATTCGGCGCATTTGCAAATGTTATTCCCGGTATTGATGGTCTTATCCATATCAGCCAGATTTCATGGGAGAGAGTTAAGACTCCGGCTGACGTTCTCAATGTTGGTGACGAGGTTGATGTTAGAATCATTGATATCGATTTCGATAAGAAGAGAGTTTCTCTTTCAATGAAGGAACTTGCTGAAAAGCCTGAAGATACAATCGAGGCTCTTTCAGACGATGCTGAATAATCAATAATACATAATCCGAGCTGTAATGGCTCGGATTTTTTGTAATATAAGTGTTAGTTGGCGTTCTGTTCAATATAGTATAGACCCACAATGTGCTCCGATATATTTATGTTGTTGGTTTATAACAAAAAACGCAGGGTATAAAAAATACCTTGCGTTAATTTTTTATTGAATTACAGTTGACTTAAATCATATGGTGTTTTCTGATATACAAAATAATTCAGCCAATTTGAGAAAATCAGACTTGCACTGCTTTTCCAGCTCATAATCGGCACTAAATTTTCATCATCATTCGGGAAATAATTATAAGGTATATCAATATCAAGACCTTTTGCTTTATCTCTGAAATACTCTTTAGCAAGTGTATCACGGTCGTATTCGCTGTGACCAGTTACAAAAAACTGCCTGCAATCCATATCAGACACAATGTGCACACCAGACATTTCACTATATGATATAATCTGCAGCTGCTTAACCTGAGCAATGTCCTGTCGACTTATATCAGTATGTCTCGAATGAGGAACATAATATTCATCATCAAGTCCTCTCATAAGCGGATGGGTAACATCAAGACTTCTGTGAGGGAATACACCAAACATCTTTTTTGGAAGCTTATGCTTTTTTATACCATAATGGTAATAAAGACCTGCCTGTGCGCCCCAGCAGATATGAAATGTGCTGTACACATTTTTCTTACTCCATTCCATAATTCTGCACAGCTCATCCCAATAATCAACCTCTTCATATTCAAGATGCTCAACAGGTGCTCCGGTAATAATCATTCCGTCATATCTGTTATTTTTTATATCATTAAATACTTTATAGAATTTATCCATATGACTTTTTGATACATTTTTAGCAATATGGCTTTCAACCTGAAGAAAATCAATATCTACCTGTAAAGGTGAATTACTCAGGAGCCGTAAAAGCTGAGTTTCTGTCTCGAGCTTTGTAGGCATAAGATTAAGTATTATTATTTTAAGTGGTCTGATATCTTGCATATCAGCTCGCATATTGCTCATAACAAATATGTTCTCTATTTCAAGATTTTGTTTTGCAGGTAATGCGTCATCAATTCTGATTGGCATAATATCAGCTCCTTCATATAATGTATTATATAATATATAATAACATATAAATTATATAATTGCCATAACTAAGCAACTATATGATTATATCAAATAAAAAATTCATTTGCAACTGATAATTTTTGTGTAAACTGCCATTATTGATTTTTTTTACAAATTAGTGTTGACTTTTTTCAAAAAAATGGTAAAATAATGTCACTGCTTGAGAGACACGAGCTTAGCAAAAGCAAATGTCTCAAAGGCTTAATATATAATACCAGTTGATTTCAAATGCTTTTATTCATTAAAAATAAGGCTCTTCGAAACACCCGGGAGGGTATGAAAAAAGGACTAAAAAAGATGAAAAAAGGTGTTGACAAAAAGGGAAAGATGTGGTATTATTGCAAAGCACTCGAGAGAGACGGGGCGAGACAAACGAAAAGA
>CAMWPJ010000173.1 GCA_947176035.1 uncultured Clostridia bacterium | reverse complement strand
CAATTAAATAAGAAATTATAAGAACAGGCAGAAATATTATGCAGAAAAAAATCATCCTGTCTTGCTTTCTGAGGCTTGTATATTTATTTTTACTTGCTTTATTTCCGTTCATATAAAAACTCCAAAATTGTTTATACTTATATTATAGATTGAAGAATTGTTTTAGTCAACAAAAAAGCACTGTGACATTTATCACAGTACTTTTAAATACATTCATTAAAATTTTAACCCTCATCAATTGGGTTTTTGTTATCTTTTTTAGAGTCTCTGCCGTATTTTTCCTCATAGCCGGGATTGATATAGTCCTCAACCACTCTGCCATCACGAACACGGATAACACGTTCAGCCTCTTCCGCAATCTCATTATCATGAGTAATAACGATAACTGTTCTTCCTTCGTCCTTAAGTTCGTGAAGAATTGCCATAACCTCTTTGGTTGATTTTGTGTCAAGGTTACCTGTCGGCTCATCAGCAAGGATTACGGGAGGTCTTGCCGCAATCGCTCTTGCTACAGCAACTCTCTGCTGCTGACCGCCTGACATTTCAGCAGGAAGATGATTCATACGAGGACCAAGTCCAACTCGCTCAAGTGCGGCCTTTGAGATTTCACGTCTTTCATCTTTTTTCATTCCGCGATAAACAAGCGGCAGCTCAACATTTTCAAGAGCAGTAAGAGAAGAAATAAGGTTAAAGCCCTGGAATATAAATCCAATCTGCTCATTTCTGATAACACTCATCTGATCATCTGTCAAATCATCAACAAGATGACCATTAATATAATATTCGCCGTTTGTAGGTGTATCAAGCAGACCAAGCATATTCATAAGAGTAGATTTACCCGAACCTGACTGACCAATAATGGCAACAAATTCGCCCTCGTCAATTGTGATTGACACACCGTCAAGAGCATTTACCTGATTTTCACCGGGATTATATATTTTATAAACATCACGCACTTCAATAAGATGCATAGCTTTGCCTCCGATTTACAATTAGTATATTTTAATATTACAAGATATAATCAAAAAAGTCAAGAGTATAATTATTATTATATTGTAAACAATATCCACAGGAGTGATTCATATGAGCATAAGCAAAGACGAATACAGCAAAATGACCGATAAAGCAAGTCCGAATTCGCCTGTAATACTAAACTGCATAAAAGCGTTTTTATTCGGCGGACTGATATGCACAATCGGACAAGTCATAATGGAACTTTTGAAAAATGCAGGACTCAACGAAAAAGAGACAGCAGCCGGCACATCTGCCATCTTAATTATAGCTACTGCAATATTGACAGGTATAGGCGTGTTTGACAAAATCGCAAGGCATGCAGGTGCAGGAACAATCGTACCGATTACAGGATTTGCAAATTCGGTTGTATCCCCTGCACTCGAGTTTCAGCACGAAGGCTTTGTTCTGGGAACAGCAGCACAGATGTTCACAATTGCAGGTCCCGTAATTGTATATGGTATCGGCTCATCATTTTTATACGGATTGATAATATATATATTCAAGCTGTATTAACTATAAAACACAGGGTTATTCATTATTGAATTGATCCTGTGTTTTTTCATTTTATTTTTTCAATTCTTTTATCAAGACATCTGTATCTGCAAGATGAATTCGCTTGGAACAGATGTATGTTCTATAATCAGTGCCGAGATTTATTTTTTCATCAGGACTGAATTTTCCGTAGCTTGAGGTTACAATTGTTCCGTCATCAAGCACAACATTACCGCAGTAGCCTGTATCCGTACCTGCATAATATTCAGGCTCATTTTGTCCCTTTATATAGATATGGGCAAGCTTTATTCTGTACTGTCCCTCTGTGCCATTCTTAAGATCGTCATAAGTACCTACCCAGGCAATCCAACCCTCACTTATAAAACCACTTGTTGTGCTTTCAAGCGCATTCTGCTCAGCCTTTGCTCCTCTTTCAATAGAACGAAAGGTAATGAAAAGTCTGCCATCCTTGGTCCATTCTGCCTTGTGTCGCTCACCATTAAGCGCAGCGGGCAGCTCAACAGGCTCACTCCAGGTAACGCCCTCATCTTTTGAAAATGAGACAAGAGAATTCATTTTTTTAGTATTGCTCCTCGAAATAAGGCAAAGCTCATCACCTGTACCCTGCTCTGAACGTATACACTCAACCTCGCACATATTGGACAGCTCTTCAATATCACGATACTGGGCAAAATATTTTTCAGGTATACTCCATTGAGGATTCCCCTGCTCATCAAAGGTAAGTATTGTTTTATAATTATAGAAATTCGCGTCATGGAAAAAGCCCATCCACTTGTCAACAAACTGACCATTTTCCTTAAGCTGTGTGAGACTTGCCATTGCAACAATAGGGATAACAGGATAATCACTATTAATGTCATAAAATGTCTCAAACTCAGTCCAGGTCTGTCCCTCATCCATTGATACAGAACAGTTAAAGCCGCCATCTGTCTCTGCATTCTTCCATTTAGGATTTGCCGAAATCATTATAAGCTTATCATCGGTTTTTCCATCTGTAAACTCAAGTCGGTAAACAGTAGGCGTCTCCTGCGAATTAACCCAGCTTTTCGGCGTATTCTCAATTGACTCTGACCATGTTAATCCACCGTCAGTGCTGATTTTATTGAGCACTGCACCCTTACCGTGACCTGCAGGATACATAGTTAAAATATTACCGTTTTTCAAAAGCACCGAATCCGGATGTGCCATATATTTCTTTGAAGCATCAACGGTTGTAAGCTCATACAGATAATCATATTTACTGTTAAGATTTTCAGGCTTAACGCTGAGGTCAAGTTCAGGTATTGTGTAATCCGATCCTGTAAAAGCAAGCGGTTCAGCTGTATTTTTCTGACAGCCAATGAAAAGGGTGATGATAAGAACTGTGCAGATGAACACACTTATAAACTTTTTCATAAATACTCTCCGTTCTTATTTTTATTTTAAACTATATAATCATCATACAATAAATGCACTAAAACTGCAATAACATTTATTTACGCAAATAAGCTCAAAACAGCAATATCAATTTACAATCCATATTCAATATGATATTATATAC
>CAMWPJ010000172.1 GCA_947176035.1 uncultured Clostridia bacterium | reverse complement strand
TCTATAAAAAATATTCGCGATTATTACACCGAACAGGTAGAACAACAGCAGTGCTCTCCAAAGCTGGTCGACACCATATCTGCCGGTCATAAATCTTTGGAATTTGTATGCCAGATCCATAAAAAACTTTTTCATAGTAGCTCCTTAATATTTATGATTAATGTTAAGATTTTTGTTTATTGCCGTTGTTTTCGCCGAATATCTGTGCACTATCATCAGGATAATCATATTGTTGGGAATAGCTTGTTGTTGGCTGCTGATGATTTTTATATCGTTGCTGTGGTGTGCTGTAGAATGCGGAAAATATAAATCTGAAAATAAGTCTTATAATGAATATAATAAATATTATTCTTAGGATTCTGCCAAGACAGCCTGTTCGTCTGCGACTCGTGGTTGTATAAACTGTTCTTCTTGTTCCTGTTCTGCTTTCGTTTGTATTCTGATTGCCGAAATCAAAGAAAGCGGAGAATGGATTGTATTCAAGCGGATTGATACCCTGAGTTATATTTTCATAAGCCTGTTTGTAGGTCGTATTGGCAGGCTCTTTTGCATAGGCTGTTCTTATGTGATCCTCTGCAACTGCACGGTTGCCGAGCGACATATTGGCAAGAGCTGAAAGGTAATACCATCTTGCATTTCTGTCCTCAATATTATTCAGAAGATTGACAGCCTGCCGGTATTGACCGCTTTTAATAAACTGTGCAGCAGAACTCAGATAATCCGGAGCCGATGAGCTGCTTTGCTGAGATCGTCCTGAATAGCTGTTATATCCGCTGTAGGAATAAGTGCTCTGCTGTGCTGCTGTACCGTTCTTTATCTGGTCATAGGCGGCGTTAATCTGTGCCATCTTTTCTTCAGCTGTTTTGTCATTTGGGTTAAGGTCAGGGTGATATTTCTTGGCAAGCTTTTTGTATGCTTTTGTGCATTCTGTTTCACTTGCGCCGTCAGGCACACCCAGAACCTTATATGGATTTGTTATCATTCTTTTTTCCTTTAGCTTAAACCTTTAATTTGTTTTTACAGATAATACCATAAATATTTTACCACATTATTAACAAATAAAGTATAACAGTTTAATAAATATGTTGAAATTTTCCTTTGATTTTGATAGTATATATAAAGTGATAGAGTGTGAATCAAAACAAACACTCAATTTTTATGGAGGTACATATATGAATCCTATACTTTTAAGCTTGGGTGAAAGTATTGACAAGGCATTTTACGGATTTGATATGTGGATATTCCACATTTTTGGTTCAATGCAGAATACTTTTTTAACCTATGTTGCAAAATTCTTCACCAGCTTTGGTGATGAGGCTTTTGTTATCCCTATGGCAGTTGTGGCTGTTGCGCTGTGTTTTTTCAAAAAAACAAGGAAATACGGCTTTACACTCTTGTTTGCAATCGCAATCGGCACAATTGTAACAAATGTTGTTGTTAAGCCTATGGCACTTCGTATCAGACCTTATAATACTCTGCAGGATGTTGCAGATTACTGGAGTTGGTATATCGGTGCAGGCTCTTTGTCCGAGAGTGATTACTCTTTCCCATCAGGTCATACAACTGCCGCTACCGAAATGTGCGTTGCAATGTTCCTTTGTTTTATGAAGGATAAGAAAAAGATTGCATGGCTTTTCCCTGTGCTTGCACTCTGCACTGCAGGCAGCCGTATCTATCTGATGGTACATTATCCGTCAGATGTTGTTGCAGGTCTTGTTGTAGGCACACTTGCTGCCGTAATTGCTTATTTCTTAATGAAGCTGGCTGTTCTTATATTTGAAAAGACAAAGCTTGATAATATTGACGCTGCAAAGCTCTTTAAAAAGATTACTGAAAAAACAAATGGTAAGGCTGCACCTGTTGTAATCTGCGTTGCAGTTCTCGGCATTTTCCTCTATTCTTTCATTCCATCCTTCTCAGAGGGCGGTGAGGATGCAATCCGCTGTGCTTATGTTGGTGAATATGATTGCTATAACGAGGCAAGAGTAGGGGAAGAAAAATATCCTGCAATTGATGGTAAGAATTACTGCAAAATACATTGGAAACAGTTAAACGGAGTAGAAGAATAATCATTTATTGCCTGTCATAGCTTTTGCTGTGGCAGGTTATTTTATTGTACAGTATTTGTGTTAATAAATGTGTATTATTTTAATTCTCAAAATATTGCGTAATGTTATAACAAATTCTGTAAATAAAATCTTAATTTTCAGCATATCTATTTACTTTGACATTAATTTATATTATTATATAGGTGATAATAAATCTGGAGGACTTAGTATGAGTATCGCATACAAAAGAATTTTGTTAAAATTAAGCGGTGAGGTGCTTGCCGGTGAAAAAGGCAGCGGAATTGATACCCCAACCGTTATTAAAATTTGTGAATCAGTAAAAAAGGTTGCAGATATGGGCGTTGAGGTTGGTATCGTTGTCGGCGGCGGTAACTTCTGGCGCGGCAGAACAAGTGAGCATATGGACAGAACACGAGCTGACCATATCGGTATGCTCGCAACAGCAATGAATTCACTTGCGCTTTGTGATGCTTTTGAGCAGCTTGGTGCTGATGTAAGAGTTCAGACCGCTATCGAAATGCGTCAGATTGCAGAGCCGTATATCCGCAACAAGGCTATCCGTCATTTTGAAAAGGGCAGAATTGTTATTTTCGGCTGCGGAACAGGCTCACCGTTTTTCTCAACCGATACAGCGGCTGCGCTCAGAGCCGTTGAAATCAATGCAGATGTTCTTCTCAAAGCAACAAATGTAGATGGCGTCTATGATAAAGACCCTAACAAATTTGACGATGCCGTTAAATTTGACGAGGTTGAATTCAGAGATGTGCTTGCACGTGATATTAAAGTTATGGATTCAACAGCATTCTCACTTTGCAAGGACAATGATTTGTCAATTCTTGTATTTGATTTGACGGATCCTGAAAATGTTGTAAGAGCAGTTCAGGGTGAAACAATCGGAACATTAGTAAGAAATTAACAGGTATATTCATATAAGAGAGGTATTATTTATGGAATCAGTTTATGCAAAAACAAAAGAAAAAATGGAAAAATGTCTCACCTCACTTGAGAGGGATTTTTCATCAATCAGAGCCGGCAGAGCAAATCCTGCAATTCTTGATAAGGTAATGGTTGACTATTACGGTGTTCCTACACCTGTTAACC
>CAMWPJ010000171.1 GCA_947176035.1 uncultured Clostridia bacterium | reverse complement strand
ATGAAACCATTAGCTTTGCTCAATATGAAAAATATACAAATTTGCTTTGCAATGCAATTTTTTCACCGTTAGGCAACCAGCTTATGTGTTTAAGAAACATCAAGGATGTTGATGAAATAAATCTTATAAAAACTGCAAATAATATTGCCGAAAAAGCATTTATGGAGCTGCTGCCTGAGGTTAAGGCAGGAAAAACAGAAAAGGAGCTTGCAGCACTATTTGATTATCTTATGGCAAAAAACGGCTCGGATGGAATTAGCTTTGATACAATTCTTTTAACAGGCAGCCACACATCAATGCCGCACGGTGTGCCAAGTGAAAGAAAAATTGAGGACGGTGACTTTGTTCTTTTTGACTTTGGTGCTACGTATAAGGGCTATCATTCTGACATGACAAGAACTGTTGCTGTAGGTCACGCAACAGATGAAATGTATGAGACTTACAATCTCGTTCTCAAAGCTCAAATTGCAGGAATAAAGGCACTGGCAGATGGTGTAAAATGTGCTGATGTTTACAAAGCTGCATATGATGTGCTGAAAGAAAAGGATATGGCAAAATATTTTCGCCATGGTCTGGGGCACGGCGTTGGTCTGGAGATTCATGAAGGTTATAACGCATCGCCAAAGAGCACCGATACCTTTGAGGTAGGTAATGTAACATCAATTGAACCGGGAATATATATTCCAAACAAATTCGGAATAAGAATTGAGGATTTGCTTTATATTTCGCCAAGAGGAAGAGAAAATTTATCGAAAATTACAAAGGAGCTTATTATACTTTAATGAAACAAAAATTCTTAGTAACAGGTATGACCTGTGCTGCATGTTCAGCAAGAGTAGAAAAGGCAGTTGTACCAATCAGTAAAACTGTAAGTGTTAACCTTTTAGCAGGTACAATGACAGCTGAATATACCTGCAATACCGAAGAAATCATAAGCGCTGTAAAAAATGCAGGTTATGGTTGTGAGCCATTTAAGTTAAAAAAATCAAACAATAAGGCTGAAATTAACGAAATGAAAAAACGTGTTATAATTTCAGTTGCATTTCTTATACCGCTTATGTATCTGTCAATGGCACATATGATTGGATATACTCTACCCTGGATACTGGAAAAGCATATGCCAAACGCAATCGGGCAGCTCATATTTTTAATACCTATTCTTATAGTTAACAGAAAATTCTTCACAAATGGATTTACGGCACTTATCAAGCTTAATCCTAATATGGACAGCTTGGTTGCTGTAGGTTCAGGAGCTTCACTTATATACAGTCTGATTTCAATGTTTGCATTTGAAAATCATCATCTGTATTTTGAATCTGCAGGTATGATTCTTGCACTTATAACAGTCGGCAAGTTTTTAGAGACTTTAAGCAAAGGCAAAACAAAGGATGCAATCAATTCACTTATCGACTTAGTACCGGAAAAGAGTATCATACTCAAAGATGGTGCTGAAAAAGAAATTGAATCATCACTCATTCAGGAAGGTGACCTTGTTGTAATTAAACCGGGTATGAGAATCGCAGTTGATGGAATAATTACGAGTGGCTCAGGCTCAATCGACCAGAGTGCTGTTACCGGTGAGAGCGTTCCTGTTGACTTGACTATAAATGACAAGGTTATCAGTGGAACTGTAAACACAAATGGCAACTTTATTTTCAAAGCTACACAGGTTGGAGATGAATCAACACTTTCACGAATCATTGCTCTTGTTGAGGACGCATCATCATCAAAAGCACCTGCACAAAGACTTGCAGACAAGATAGCTGCAATTTTTGTTCCTGTTGTAATCGTAATTGCAATAATTGCTTTTGCAATATGGCTTATTATCGGGAAAGGCTTTGAATTTGCATTTTCCATTGGAGTATCTGTATTAGTTATCAGCTGCCCGTGTGCACTTGGACTTGCAACACCCTGTGCTATTATGATAGGAACAGGCAAAGGTGCTGAGAACGGAATACTTTTCAAAGATGCAACTGCTCTTGAGAATCTTGGTAAATGCAACACAATTGTATTTGACAAAACAGGTACAATCACGCAGGGTGAAATGTTTGTTACAGATGTGACAGACAAACAGTATCTTGATATTATTTATACATTGGAAAACATCTCTGACCATCCCATTTCAGCAGCAATTTGCAGCTATTGCAGGGATAACGAAGCAAAGTTGCTTGAGCTTGAAGAAAGTGAATACATTATAGGTAAAGGAATCACAGCAAAAATTGATGGTAAAACCTATAAAGCTGGCAATGAAAAGCTGACAGGAATTGCAGATAATGAATTCTCTTTCGCGGGCAAAACACCAATCATATTCACATGTAATGATGAATATATCTGCACAGTTGCAGTGGCAGATAAAATCAAAGAGGATGCAAAAGAGACGATTGAGAGTATATCTGCTGATACAATTATGATTACAGGCGATAATGAGGTTACAGCTTTTGCGATAACACAGCAGGCAGGAATTAAGCACTTTATTGCATCTGCACTTCCTGATGATAAGGAACGTAAAATCCGCGAGCTTATTGATGAAGGCAAGACCGTAGCAATGATTGGTGACGGAATCAATGACTCCCCTGCTCTTACAAGAGCAGATGTCGGCATAGCAATTGGTGCCGGCTCGGATATTGCAATCGACTCTGCCGATGTTGTGCTTGTTTCCGATAAGCTTTCGGATGTAGCAAAAGCAATCAGGCTTTCTAAAAAAACATTAAAAAACATTCGTGAAAATCTTTTCTGGGCATTTTTCTACAACTGTTTGGGCATACCGCTTGCGGCTGGCTGCTTTTACGGCATATTCGGTTGGACTCTCAACCCCATGATAGCTGCCGCCTGTATGAGCCTTAGCTCGGTAACAGTTGTTTTAAATGCACTCAGGCTAAGAAAATTCAAATAAAAATCAAATATGGAGGTATGCAAAAATGAAAAAAATTATAAGCGTTGAAGGTATGTCCTGCGAGCACTGTGTTGCTGCTGTAAAATCAGCACTTGAGCAGCTTGATGGTGTTAAGGCAGCAAAGGTTGATTTAAAGAAGAAATCAGCAACAGTTAAGCTTAATGATAATGTAGCAGACGATGTCTTAAAAGCAGCAGTTACAGAAGCAGGCTTCACTCCCGTTTCTGTAATAGAAAAATAAACGAATTAAACTAAAACAGGCAGTAACGCAATGAAAAACGTTACTGCCTGTTTTAATT
>CAMWPJ010000170.1 GCA_947176035.1 uncultured Clostridia bacterium | reverse complement strand
AATTAACATAATGTGGTATCTTTATAAGTATGATGAATATGAAATTTAAGTATGAGCTTCACTGTCATACAGGCTGTGTATCACAATGCGGCAGAGTGGAGCCTGAAGAAATTGTAAAACTTTATAAAGGCAAGGGTTACAGCGGTATTGTGGTTACCGATCACTATAGTCCTTTAACTTTCAAGCCTAATTGGTGCCCTGAAAAGCAGATTGATTTCTACCTTGAGGGTTATAGGCGAATGAAAAAGGCGGCAGGTGAGGATTTCACTGTTCTTTTAGGAATGGAACTGCGTCATTATTTTACGGCGAATGACTATCTTATTTATGGTGTAACTGAGGAGTTTTTATATAACGCAGGCAATCTTATGAATGTGTGGGAGAAAAGGGTCAAAAAGATGTGCAAAGAAAATGGTTTTTTAGTTTATGAGGCTCATCCCTTCAGACCTTTTCGCACACGCTGCAATCCTGATTATATTGATGGTGTTGAGATATATAATGGCAAAACACCTAAATCACAGAATGATAAAGCTTATGAATGGGCGAGGGAAAATAACAAGCTTATGGTATCCGGTTCGGATTTTCACGTTCAAAAAAACCTTGCACGCGGCGGAATAATTACGAATACGCAGATAAAAAACAATGATGATTTGTTGGCGATTTTAAAATCACAGAATTTTGAAATGATTAAAGAATATTGAATTGAGGAATTAGAATGAATTTTATAAAAAAGAATGGTATAGGTATTTTAACCTGTATTATAATTGCAGGAATATCAACCTTTCTTGCAGGACTTAGCATAGGTGGTTTTTCGTTTGAGGTTATCGGTGCGCCTGTATTTGCAATTGTTTTTGGTATGGTTATCACTGCAATATTTGGTAAGTTTGCATCAGATGACAGGGTGAAATCAGGTATTACCTTCACTTCAAAAAAGATTTTACAGTGGGCAGTAATTATTCTTGGTTTTACGCTTAACATTAAAACCGTGCTTTCTGTAGGCGGCAAAAGTCTGCCGGTTATAATTTCAACCATTGCAGTTTCACTGATTGTTGCATTTGTTATGTGTAAGATTTTAAAGGTAGATAAAAAGGTTTCAATTCTTGTTGGTGTTGGATCGTCAATCTGCGGCGGCTCTGCTATTGCTGCAACAGCACCCGTTATTGATGCAGATGATGAGGAAATTGCACAGTCAATTTCAGTTATTTTCCTCTTTAATGTTATTGCGGCACTGATATTCCCTACATTCGGAAATGCAATCGGTCTTACCAATGACGGCTTTGCACTCTTTGCCGGTACGGCTGTTAATGATACTTCTTCTGTTACTGCTGCTGCATCTGCCTGGGATAGTATGAAGGGTACAGAGGGTATGGTGCTTGCACAGGCTACTACCGTTAAGCTTACACGTACACTTGCCATTATTCCTATTACCTTAGTCCTTGCGCTTATCAGAACAAAACAGGAAAAAAAGCAGGGCGGTGAAGGTACAAAGGTTTCGCTGAAAAAAATATTCCCTTGGTTTATTCTTTATTTTGTAATCGCATCGCTTATCACAACGCTTGTTGCAGTGCTGCCTGAAAGCGGCTTTACAGCTGTTTATAATGATTATTTTGTTAAGGGTGCTAAGTGGCTTGCAAAGTTTTTTATTTCAATGGCTATGTGTGCTATTGGACTTAATACAAATATTGTCACCCTTGTTAAAAAAGGAGGTAAGCCGATTGCAATGGGCTTTTGCTGCTGGGTATGTATTACAGCTGTAAGCCTTGTAATGCAGCATGTATTAGGTTATTGGTAATAAGAGAGGGAAGTTTTATGAATTGGTTTATTAAAGTACTTTCATCAATTTTAGCAATATTTATCTTTTCGGCATCAGGTGATATTACAGCTTATGCACCGCTTGATAAGGATAACCTGAAAATGAATTTTACTGTTATTTCCGATGGTCATTTAGAGGGTAACAATTCGCAGAAGCATAAAAATTACGGAGAGTTGTTTTTGGATTTATCAGCTGCCGATGCCCAAAGCCGTGCACTTATTATGTGTGGTGATAATACAATGAATGGCCAAGTTGCAGAAATGAGTATGCTCTATGGTCTTATGAATAAGTATAATACTATAGAAAATGTGCTTATGGCAGCAGGTAATCATGATATTTGTCCCGGTAGTCATAACACAGGTGATTATGATAAGCTTAAGGAGCGTTTTATCAGCTTTAACAATACTTTTCTTGAGCATAAGATTGATAATCTTTATCATAGCCAGATTATTGACGGATATCATTTTATAATCCTTTCATCAGATACCGATGCAGGAATTGCACAATACATTTCACCCGAACAGTTTGAGTGGCTTGATCATGAGCTTGAGACAGCCTCACAAAGCGGAAAGCCTGTATTCCTTTTCAGTCACTGGCCGCTTAATGATGTTTTTGCTGATGTATGGCAGGAGGGGCATGTTGGTGAACAGAGTGAAGAGCTTTATAACATGCTTACAAAATATGACAACCGTATTTTCTTTTTTACAGGTCACTTACATATGGGAATATTTGAAAATGGCTATGGTTTAAGTGAAAATGGAAATATTACATATATCAATATACCATCTTTCGGTTCCGAAAATGATGACGGAGGTGCTGATGTTCAGGATACAGGTATGGGATATCAGGTTGAGGTATATGATAACGAGCTTGTTTTGAGAGTGCGCAATTTTGTTGAGCACGAATGGACGGATTATGAGTATCGTTTAGATATCTAATATCAGAGTATATAAAAAGACACAAATTAGGCTGGTGTTCTCCACTGAGAACACCAGCCTTTATTTTTGTGCTTTTATTAATATTTTGTTTAATCCGATATAGATTACAGCTCCTATAATACCTCCCACAGTATTGTATACCAAATCAGATATCTGAAATGTTCCAATACTGAATATCAACTGAATAAGCTCTATAATAAGAGATGCTGAAAATGAAAACAGTGCAGTATAAATCAATATTCTTTTATCGGAATATGTTTTATTGCACACCTGTTTTATAAAACTGAATACAGCAATACATATTGGCAAAAAAAGTATAACATTAAGAATCGGTTTAGGATTGATATACATACTTGTTTCACCGTCATATATTGACCATTCACCGAAGACGTTTGCCAAAGCATCTGTTTTTGTGCCTATTCTGTAAAGCAATGTTGTATAAAAAAGCTCAGAAAAATAAAAGGCAGTAAGAGGTACTGTTATAAGTTGACCTATCGTTTTTCTTTTTTTATGTATGTGTAAAATAAGATAAACGATAAGTGATAAGATTATTGCAATTAAAAAAGGTACAATAAAATATTCTTCAAAAAGTATTTCTACAT
>CAMWPJ010000169.1 GCA_947176035.1 uncultured Clostridia bacterium | reverse complement strand
TGAATGAAATGCTGATTCCGAACGGCGTAACGCAGAACACGGCAATCAACTATGAACTTACAGGCTACATCAATGATATCAACACCGAATACACACAGACTCTTATGGAGTTTGGTGCAAACGGTAATACTACAAATGTTTATGAGTATGGTGCACAGAGAAACAGTGCAACCATAAATGGCACAAAGGGTTACTATCTCTATGACGGCAGAGGCTCAGTTGCAGGTTTAACAGGCAGCAACAGCGGCAGTATGATAACCTATCGCTACGATACTTACGGCAACACAACCAAGTCCAACAACACCCTGAACAATCCGTATCAGTACAATGCTGAGTATACAGACAGCTCAACAGGCTTACAGTATCTCCGTGCAAGATATTACGATTCTTCACAGGGCAGATTTACTGCTAAAGATACTTATCTCGGAACAATTCCGAATCCTTTAAGCCGTAATCTGTATACATATGTTGAGAATAATCCACTCAACTATATCGATCCGAGCGGACATCTTATAATTCCGGGTTCAAAAACTGCAAATCATATGCCGATTATTACACCGATAAGTCAGCAGCAAATAAATCGTGAAGTAAGGAAAATTATAACTGATCCGTTTTCACCCGGAATGACTATTCTTAATCCTACTGAACGAAAAGCATATTATGATAAGCGAATAGAAAATATTTATGGTAATTATGCGTATGGTCCGTCTTATAGCAATCCAACAGGTCCATATAGATATGATCCCGTAACAAATCCGTTTGGTCAAGGCAAAAACGCTTCTAAACGAACAGAAGCACAGACAGCACTTCAAAAACATATTGCTAAAGTTCAGGAAGAGAACTATAAGAAGTATTGTGAAAATGGCGCAGACAGGGCTAAGGATAATGGAACTACATTCTCATTAGGACCTAAGGAATATGCGGCATTAGCTTTTGGCAGTATAATGGTTGCAAAAGTAGGAGTTGACGATTTCACATCAGGTGTAATTAGTTCAGTTGCAGATAATGCTTTATATCCTATATTATTTTTATCAGGAAAATTATCTGGTACGGAAATTGGCTCTTTTTCCGAATTTAGTAATTATACTTTTGATGAGGCGTTCTATATTGGCAGAATAGCAGGCGATGTTATAGGCGTTGTTGTTGGTGCTGCCGAAGCAATGCTAGGGATAACGAACTTTATTACCGGTTTAGATACAGTAGTTACGGGAACGCCTGCACTTGTAAGTGGTGTCGCATCAGGTGAGGGAGTTATTGTAGTTGCTGCTGGTGCAGTTGTTGCTGTGGCAGGTGCTGTTGAAGTGGCTGCCGGCGGTGCTACTATACAAAAGAGCTTTGCTAATTTGTTAAGTGATATAGATGCTTTTTCTTCGAGTAAAAGCAATAATCTTAATTGGACAAGTCATGGGTATAAACATTTTCCGGATAAAAATAAAACATGGAAAGAAATAGTAAAATCTACTGAAAACGGACCAGCAAAATATTCAAAAAACATTACAGATATCGAATCTTTTGAAAGAGAGGCATGGAATACGGGTACACCAACAACTAATGGTAAAAATTGGAAGGTAAAAGCATATGATGAAGTTATTGGTGCTACTAATGGAAAGGAAACTAAATATGTTAGAATTGAAAACAGTTCTAATACTATACATGGTCATCCTATTTCAAAAGAAGAATATTTAAAACTTTTAAAATAGAATAGGTGAATTGATTTGTTAAAATATAATTTTGAACCTGGAAAAATCGTTTATAATGAGTTTAATATTGATTTTTCTTTGCCGTTTTCTAAACAAATAGATTGCTTAAACGAAGATTTGATGCAAGTTTCATATAACGAAAATTATATTCTGGATATTGGTTGGTATCCAGAAAGCAATCCATCTGGTTCCTTTATTATTCAATTAATAAAGAATTACTGCTGGGATAATCCGATTTTTAAGGAAAAATGTAAATCTGAGAATGATTTAGTTGATAATATTATTAAAGCAATTAATACAATCAGATAATGTAGAAAGAATAAAGAGGACAAGTCCCTTGTGTTAACAAAATTAAATGAGCAGAGTGGTTGCCCACTCTGCTTTGTGAAAAATCTAAATGTGTTAACTTGAAAACCGCCTAAAGGCAGTTAAAGAAAACGGCACGCTCCTGATAAGAGCAGTGGACACCGAAAACAAAAGATTGAGATTTACTACAAAGCAGTTGGAATCATAAACATTGCAACTGACAAAGAGTTGATTGCAGAGGACGGCAGAAAAGACCGCTGGCATAAACAATCTGCTTGAACACAGCAAAAGACGGCTCAGTCGTTAAACTGTACCGTCTTTTACAAAACTTTGTTACCGCACCGACGCATTTCCGTGCTGTTTTTTAAATATAATAAATACTTTGAAATATTTTGTGCTTTTTGAATTTATTGCAAAACTGAATTAAAGATGAATAAAAGCCCTGCAAATCAATAAAGATTTGCAGGGCTTTTGCTGTTTCGATTGAATTTCAGACTTAACCTTCGTATTCGTCCTCATTTTCCCAGTTATGCCATATATTCTGTACATCGTCATTTTCTTCAAACATATCAATCATCTTTGACATTGCCTTCATATCATCCTCAGACTCAAGTCTTGTGTATGTCTGTGGGATGTATGCCGGCTCTGAAGATACGATGCTGTAGCCTTTATTCTCAAGGTCATCACGGATTGCGCCGACATCATTCGCCTCTGTTCTGATTTCAAAGATATCCTCATCGTCTGTCAGGAAATCTGTTGCTCCTGCCTCAAGTGCATCCATCATAAGAGTATCTGCGTCAACATCCTCTTTCTCGATTATGATAACGCCTTCCTTGCCGAACATAAAGGTAACTGAACCCGGTGTGCCCATATTTCCTCCTGCTTTATCAAAATAGTGACGTACCTCAGATGCGGTTCGGTTCCTGTTATCAGTAAGTGTTTCAACAACTACAGCAACACCTGAAGGACCATAGCCTTCATATACAATTTCTTCATAATTAGTAGCATCGCCTTCGCCGGCTGCCTTTTTAAGCATTCTGTCAATATTATCATTAGGCACATTGTTTTGCTTTGCCTTTGCAATAACGTCACGCAGCTTTGCGTTGTTATTAGGATCAGGTCCGCCGTTTTTAACTGCCACTGCAAGCTCTCTGCCGATTTTTGTAAATACCTTTGCACGAGCTGCGTCGTTTGCACCCTTTTTTCTTTTAATGGTGCTCCATTTATTATGTCCGCTCATTTAATCACTCCGTTTGTAACAAATTTTAACAAAATAAATTCTATCATATAATACTGTATCTTTCAAGTATTAAAATTAGTCAAATATCATAATTAGTTAG
The DNA here is from genome assembly GCA_947176035.1 of uncultured Clostridia bacterium. Taxonomy (GTDB): domain Bacteria; phylum Bacillota; class Clostridia; order Oscillospirales; family Acutalibacteraceae; genus Eubacterium_R. Next base: position 50 of record CAMWPJ010000169.1, on the reverse strand, counting down.
GTGCTGAAATTAGTTATTGTATATTACTATATTTTATGTTATTATATATC
>CAMWPJ010000168.1 GCA_947176035.1 uncultured Clostridia bacterium | reverse complement strand
ACATCACCAAAAAGAATAAATGCTGCTATATCAAGGCTGTCAGACACCGCAAAACGTTTGAGCTGTCGCTCAACCCCTGCTATTTTAAGAGTATAAAATTCCTCACTCATATAATTTTCTCTCCCATTTTCATACCGCCAAGGATGTGGAAATGAAGATGCTTAACTGTCTGTCCGGCATCCTCACCGCAGTTATTTATGATTCGGTAAGAGTCAATACCCTGAGATTTTGCAATCTCAGGAATTTTCTCAAATATAGCAGAAACATATTTGCTGTTATCTGCATTGATTTCGTTAGCAGACTCAATATGCTTCTTAGGTACAACAATAATATGAACAGGTGCTGCAGGAGCAATGTCCTTAAAAGCGAGGATATTATCATCCTCATAAACCTTTGTTGAAGGGATATTGCCTGCAATGATTTCACAAAATACACACATAGTTACACCTCTTATTTAATCATAGACTTAACTTTTTCTTCAACAGCAGAAATTGCACTGTCAAGCTTTGACAAATCCTTTGCACCCGCCATTGCTGAATCAGGACGGCCGCCACCGCCACCGCCTGCAAGCTTAGCAATTTCACGCACAAGGTCACCGGCTTTTACGCCTTTGGCAATGGCATTTTTACCGCATGCTGCAACAAGATTTGCCTTATCACCATTTACACCTGCAATAACAGCAACAACATCATCACTCTTGGCCTTGAGATCATCACCCATTGAGCGAAGCGCATCAGGAGTAGTACCGTCTACCTTAGCTGTGTAAAGCTCAAGTCCGTCAATCATAACAGGCTTTGAGAACATATCAGCACTCTTAAGCTTTGTGAGCTCAGCATTAAGTCTCTGGATTTCCTTATCCTTTTCTCTGTTATCTGTAAGAAGTGCAGAGATTTTGTTTTCAATATCATTATCGCCTGATTTAAGAGCAGCGGCTGCACACTTAACAAGGGTTTCATTTGTATTAAGATAATTTAAAAGCCCCAAGCCTGTTACAGCTGTAATTCTTCGAACACCTGCAGCAACAGACGCTTCAGATATAATCTTGAATAATCCAAGCTTTCCGCTGTTTGAAACATGAGTACCGCCGCAGAATTCTGTTGAGAAATCACCTGCTTTAACTACTCTTACAACATCGCCGTACTTTTCGCCGAAGAGCATCATTGCGCCCATTTTCTTAGCCTCTTCAATCGGCATTTCCTGCATAGTAACTGTCTGTGCTTTCAGGATGAAATCATTAACAAGCATTTCGGTTTTAATAATTTCATCAGCTGTCATGGGATTGAAATGTGTAAAATCAAAACGTACCTCATATTCATTAACAAGCTGACCGGCCTGTTCAACATGTGTACCAAGCACCTCACGCAAAGCTGCCTGTAGAAGATGCGCAGCAGTATGATTTCTCATAATAGCCTTACGTCTGTTCTCATTAAGACTTGCATTTACACTGTCACCAACGCTGATAATACCTTTTGAAACATTACCGCTGTGAAGGTAAATTCCGTCCGCATTCTTTGCTGTATCAGCAACAATAAATACATTGGCATCACCATTTTTTATTACACCACTGTCTCCTACCTGTCCGCCGGACTGAGCATAAAATGGTGTTTTATCAAGAACAACAGTTCCCTGCTCATCAGCACCAAGCATATCAACAAGTTCACCATCAGCATTAACAATAGCGAGCACCTTAGCATCACATTCAAACTCTGTATAGCCTACAAATTCAGTCTTTTCAGCGTTAATTTTAACAGATTCACCTTTCCATGCATCTGCGCCTGCATCCTTACGAGCGGCACGTGCTGTTGCCTTCTGATTAGCAAGAAGAGCATTGAACTTGTCCTCGTCGACAGTGATACCCTTTTCTTCAAGGATATCCTTTGTTAAGTCAAGCGGAAAACCGTAGGTATCATTAAGCTTGAAAGCATCCTCACCCGAGAATACCTTGCCGTCCATATTAGAAATATACTCATCAAGAAGAGCAAGACCTGCATCAATAGTTTTGCCGAATGACTCCTCTTCAGCAAGAATAACCTTTGTGATAAGCTCTTCCTTATCTGCAAGCTCAGGATAAGCAACTGCATTTTCTGCTATAACAGTTTTACAGATTTTATAAAGGAACGGCTCGTTGACACCTAAAAGTCTGCCATGACGGCATGCACGACGGATAAGACGGCGAAGAACATAACCTCTGCCGTTATTTGAAGGGATAACACCGTCGCCAATCATAAAGGTTGATGAACGAATGTGGTCAGTAATTACGCGAAGCGAAATATCCTTTTTTTCATCATCATGATAAGCTACACCTGCAACCTCAGAAATCTTCTTCATAATATTTTGAACTGTATCGACCTCAAAGATATTATCAACATCCTGCATAATGCATGCAAGTCTTTCAAGACCCATACCGGTATCAATATTAGGATGATCAAGCGGTGTATAGTTGTTATTACCATCATTATCAAACTGAGTGAATACATTGTTCCAAAATTCTACATATCTGTCACACTCACAGCCGGGTCCGCAATCCGGCTTACCGCAGCCATATTTTTCACCACGGTCAAAATGAATTTCAGAGCAAGGACCGCAAGGACCCGAACCGTGCTCCCAAAAATTGTCAGCCTTGCCAAGTCTTACAATATGATCAGGTGCAACACCATTCTGCTTTGTCCAGATATCAAAAGCCTCATCATCGTTCTCATAAATTGTAATATAAAGCTTGTCAACAGGCATATCAAGCACTTCAGTACAGAATTCCCAAGCCCATGCAGTTGCTTCTTTTTTAAAGTAATCACCAAATGAAAAGTTACCAAGCATTTCAAAAAATGTACCATGACGTGCAGTCTTGCCTACATTCTCAATATCAGGAGTGCGGATACATTTCTGACAGGTTGTAACTCTGTTGCGTGGCGGAGTTACCTCACCTGTGAAATACTTTTTCATTGGTGCCATTCCTGAATTGATAAGCAGAAGGCTTTTATCACCATTTGGAACAAGTGAAAAGCTGGGTAATCTTAAATGCCCCTTACTTTCAAAAAATGATAAATATTTTTCTCTTAAATCGTTTAATGATGTCCATTCCATAATTTATACCTCAAATTTTGCTCGGCAGATTAAAAATCCGAAGCACTGAGCAAAATGTATTTTTATAATAATGCTGCTGAAAAATATGCACTCTAATAAAAACTTCAAGGGCAACAATATAATACTGCTGCCCTTAAGATTTAATTTAATCGAGCTTTTCAACAATCTTGGTGAGCTCTTTAACTTCTTCTACAGTAAAAGTAAGTCCTTTGCTCATCTTTGAATGATCCGGTGACCAATCTCTAACGTCAAGCTTTGGCTCGCGACCATTCCATGAAATCATATTTACCTCACGTGTCCAGCCTCTTGCTGTCTCAGAGATAACGCCAAGATGCTCTGTGATTTCATAC
>CAMWPJ010000167.1 GCA_947176035.1 uncultured Clostridia bacterium | reverse complement strand
CATTAAGTATATCACTTTTTTACGATTTGTCAAATACTTTTCAGTAAAATTTTAGTTATATTTGTTGCAAAATCATTAAAATAATGTTAGTATACATTTATCAAATACGAGAAAAGCGAGGTAGATTTGTTGACCTTGTACAAATCAATAATTCACTTTTTGTGCAATGATACAAATTTCATTAAATGGTAGAAAAAAAATATTACAAAGATGCATTTGAAAGGGCCGACGAGGACAGAAAAAAATCAATTATTGAAGTTGGTATTGAAGAATTCTCTTCAAAAGGATATGAAAATGCAAATATAAATGTAATTGCAAAAAATGCAGGCATATCAATCGGTCTGATGTATAAATATTTTGCTACTAAGGAGGATTTGTTCATAACCTGCTTAAAGTATGGTATGGATGTCCTTGAAAAAGCACTTTATGATATTATGATAAGTGATGATAAGCTGCTTATCAAAGCAGAAAAACTTGTTCGAACAATTTGTATGCACTCAAAAAAACATTCAAACTATATAAAAATGTATAACGAAATCTGTTCTGAAAAAGGTACAGTGCAAAGAATGCGTGCAATTGTTGAGGAGATTGAAAGCAAAAGAAGCTCTATTTACATCACATCAATCGGTCAGGCACTTGCCAAGGGTGATGTGCGTTCGGATCTTGACCCAAGACTTTTTGCAATATTTCTTGACAATCTTTTAACTTCGCTGCAATTTGCATACACCTGCGATTATCACCGAGAAAAATTCAGAATTTATACCGGTATTGATATTAACGAGTCAAATGACGAGCAGGTAATATCACAGCTGCTTAAATTCATTGAATCTGCATTTACTTTCAGCAAATAAACAATTCAGCCGGCGTTGCCGTTTTTTATAAGGAGGACAAATATGAGCAAATATGTAATCACCTATGATATCGGAACAACAGGTATTAAAACCTGCCTGATTGAGATTGACAAGACAATGACTATTCTTGCATCCTCAACAGCAGGCTATGGACTTTATGTTGACGAAGAAACAGGTGTTAAGGGCGGATCTGAGCAGGATGCAGACGAATGGTGGGAGGCAATGTGCCAGACTACCAAAACTGTTTTTGAAAAAATGCCTAATATCAGCAAAGAGCAGATTGAGGGTATTAGCTTCTGCTCTGCTATGCAGGGACTTGTACTTGTTGACAAGGAGGGTAAATGTATTCGCCGTCCTATGACATATATGGATCAGAGAGCAAGAGATGAAATCAAAAAGGGTATTGCACATGGTGTGCAGATTGCAGGTGCCGAAGTAACAAAGCTTTTGAAATATCTGAGATATACAGGTGCTGTTTCTTCATCTGTTAAGGATCCTATCTGGAAATACAAGTGGGTTGAGGCTCATGAGCCTGAAAATTTCAAAAAGATTTACAAGTGGCTTGATATTAAAGAATATCTTATCTGCCGTGCCAGCGGTGAATTTGTAATGACTACAGATTCTGCTTTTGCTACTCTTCTTTATGATACAAGAAAAGGGCACGAGGGCTGGTGCAAGCCAATTTGCAATATGGTTGGTGTTAATATTGAACACCTTCCACCAATCAAAAAATGTACCGAAAAGGTCGGAGAAATTACTGAGCAGGCAGCAGCTGAGCTTGGTCTTGCCACAGGCACAGCTGTTTACGGCGGCGGTGGTGACGCATCACTCATAGGTGTAGGTGCTGGTGCTGTTGAAAATGGTGATACTCATATTTATTCTGGCACATCAGGCTGGGTCGGAACAGTATGTGCCGAGCAGACAGTTGATGCCGGAGCGATGATGGCAGCTATAGTAGGTGCTGACCCTGAGTCATACAATTACTTTGGTGAGCTTGAAACCTCAAACAAATGTGTAGGTTGGGTTAAGGATCACCTTGCACTTGATGAAATTGGCTATTTCCTTAAAAAATACGGCAATGCAGCAGACAGTCTTGAACAAGTTGAGTTTAATATGTATGACTATCTGGAAGAAGTTATTGATTCTATCCCTGCAGGCTCAAACGGTGTAATATTCACACCTTGGCTGCATGGTAACCGCTGTCCGTTTGAAGATCCTAACGCTGCAGGTATGTTCTTCAACATCCGTCTTGAGACGGGAAAAACCGAACTTATCCGCTCAGTAGTTGAAGGTATCTGCTTCCATATGCGCTGGATGCTTGAGAGACAGGAAAAAAAGGTTAAGACATCACAGGCTGTACGTTTTTGCGGCGGCGGAGCACTTGGTGAGACTACATGCCAAATTCTTGCAGATATTCTGCAGAGAGATGTTGAGGTCGTTGATTCACCTCAGAATATCGGTGCCGTTGGCGCAGCCGCTTGTATCGCTGTCGGCACAGGTGTTATCCCAACAATGAAGGATGTTAAAAAGCTTATCCCGGCAAAAACAGTATATCATCCTAACAAGGCAAATAAAGAGGTTTATGATAAAAACTTCAGAGTTTTCCAGAATCTTTATAAGTGTAATAAGGAAAACTTCGCAATCCTCAACGGCTGATAATAATACATATTCTAATAGGGCACGGCAGAACGCCGTGCCTTTTTCTTTAAAAAAATGAAAAAATGTGCAGACACTTTTGATTTTTTCAGCGTCTATATAGGTGAAGAGCTCTTAATATGCAAAAGGAAAGGCGAAAAATTATGTTATTTGGCAAAAGCAAAAATATAATAAATCAGGCAGTTTTAGATTTAAGACGTTACACCTCAGATGCACTGAAAAATGTCAAAACAATCAATGCTTCATCTGTTATTATGCCCGAAAATCCCAGTGAGGAACTGATGAACGCATTTGGCAATGTAAAATACAAAAATATAAACAATATGCTTTATCTTTCTGACAGCAAAAGGCTAATCACCTTCAATGGAGCTACGGTATTGGGATATGAAAATGTTGCACTGAATTCGATTTATATGTTCAACGGAATGAGCATAGTAAAATACATCAAGAGTGATGAATCTATTGAGGTAATTTCAAACGGGCTGATTGTATGCAGCCAAAACACAAAAATCAATTTCATATCACAAAACGGACTTGCAGTATATACTCCATTTGAAATAACAAATGTGAGGTTATTTGGTCATGATACAAAAATTGACAGTCAGTTTATTGAAAGCATGCCTGATGGTTCTGTAATAGCAGCAGGTCACAATCTGATTATCTATAATGATGTTACATTGGAATTATTGAAAAGCAAGCAAATTTATTTTGCAGCAGGACAAAAAATCAAATGCGATTATAATATCTTAGGATATGTACAAACAATTGCAACAGCAGGAAACAAAATAGAAGTAAATGAATAAAAACGAAAATTGTGTCACTGCCTTTAATGACATATATGATAAATACTATAAAAAAGTATTATCATATTTTAAAAAGGAGTTTGGCACTGATGAGGCTGAGGACTTGACACAGCAAACCTTTTTACAGCTATGGAGCTGGGCTTCCAATCTTCAGTTCACTAAAAATAAAAAAGCACTTATCTTC
>CAMWPJ010000166.1 GCA_947176035.1 uncultured Clostridia bacterium | reverse complement strand
TTGTGCCGAAAATACTTGGAGGGCAGCTTCCTGGGAAAATAGGTAACGCCGACACAAGCCCCATTAATTTGGGGCGAATATTCCTCAATAGCTCAGTCGGTAGAGCATGCGGCTGTTAACCGCAGGGTCGTTGGTTCGAGTCCAACTTGGGGAGCCAAAGAAACCTCGTACACTAAGTACGAGGTTTTATTTTGTTTATTGATAAACTAAATTTGATTTGATATAATAAATTTGCGTCGCGGCAAAATATAATTGACTGAGGGATTTTATGATTGACTTAACTCTCGAACAAGTAAAAAATGCTGAATTCAGGCTCTATGGAAATAATCCGATAATTAAACCGTTTGATGGCAGTTTTATCGTCGCTGACCCGTCACTGCTGACACCTGACAAGGCTGTGGATAAAAGGTGGCACATGTTTTTTCACACTAATCTGGGAGTATATCATTTTATTAGCAATGATGGTATTAGGTTTTCAAAAGTTGCAAAAATTTTATCGCGTGCAATGCGACCGAATATAAACTATATTAATGGTACCTATTATCTTTTTTATGAGCGTACTGCTCCGCTTATTATTAATGCATTGACGCTTGTAAATCTTGCAAAATGGCATTCTGAAATTTTTGTTGTGAAAAGTAAGGATTTAATTAATTGGACTAACCCCGAAAGGGTTATTTCTAATACAAGAGAATTTGAAAGGGATGCACACGGACTTGCAATATCTAATCCGTATCTGCTTGAGGATGAGGGTCAATTTGTATTGTATTATTCCTGTGGACAGACATTTATTAAAGATTGCGGTTTTTGTGAGCCTACATATATTTCTTATGCCAAGAGTAGCAGTGTAGCTTCAGATTATATAAGCGCTGAAAAACCAATTATATCTCCTGATAAAAATAATCCATATCTTAACTTGTGCAGCGGATGTTTGAAGGTATATAAGGTCAATGACGGCTATGTGGGTTTTCAGAATGGCATTTATGACGATAATGGAAAAAGCAAATCAGCAATTATTATGCTCAGCTCAGTTGACGGGAAAAGCTTTGAGTTTGAAAAAATGATTTTGCAGCCTCAGCTTGACAACGGAAAGGGTTGGATGAATCAGTTTGTGTATGCAAGTCATCTTGTTAAATATGAGAATAAATTGAGACTTTATTTTAATGCAAGAGATGTCGCAAATCCGCTTAAGGGCAGGGAATGTATAGGCTTCTGCGAGGCTGAAATTCCTGAGATACAGAGATAATTACTTGATTTATAGGATATGAGAGAAGGAGGCATATTATGAATTTTAAACAATTTGACTGTGTAACTGAAATTCAAAAGGGTTGGTCGGGCGACAAAAAGTATTGTGTAGTTAAAGATGATACAAAATATCTTTTGCGTATTTCACCAAAAAATAAATATAAAAACAGAAAGAAAATTCATAAGATTATGCAAAAGCTTTCTTCTGAAAATATACCTATGTGTAAACCGCTGAAAATCGGTATCTGCAAAGAGGGTGTATATGTTTTGCAAACCTGGATTGATGGTGTTGATGCTGAAGAATACATTCATAATTACGATGAAAAGCAGCAGTATGATTTTGGCTTTCAGTCAGGTGAAATATTGCGGAAAATCCACACCATACCTGCTCCTAAGACACAGCTTGATTGGAAAACACGATTTACTGTCAAAATGAATACAAAAATTAAGAATTATGAAAAGTGTCATATTAAATTTGAAGGCGCGGAATATATAATCGATTATCTTAATTCTAATCACAATTTGCTTAACAATCGACCACAATGCTTTCAGCACGGAGACTATCATATCGGAAATATGATGATTGAAAATGGTAAAATCGTGATTATTGATTTTGACAGATATGACTTTGGTGACCCTTGGGAGGAATTCAACCGTATTGTCTGGGCAGCACAAACCTCACCGAAATTTGCAACTGGGATGATTGACGGATACTTTGATAATAATGTTCCTGAGCTGTTTTGGAAGCTGCTCAAATTATATATAGGCAGTAACACGATGTCATCCGTACCTTGGGCAGTTGATTACAGCGAAGAGCAAACAGAAGTAATGCTTAATCAGGCAAAGGATATTCTGGAATGGTATGACAACTATAAATTAACCGTTCCAAGCTGGTATGAAAAATAAATATGAAACTATATATTACAGGCTCAGTAGGCAGCGGAAAAAGTACACTTGCTGAGCAGATTTCACAAATTACAGGTGTTCCTTGCACACATTTGGATGAGCTTATACATATACCTTGTTCATCGGAGAAGTGGGGAAATATAAAACGGTCTGATGAAGAGATTGACAGTGAATTTAATTCAATTATCGTTTCGGATAATTATGTTATTGAGGATAACGGCAGAGAACGCTTTGTTGAAGGGATGAAAAATGCCGACAAAATAATTGTTCTCGATATTTCTCTCAAAGTGAGAAAATACAGAATTGTAAAACGCTGGATAATGCAAAAACTTGGTTTGGAAAAGTGCATTTATAAACCGAAATTGTTTGTACTTAAATCAATGTTTCGCTGGCTGAATAATTATGAGTGCGGTAAGGATGGAACAAAGTCACGACTTAAAGAATTTGAATCAAAAACAATATACTTGACTGATCAAAATGAAATAGAACGCTTTTTACATGAATTATGGGAGAATACTTACCAAAGAGCTGCTTAAAAGAGATTTTATACCATATTATTTTACCGATAATACTAATTTAGCATCGCAGAAAACAGCAATTGCATCAGGCTATTTTTCGGCGTGGAACCATAGCTTTAAGTCAAGACTATATTACAGACCGTTTACATTTTTAAATTATATAAGGTACTAAGAATATGTTTGATATAAATACATTACCGGAAGAAATACAAAAAAGAATAACAGGGATTGAATATAGTATTGATAGCATAGGTGAGTCAGATTCAAAAGTAATTTTGTTTGATGATATGGTTTTGAAGATAGAAAAGACAAGCAATCAGTCAAACAGAGAATATGATATTTTGAAATGGCTCGATGGGAAGCTGTCAGCACCAAAGGTTATTGAGTTTGCACAGGAAAACGGGTTTAATTATCTTTTAATGTCAAGACTTAAAGGCTCAATGCTGTGCAGTGATGATAATATGAAAGATTTTGATAATGCTGCACAGCTTTTGGCAGATGGTTTGAAACTGCTATGGAGTATTGATATAGCTCATTGTCCGTACAACAGCAGGCTGGATAAAAGACTAGAGACTGCTAAGTATAATATTGAACACGATTTAGTAGATGTTGAAAATGCCGAGGAGGATACGTTTGGCGAAAACGGTTTTGCAGATGTTAATGAGCTATATGAATTTTTAGTGGATAATAAGCCTGATGAGGATTTGGTGTTCACTCACGGTGATTACTGTCTGCCGAATGTTTTTATTGATGATAATACAATCAGCTTTCTTGATTTAGGCAAAGCAGGTATAGCGGACAGATGGCAGGATTTAGCCTTATGTATACGTTCGTTAAAGTATAATTTATATGAGTTGAACTTGGTCAGTGAGGACGAATTTGAAAGACTTAAAAATAAAATATATTTTGATTTGGGAATTAAAGAGGATAAAGAGAAGATGAAATATTATATTTTGCTTGATGA
>CAMWPJ010000165.1 GCA_947176035.1 uncultured Clostridia bacterium | reverse complement strand
TTACACAATCTACCAACACGCATTTCCATACAAAAAACGGAAAAATATTACCACTTAATTCATAAATGTTCAGATAGCATTAATACACCGGCAATAATATTATATTTAAAACAAATCAAATAAAGGCAGTACACAAATTCAGCTCTGAATTGCCTCAATAATCATTTTTATACCAAAGTTATATCCTATCTTAAATGCCTGATATTCACATTCGGCGTACAGGCTTAAACTTAAATTCCTGTATTCCTCCAAAAGCTGCCAATTGTCCTTACCGAGCACCTGCTCCAGCTGTTCATCACAGCTTTCCATAGCATAAAAATATCTTTTTCTTCTGCACTTTGTTCTTGTGTCAGGTCAAGACCTCTTCCGCCGTTCCATATATCTCTTAAAATTTCATTTGACATATTTACTTTCTCCTATCTTTTTTGGTTATATTATACTCAGGTGTTGAGTATATGTCAATACTCAGAATTCGAGTATATTATAATATTTATGGGTGATGTTATGGAATATGTCGATAGAATTATTGCATTAAGAGAAGATAACGATATAAAACAAGAAGATATCGCAAAAATTTTGGGTAAAAGCCAACAGGGATATTCTCATTTAGAAAATAGGCGTGCAAGATTTACAGTTGAAGATATAATAAGCCTTTGTAAGTTTTATAATTTATCTGCCGATTATATTTTAGGCTTTATAGACGAAAAAAAGGAATTACCTAAAAAATAAGAACGGAAGTATAGATTACGAGATTCGTAGGGGCGAACATTGTTCGCCCGCGGACAACACAATAACTTAACGGGCGCACACTGTGCGCCCCTACGATTGTTTAACCGACACTTACTATATAAACAATCTTTTAAGGGGATGTCTCACATACTTGTGTGTGACATCCCCTCTTTGTTTGCTATTTATGGTATTTTGAATGATTTGAAATGGAAAAACCGCGATAAACCTGCTCGAGCAGCACCATTCTTGCAAGCTGATGGGGCAAAGTCATTTTGCCAAAAGACAGCTTAGTTTTGCCTATTGCCTTAATCTCGTCATCAAGCCCAAAGGAACCACCTATCACAAAGCAGATATGTGAGCTTTGGAGTGAAATATTTTCAAGCAGGGCAGAAAACGCACGGCTGTCATATTCCGTGCCCTCAATGCAAAGCGGAATAACGGCCGCACCCTTTGGTATTTTTTTAATCAGCCGTTCGCCCTCTTTTTTGATAACCGACTGAATTTCACTATCTGACGGATTATCCGAACAACGCTCCTCGTTAACCTCAACAACATTAACCTTGGCATAAGCGCTGAGCCTTTTAACATATTCCGCACAGCCATCACGCAGATAGCTTTCCTTAAGCTTACCGATTGCAAGCACTGTAACATTCATCATAATATAATACCTCTGCCGTCATTCTCCGGCGGTGACACATAAAGTCTGAAATCAGACTCCTCTTTAAGTCCTATTTCATTTAGTGCGGCAAGTGCAGTCTGCCTTGCAATGTGGGGCATATTATTTTCCCTGCTGAGATGCGACAGAACAAAACGTGTTGTTCCGCTTTGTGCAAGCTCCTTCATATATTCGCCGCAGGCAAAATTGGAAAGATGCCCCTTCGCACCTAAAATTCTCTGCTTAAGATAATACGGATAAGGACCTGTTTCAACCATAGAGGTTTCGTGGTTTGACTCAATAAAAATCAAATCTGTACCAACCAAAACTTCCTTTGCATGATCTGTTATGTAGCCTGTATCTGTACACACCGAGACACTCCTGCCGTCAGGAAGATTAAATCTGTAGCCGATACAGTCCGCACTGTCGTGACTCTGTTTAAAGGTTTTAATTTCAATTCCGCCAAGCTCCATATGATAGTCAATTATATCTGAACTGAACTTTTCATTAAGTTCACCGCTTGACATCATACGCTCATAACAATCAGCAGCAGCAAAAACAGGCACCTTATGCCTTGATGCAAAAACACGCACGCCCTTGCAATGGTCACTGTGCTCGTGAGTAATAAAAACAGCATCTATACTTTCGGGTGCAACACCAATATTCAAAAGTGCATTTTCACATCTTTTTGCAGACACGCCGATATCTACCAAAAAATTATGACCTTTTGAAGAAATAAGTATAGAATTACCGCTGCTGCCCGAAAAAAGCTGACAAACCTTTGACATAATTCTCTCCCATAAACAATGAAAAAGCGTATCGTATGATACGCTTAATTATTTTATATTATTTAGCCCGCATCTGATACGCTTTCAGTTTCGTTAATTTCAACTCGTCTGATATCTGCACCAAGCTGACTGAATTTTGCAACAACATCCTCATAGCCTCGGTCGATATATTGGATATCCTCGACAGTAGTCTCACCCTTGGCAACAAGTCCTGCAATAATCATTGCTGCGCCTGCACGAAGGTCAGTAGCCTTAACATTAACACCTGTAAGATTACCAACACCCTCAATAACTGCAATCTTACCATCAACCTGCACGTCAGCACCCATTCTGAGCAGCTGACCAACATACTGAAAACGATTATCCCATACACTTTCTGACAATATGCTTGTACCGTGTGCAACAGACAGCAGCACAGCCATCTGAGGCTGCATGTCTGTAGGGAATCCGGGATGAGGCATAGTTTTTACATTACACTTTGTAAGCGGTTTAAAACGTGTTACGCGCACCGCATCATCATATTCAATGATTTCCGCACCGGCCTCTTCAAGCTTTGCACTGATTGATTCCAAATGCTTTGGTATAACATTTTTAATAAGCACGTCACCGCCGCAGGTGGCAGCAGCAACCATATAGGTACCGGCCTCAATTTGGTCAGGAATAATTGAATAGGTACAGCCGTGAAGCTTTTCAACACCATGAATCTTAATAACATCTGTACCTGCACCACGCACATCAGCGCCCATAGAGTTCAGGAAGTTTGCAAGGTCAACAATATGAGGCTCCTTCGCTGCATTTTCGATAACAGTTAAACCACGTGACAAAACAGCCGCCAGCATAACATTCATTGTTGCACCGACAGAAACAGTATCCATATATATTGACGCACCTACAAGCTTGTCCGCATTGGCACAAACCATGCCATTAATCGTCTCAACCTTAGCACCGAGCATTTTAAAACCCTTAATATGAAGGTCAATAGGACGTGTACCAAAATCACATCCGCCGGGCATTGCAACCTCTGCCTTTTTAAATCTGCCAAGCATAATACCGATAAGATAATAGCTTGCTCTGAAATGAGATGCAAGCTCATAAGGAACAGGTTGACAGGTCACTGAACGTGAATCAATCTCAATTGTGTTTTTATTTATCATTTTAATTCCTGCACCCATACGGTCAAGAATCTGGATTATAAGGCTGACATCGCTTATATTAGGAATATTTTCTATACGTACTATGTCATCACAAAGAAGCGCTGCGGGGATAATTGCTACAGCTGCATTTTTAGCACCACTGATATTAACCTCGCCAAAAAGCTCGTGTCCGCCGCTTATGACAAAATTTTCCAAGAAGAGTTCCCCTCTCTGATAGGTTTTCTGAATAATATATTTTGCACAAGATTGAAAGCTGATAAGGGCTAAAAAATTCTCACAATTCAGCTTCAACAATAATAATGTTTGTAATTAATAATCAAATATGTATTGCTTATTATAAC
>CAMWPJ010000164.1 GCA_947176035.1 uncultured Clostridia bacterium | reverse complement strand
GTTTGGAAGAATGTAGATTTTGGAACTTTAAATTTAGAAATCAGTCGAATGCTTTAAATGGGGCTTAATAGGTCACACCAGTAGGAATATAGAAGGCATTGGTGCTGAGGGTGATTGAACTGTGTAGGCTTGGCCATAGAATTTTCAAAGGAGAATAATATTATTATGGAACAGACAAAAAATAAATATAATCAGATTTGTTATGACGAGAGAAAAATTATTGAAAGATTATTAAGGAAGAACACTCCTAAAAGGCAAATAGCAAGATTACTGAACCGTAGTATTACCACAATTCGTAAAGAGATAAAAAGAGGTTCAGTAGAACAAAGAAAAGAAGTTAAGACTACAAGCAAAAGAGCTGACATACCGCTCTACACTACTGAATATGTATATTACGCTGACAGAGCTCAGGATGATTATAAAGAAAATAGAAAGCATTGTGGCTGTAAATGTAAAGCTGTACAATGTTCAGAATTTTTAACTTACGTTGAAAAACAAGTTAAAACAAAGCATTGGTCACTTGATTGTGCTGCAGGTTATGCAAAAGAACATAATCTATTTGAAGATACAGTTACAACTCAGACTCTATATAATTGGGTTGATATAGGTATATGCAATATAAAAAATATTGATTTACCGAAAAAATTAAGAAGAAAAACACATACACAGGTTGTTCGCAAGCATAAACGATTGTATGGTTCATCAATTGATGAAAGACCTTCGTGTGTTGATGATAGAATTGAATTTGGTCACTGGGAAGGTGACGGAATTGTAGGAAAAAATAAAAATGGACATTTAATTACATTAGTTGAAAGAAAAACAGGAATTGGATTATTATTCAATGTCGGTGATAGAAAAGCGAACCGAATTGTTGATGTTCTCGATAACTTACAACAAGAATTCGGTTCGCTTTTCTCTGCCGTATTCAAGTCGATTACTTTTGATAATGGGGTTGAATTTGCAAATTGTGAAGAAATGGAAAAACATCATAGAACCAAAATATATTATGCCCACCCCTATTCGTCGTGGGAAAGAGGTACAAACGAAAATTGGAATGGTATAGTAAGACGATTTATTCCTAAAGGTTCTTCGTTTGATAATTTGAATGATTTTGATATTATCAGAATACAGAATACAATTAATAATCTTCCAAGAAAGCGGTTTAATTATAAAACACCACAAGATTTATTTATAAAGGAATTAGAAACTATCATTCAATCGGCTGAATGGGTGGCTTAATTGTCATACAAAAATTTAATATATTTTCAAAAAAGAGCAGTTGCATATTATGTAATTGCTCTTTTTTGTTGGGAAGGAGTTATTAAAATGGAGTCTGCAAAAGTTATTGCCATATGCAATCAAAAAGGAGGTGTCGGCAAAACTGCTACCTCAGTATGTTTGGGTGTTACATTGGCTAATCAAGGCAAAAAGGTATTGCTTGTTGATTTTGATCCACAGGGCAATCTAACAAAAGGATTTGGTTATAGGGATAAAACGGCATATCCCTATTCCATTAAGGATGTTTTATTAAATGAGGTGTTTAAAAAGAAAATTGATTGGCACAATTATATTCTTAACACAAGCGAAAATGTTGATATTATTCCATCTAACATTGACTTGTCAAAAATTGATTTACAATTAGCCAGCGCTATGAGCCGTGAAAACCTTTTAAAAAGATTTTTAGTTGAACCCAAAAAGAATTATGACTATATCATAATTGATGGTAATCCGTCGCTTAATCTGTTTACAATTAATACTTTGACAGCTGCAGGTAGTGTGATTATACCAGTACAGGCAGAACCATATGCAACAGATGGTTTGGTTGATTTATTGTACTCAATCAACCAAATAAGAGAAGAGTTAAATCCCAATTTGGAGATTGATGGAATTGTACTTACTATGACGGACGCACGAACGAACCTTTCTAAGCATATTGTAAGTGAAATAAGAGATTTGTATGGTGATAGTATCAATGTATTCAAAACTATAATTCCACGCTCTGTAAAGGCAGCTGAATCTGTACTTGCTGAGCAAAGTCCTATAAAATATGCCCCTCAATCAGAAGCATCAAAAGCTTATGCAAATTTAACAAAGGAGGTACTTGAGAGAAATGGCGAAGGAATTACCAAAGCTCGACCGAAGCTCATTAAATGATTTGTTTTCATCACAGGCACAACGTGATGATGAACAACTTGAACGTGTTAATATTATTGATATAAACGATATTGATAATTTTAAAAATCACCCATTCTATGTTAGAGATGATAAAGCAATGGATGACTTAGTTGATGCAATTAAATCAGAAGGCATTCTTATGCCGTGTATTATTCGTCCTATACCAAATGGCAGATATGAAATGATTTCAGGACATCGTCGTAGACACGCTGCTATGCGTATAGGATTGGAGCATCTTCCTTGTCTTGTTAGAAATCTAACAGATTATGAAGCAACTAAATTAATGGTATTAAGTAATCAGAGCCGACCTTATTTACTTCCAAGTGAAAAAGCGAAATCATATGGAATGTATTATGACGAAATGAAAAAGCAAGGAAAACGAGTAGATTTAACTTCGTCCCCACTGGGGACGAAGTTGCGTAGTGATGATGAACTTGCACAAATGGTCGGCGAAAGCCGTAATCAAATACACCGTTATCTGTGCATTAGAAAACTTATTCCTGAACTTTTACAAATGGTAGATAATTCTGTTGAAAAGCCAGACAATCCTGAAGCATTGCAAATGGCAATGCGCCCTGCAGTTGAGATGTCATACTTAACATCGAATAATCAAAAAATTGTTTTGGAATTTATGCAAAGCTCTATGATTACACCGTCGCACGCTCAAACAATTAAGCTTCGTAAAATGCAGGATAATAATTCATTTACTCCACAAGCTGTATATGATTTGCTTCAGCAAGAAAAGCCAAATCAAAAGGAAAAAGTTAGCTTAAGTATTGATAAATTCAATAGGTACTTCCCTCCTGATACAAGCGCCAAAGATATTGAAAAAGGTATCTTTCAAGCGCTTGATTTTTATATGGAAGCAAAATCCCGTGAGCAAGTTAAGCGAACTGAACCAAGACAGAATATTTCTATTTAAGAAAGGATGAATTTAATGGGAGAATTACAATTGCCGGAATCAAAAATACAGCATAATATCAAATTTGTATGGAATGGTATTAAAATTGATGGGCAGCTATATAAAGGAAATTACTACTCTGGTACATATACTGAAACAAGCAATCTTCCTGAAGGAACAATTACCATTCATATGGATAGAAGTAACACCCCTCGCATTAAAAACCTTGAAATTGAAAACAATTCTGATAGTATGATAGATTACTTTGAAACGGATACAGTTCGCATCAGACCCGATTCAATTTATTACGCTTCAGCGGTAATGGCTGTTAACGCTTATGATATTCATATGGAAAAAGTTGCAATTAAGCAGTGTGAAAAAGGATTTGCTAAATATCTTGGTACAGATATGGAAGAATACTATGCTAATGAGCTTTCAAGGCATAAATCAAAGTTATCTGAACTTGAAAAGAAATCAGGTAAGAATAAATCTGTTCGTAAAAACACAGTTCCTCAATGGTGATTATTATGAAACGATTACCTAAGTTTGAAAGCGTATGGGGAAAATTCACAACAAAAAATAAAAAGAATTTTATAATCACCATCAGTATAAAAG
>CAMWPJ010000163.1 GCA_947176035.1 uncultured Clostridia bacterium | reverse complement strand
TGCGTATCATTATACACAAAGCCTATCGGTGTGCCGTTGGTATCGTACTGGAAATGACAAATTTTGCAACAATATTTTTTGCTGAGGGGTGAATGAACACCCCTTAATTTCGAAGTACGCAATAAACATCAAATTCAATTATACATTTTTTCTTTTTTCAAGAAGTAAATTAAGATTATCACAGAATTCTTCTTGATCTTCAATGCTGAAAAAATACTTTTTACCGTTTTTTAATGTAAGCTCAACATTATAAGCTTCATCTCCACACGGCACAACAAAAGAAAAACGATATTTTGTAAAATGCAAATCACGAAAATTAACATTAACACTTTCTATATCATCATAATTCACAATGATACGATTTCTCCAATTTGTCAATGTAAAAGTATAACGTGCAATAACCAAACGATTTTCTTGAAGAAAAACACCTTTTCTGAACAACAGGTAAATCGCTACCCATAAAACCGAACAAATAAATGTTATCTTTTGAAAATTCCCTAACATACTATCATTTATTACATAATCTTTTAGACCAATCAAAATAAATAATTTTGAAATCAAGAAATAAATTATAAAGAAAATTACCCATGTTAAGAAAAAATTTTGAAAAGGTCCAACAAATTTTGCAATAGATTTGTATATACCGTTAAAATATCTAAATTTATATCTCATAACTTCACCCCCATAGTTTGCCTGTATCTATATTCGACATAATTGTTTTCAACAAATCATTAGACATATCCAGACCTATTGCAAGCCCAGGAGCAACTGAAGAAATCATAAAAAATATAATGTCAAGGAAAGTAGCTATCATCGCAATATCTGGTGGATGATTATCAAAATTCTCATCTGCTGCACCAAAAATATTAATTACATCCCAAAAAGAACTAACTTGTTGACCTAAAAACAATTCAATAAGCTTTCCAACAGAAAAATCTTTAAAGGCCTCCCCAACTTTTTCTGTAACTTCTTCTCCCCAATATGTAAATGCTGAGTTTATAGTTGTAGAAAATGATAATACTAATTCTTCTAAATTATTCTGTGAAAACAACGATAAATTATCATACCAACTATTGAAATCAAAAGCTTCATAAACAGATTTAACAATACCTTCAAAAAATCGTGTTATACTATCAATCTCAATTGCTAACGTCAAAGTTTTAAATACTGCTAACAACCAATTATCCGTTTTCTCATCATTTGGTATTATCGGAACATAAGCATAAAGTGCTATTTTTTCATCATCACTCTGTGCATCAACAAAATCATGCTCTTTAAGCCATTTGAGGACTTTAAATTCAATCTTTATATCCAATCCTGTTATAGTTGACAGGATTCTGCTGAGTAAAACATCAGGGTTATAAAAATAGAATCTAGCTTTTTCAACAGCGGAATCGAATCTATTCTGCAGTTTTTCAATATTATTCTGAAAGCGTGTAGTTAATTTATCGGTTATTTTATCATTTGTGGTTTTAACAAAGGATATAAATGCCTCGATATCAATTGAAATTGTCGGTGCTGTTCCCTTATCATCCTTAAAGCTTATCGGGCAGTTCCAGCAATAGATATACGCATTCATATTGAAATACTTTTTCGATGTATCAATATTTGAAAAATCATCAGCCGAGATAAAACGTCCCCATTCGGGATTGTAATACCTTGATTGCAGATAATACATACCTGTTTCGTTATCATAGTAATAACCGCGATAACGCAGTGGATTGAGCTCTGCAAGTGTTGACACAGTTTCATCATCACTCTTCAGCGTAATATCGAGCATACTGCCCCACTCGTCATATTCATACTCAACAAGCTCTTTGCCCTGTGCATCTGTTATTCCGATAACATCACCAAGCTGGTTTGTCATATACAGATACTGCGTATCGTTATACACAAAGCCTATCGGTGTGCCGTTGGTATCGTACCGGAAATAAATGAAATCATTTCCTGCTTTTTGTGACAAAAGTAATCCGTTTAAGGTATTGAATTCTGTCTTTACACCGTTTACGGTCTTTGATGCTCTGATACCATTTTCATCATACGTATAGGAATATGTATCGTCCCCGTCTGTTATTGTATCCAGCCACTTTCCGTGTGACCAGGTGTAAGTTGTATCACCATAGGATACAAGATTGCCGTTTGCATCATACGTAAGCGGTGTGTCATTAACTGCTGTCAGCTGGTCAAGCCACTGTTCGTTATCATACGAATAAACAGTTGATGATTTGGGATTTGAAATTATATCATCTCTTTTGTAGATTAATATTCATAAAGATCATATTATTTATTACAAATGATTAACACTACGAAATCTATCAATAGAAGGTTGAATTATATTCCAAACATCCCATCTGATAGGCGGGCAATTATCCCTGTCCCAATGACCACTTTCGACCCATAATTTCCAATAATATTCCTTATTAGCATATGTTACCACTATTAAAATCGTTGTTATTATTAAGGTAATTACTAACATAACGATATTTAATTTTGTCCAATATGTCTTGCGATATTTTTCTGCAAAAATCGGAATAATCAATATTATTAATGGTAAAAATATCCCTAATATCTCTATATTGCTATATCTTCCACCACTACTATAATTCGGGAATGTTCCCATTCTTTCAAAAAATACATCAAACAAAACTAATAATAATGATGCCCCGCACATTTGCATAGGGAAATACTTTGAGTTTTTCATATTTTACTCCAATCTACAAATCTCAAATAATACCAATTATAAGCTAAAAACTCTGCTTTTCCTCTACTTCCCAGACTATCAAATATTTCACCAAATGCAATACTAAATAAATTACCAACTATCGGACTGGTACGCTTGCCTATAATAAATCCTCCAACATCAAAAAGACCATTCATCCCTATATCTAATACAAGCATACGAATAGTTCCTACTGGTGAAATATATCTTCCGGAAACGTCATTTGCTATATTAAAAACATATGATGTTATAGTAGCAGCTTTTATTTTTCGTTCTGGAATTATACCATCAAAAAAACCTAACAAGGCAGAAAACTTTCCAGCAGCTTCAGAGGCTTTTTCCAAAGCAGATGGTAAAATATCCGGTATACCTTCGTCAAATGCCTTTTTGTATATATAAGTTTTCAGTTGTAAATAATCCCAAAAACCATTAAATGAAAAGTCTAAATGCAGCTCAGATGCAATTAACTGTAAATCCAAACAAGTAAAAATTTCTGTTATAACAACGCCTATAATCACACCGATGTCAGAAACCCAATTTGACTTTTTAACAGTAACATTATTCGATGGTTTACTTGAATGACCATATGAACCAGAAGTGCTTACCGGTATTCTAAATTCAGGGAACTCGAAATCAATAACTATACACGCAAGTATAATATCAAATATACTATCCCAAGTAAAATCATGACCTGTAGGGTCAACATATTTGATAGGATTATTACCGCAATAAGCATAAGCATTCAGTTTAATTGACGGTTTTGAATCAATATAATTAAAATCATCAGCCGAAATAAAACGTCCCAGTTCAGGGTCATAATAACGGCTCTGGAGATAGTACATACCTGTTTCGTTATCATAGTAATAACCGCGATAACGCAGTGGATTGAGCTCTGCAAGTGTTGACACAGTTTCATCATCACTCTTCAGCGTAATATCGAGCATACTGCCCCACTCGTCATATTCATACTCAACAAGCTCTTTGCCCTGTACGTCTGTTATTCCGATAACATCACCAAGCTGGTTTGTCATATACAGATACTGCGT
>CAMWPJ010000162.1 GCA_947176035.1 uncultured Clostridia bacterium | reverse complement strand
AAAAATTATAAACACTCTCAACCAAACATATAATGATTTGGGTGATACTATGCAGAAAAAACTTTTTAAATTAAGCATTGCAGGCTTTGTATTTGTAAGCATTATCGGCAGCATAAGCCATTTCGTTTTCAAATGGAGCGGTTATAATTTAGCTGTCGGTTTACTCTTCCCTGTTAATGAAAGTACGTGGGAGCACCTGAAGCTGCTGTTTCTCCCCTACTTAATTTGGAGCATTATTGAATATTATCTAATAAAAAAGGAAAACGGTATATTCATCAGCAAGCTAATCGGTGTTGTCAGCGGTATGGCAGCAATCGTAATTTTCTTTTACACCTATACAGGTGTACTCGGCAAATCAATTGAAATAGTAAACATATTGTCATTCTTTATCGGTGTTGGTATCGCCTTTTTAATTGATTACTATTTAATAAAAACGAAAAAATGCAGCAGCGCAAAGCTTGATACAATAGCAATAGCGGCATTTATAGCAATAGGTGCAGTATTTCTGATATTCACAATAGCTCCACCGTTTATCCCTCTTTTTAAAGACCCAATAAATTCTACCTATGGGATATGAGATTAGTTACCGTCTTGATACTCCTACCAACATCCTCAACTCTATGTGCATCCGAGCCTGTTGAGAATTCAACGCCAACCTCTTTGGCAATATCAAAAAATTGCTTATTCACACCAAGTCCTTTTGAAGTATTCATTTCAAGCAAAACATGATTTGCTTTGACATTTTTGCAAAACTCCATATAGGTATCTGCCAAATCATAACTCGGATAAAGCCCGTGGCAGGTAATCAGATCGGGATGAGCAACGATATCAAAAATACCGCTTTGAAGAAGTGAATTCTGCATTTCAAAATAACGCTTATAGATATGGTTAAAATCCTTGCCGAGCCACTGATACTTACGCTGATTGAAGGTCCAGTTGTCAATCCAATGAACTGAGCCTATAAGATAATCAAAAAAGCCGTCTGAAGTCAGATTACGGATAAAATTCTGATGCTGTTCAAACCAGCATATTTCAAGCCCGAAGGAGACTTTAATTGGGTATTCCCTGCCCCTTATTTCATTTGCAAGTGCTTTGAATTCATCAAGCGTATGCGCAGATTTTTCCTTGCCGTCAAACCACTTACGCTGATAACGGCTATATTCCCTCGCCTCTTTGAAGGTCGGGTGAAAATCGCTGAATCTTATGCTGTGCTCAAGCAGACAGATTTCATCCAGATTTTGCTGAACTGCTTTACTTATAAACTGTTCAATCCATTCAGTTGTATACGGACCTCGTTCTATGTGAATATGTAAGTCTTTCATTTTATCACCTTACAGTTATTTATATGGAGTAAAATCAATGCTGTTACCCATACTATCAACACCCCTTGCAGTATAAATATTTATAAAATATCTTGCATCCAATGTATTATTAATTCCATCCTGAACATGTCTGATTTCCACCGTAATATTTTTGCCATCGTCATATTCTTCAGGAACAATTATCGAACCACCGGCATGATAGTATTCCTTATCCAAAACATCGGGAGTATTTTTTATAAAATATTCTAAAGCCATATCTGCAATCACCTTTTTATCAAACATCAACGGCTTTAATAAATATCTGCACTCATCACTGTACCTTATTTTTTCACAGACAAATGTCGCATTGTCAATTGAAAGTTTATTGATATGCAGTTCACTGTTCACATCTGCATACGGCTTAATCACAAAGGGATAAGGACTTTCAAAATCTGTTTTAAAAAATTCTTCAAAAACAATTTTATTGTCCTTCACAAATATCATTCCTGATTGCAAATCAAGTGCTTTTTCATAATTAATTCCTGCATATTCGCTTATTTCTTTCGCGGTGACAGATTGGTCATATATGATGACATAGTCCCATTCAAAATTCGTAAAATCGGACAGACTTATTTCGAACTGTGATTCATCAATTTTATCACAATAATCAGTTATTCTGTCACTGACACTTTGATTACTGCCGCCCAATACGGCACAGCCTGTTAAGGATATACAAAATATGACTGCCAATACAAATACTGTTTTCCTTTTCATTCGCACCTCATTAGTATAGATTATTACAATAAATACATACGGAGCCATCATTATGACAGCTCCGTTATTTTTACTTATTATAGCCCTTTTTAAATCGGTTTCTGCCCTCTTCACGGAAAGCCTCAATACCACCCTTACTGTCATAAAGCTCTGCCGCCTCAAGACAAATATCAAGTGAAAGATTAATACATTCCTCACTCATATTATCAGGTGTATCAAGACGGGTATGATAATATGTTTTAGGATCATGGTTTACACCGCAAAAGCCAACAGCCTCAATACCGTAGCGTGAAAAGCCTTCAGCATCAACAGCACCGGGATAAATATCTGTTTCTTTCATCTCGATTCCGCAGTTAACACCTGCTTCATATACAAGTTCGCCGACTGCATTTGAGTTTTTCTGTGTGCCGGTACAGCCTTGAGTATAAATCTGCAGCTGCTCAATCTCACGCATCGTATCCATTGCAATAACAACAGTTTCAATCTCTTTAAGCTCATCCTGATGACGCTTTGCATAAGCAACAGCACCACGAAGTCCTGCCTCCTCAGAGCCTGTTAAAAGGCAGCAGACCTCTGTATTTTCATAGCGCTTATTATTATCTGCCATTTCCTTGAGAACAGCCATTGAAATAAAATCAGCTGTAAGATTATCATTGGCACCGTCAACAATAACTTTCCAGTTAATAAAGAAAAGAATTGCAATAAAGAACGGAACAAGAATAAGCTCAATAATACCCATTACAAGCCAAAACTTTGATGAATAAGCTGCATCGCTTGCAAGATGATAAATAAGCCATACTATATTAAAAATACATACACCGATAAGCCCGCCGATTGAACCTCCCATAACAGGAGCAAGGGACTTTAATCCGCCGTGAAGCGAATATGTCCATTCATTTGCAGCATCAGTATGCCCACAAAAAACAATTCTTCTTTTAATATCACCTGTCGGCTTTCTTCTTGCCATAACATTACGTGATATTTTTTTAGGAAAAAGAAAATCCACATACTCACGATACATTAAAAATTCAATCACAAGGCAGGATAACGCAAACCATGTAATAATTGTTGCAATAATGGCAAGTGCAGGATTAGTTACAACACCCTTGAATGTGAGCCAATAAAATACAACAGATATAATACCTATAATACCGGCAGGTGGAATCCAACCCATAAAAGCATGAGGATGAAGATTAAAATCCTCCATTTCAACCTCATCTGCCCAATTCTCAAGCTGAGATTTTAAAAACTTCTGAGCTTTTCTCTCGCTGTGAGTGCCTGGTGCACGGTCTTTGAAGTTATCGCAGATATAGCGAATACCATCTACCATAAATTTATAGGTGCTTTCAGAAGCACCGTTTGTCAATCGCATAACATACCTCCTGCATATCAAAACAAGGTTAAAATTTATTGTTCTAACTTTTGTTTACAAAACTAAAACTGAAAAAATATGCTTATATTATATCGTAACAGCCAAAAAGTTGCAATAGTTGAATATAAAAAACAAAAATTTCAATAAAGTTCTTGACAATTGGTGAAAGTTAATATATAATACATTTCGCAGATGTGGCCCGGTAGTTCAGTTGGTTAGAACGCTAGCCTGTCACGCTAGAGGTCGACGGTTCGAGCCCGTTCCGGGTCGCCATTTCTGCTGATATGGCTCAGGTGGTAGAGCACATCCTTGGTAAGGATGAGGTCACCGGT
>CAMWPJ010000161.1 GCA_947176035.1 uncultured Clostridia bacterium | reverse complement strand
GTCTTTACACACCTGTCAAAACAAGGCTGAAGGATACCTGGCTTACGATTGGCGGCAGAGAATTTAAAACGCATTTCCTTTCAAATACATCTAAGAATTCTAAAAAGCATTTTGGCATATACCGTTTTTCAATTGATATTGATGATGTACTTGATATGCCTGCAACAAATGCTGTTGAGCTTAATTATAAGAATCCGCTTGGCTGCACTGCAAAGTGCCACGTGATTTATAATGCTGCACTGCCAATCAAATTTCTTGGACTTCGCAGTCAGATGATTCATGAAAAGAAAACAAATACAGTTGCTATCTTCCGTCAGGCGAGGGATAACAGACTCAATATCTATGTTCGCTCACGCAATGTGTCCGATGCACTGTCGAAACGAATTATGCAGGTGATTGCATTTGCCGTTTCATTATTATGGCATGGCAAAAAGGCAGACAGCCTTGTAATTCTCTATGAAAAGAATGCCGCAAAGTATGAGGAAAGTGCAAGTGTTCTCTACGAAAAGCTTTTGGACAGCGGCTATGATGGTGCTCACTTTGTAGTTACGAAAGAAGCACTCTGTGATATTCCTGAGAAATACAGAAAAAATGCGCTTATAAAGCATACCTTTAAACATTATCTTTATTTCTTTAAGTCGAAAACCTTTATCGGTACGGAGACCATAGTCCATTCCATTGACCTTAAAACCTTCAATAAATTGGCACTTGCTAAGATTGAAAGTAAAAATCTGAACTATGTATTTTTGCAGCATGGTGTTATGTATATGGTTTCTCTTGACTCCGAGTCAAGAAAAATGTTTAAGCGCAAAAAGCTCAGGGGCAAGTACCGTGTTGTTGTATCCTCACAGGCAGAGGCTGACCATTTTGTCGAGCTTGGCAAGCATCTGTATGAGGATTTGTATATAACAGGTCTTCCGAAATTTGATAAGAGCATTATGAATGATGCTGCTGATAAAATCATTATTATGCCGACATGGCGACCTTGGGAAATCAACACAGCGCGCGATAATTTCCTTGAAACAAGCTATTTCAAGATGATTATGAAAATTTATGACAGTGTGCCTGAGGAGTTAAAGAGCAAGGTTATTATTCTTCCTCATCCGCTTATTGTAAATGAGCTTAAGAATCTGCCTGAGGCTGTAACAAATACAATTGTTACAGATGCTAAATATGATTTGCTTCTTAGGGAAGCCAGAGTTCTGATTACCGACTATTCCTCAATTGCATACGATGCTTTTTATCGTGGCAGCCGTGTGATTTTCTATTGGGAGGAAAAGGACGATTGTATGGCTCATTATGGTCCGTCAACAAAGCTTATGCTTAATGAGGCTAATGTTTACGGTGATTATTTCTATAATACCGACGGACTGCGTGAATCAATTGAGCGTAACTATAATGAGGAGCAGACTGATGAATACAAAGAAAAGTATTCCAAGCTTGTCACATATCATAACAATAAGAATACTGAAAGACTTATCGCTCTTTTAAAGAAAGATAAAATTATTTAAACTAAGAGGTGTTAATAATGGAATTCACATTTTCAAACAAAATTTCATCTCTTCAGCCAAGTGCTATCAGAGAAATTTTAAAGGCTACAGCCGATCCTGCAATTATTCCGCTTGCAGCTGGCAACCCTGCTCCGGATGCCTTCCCTGTAGAAGAGGTGCAGGCAATTGCCCATGAAATACTGCACACAAGACCTATTGATGCTCTTCAGTACGGTGTGTCAGAGGGCTATCAGCCGCTCAGAGATACTATTCTTAGATGGATGAAAGAGCATGAGAATATCGGCAAGGCTTTTGACAATATCTTAATTGTATCCGGTGCGACACAGGTTATGGACTTGGTAACCAAGGTACTCTGCAACGAAGGTGACACAGTTGTATGCGAAGAGCCGTCCTTTATTGGCTCACTCAATTGCTTCCGTTCATATGGCTGCAAGCTTAAGGGTGTTCCTGTTGAGGCCGACGGTATGGATGTTGATGCTCTTGAAGAGGTACTCAAAACAACAGATAATGTTAAGTTTATTTATACTATTCCAAACTTCCAGAATCCGTCAGGTGCAACAATGTCTCTTGAAAAGAGAAAACGACTTTATGCACTTGCCAAGGAACATAATGTAATCATTCTTGAGGATAATCCATACGGAGATTTGCGTGTTGCAGGTGAAAAGCTGCCGACAATCAAATCAATGGATGACGAGGGTATTGTTATATATGCCGGCTCATTTTCAAAGATTCTTGCACCCGGATTGCGTGTCGCTTATTGTATCGCACATCAGTCACTTTTAGCTAAAATGACTGTCGGAAAGCAGGCATCGGATGTTCACACGTCTTGCCTGAATCAGATGATTGTTGATGAGTGGTTCAAGAAATATGATGTTGATGCTCACATTGCTAAAATTCAGGCTATTTATAAAAAAAAGCTTGAGCTTATGTGTGACTGCATTGATAAAGAGCTTGGTGATTTCGTAGAGTATGTAAGACCAGAAGGCGGTCTCTTTATCTGGTGCAAGCTGCCTGATAATGTTGATATGCTCGAGTTTGTACAGAAGGCAGTTGAAAAAAAGGTTGCCGTCGTTCCGGGTAACGCATTCTTAATGAATGATACCGATTCAACGCAGTATATCCGCCTTAATTTCTCAACTCCGTCAGATGAGGGTATCATCAACGGTGTGAAAGCACTCGGCGAGGTTGCGAAGGAATATTCTAAGTAAGTTTTTATTGGAGATAAAATTATGTCAGAAGAAATTAAGAAAGAACGTAAAAAAAGAAGTTTGTCATTGATTCAGCCGACATCTATCCCAACCTTGGGTAACTATCTTGGTGCTATGAAGGGCTGGCCGTCATTTCAGGATGATTTTGACACTGTATTCGGTATTGCTGACTTGCACTCAATCACAGTAAGACAGGACCCCAAAAAGCTCAGAGAACAGACTGTACAGCTTTATGCACTCCTGCTTTCAGTAGGTCTTGACCCTGAAAAAAGTATACTTTTTGTTCAGTCACATGTACCGCAGCATTCACAGCTCGGCTGGCTGCTCAATTGTTATACAATGTTCGGTGAGCTCAGTCGAATGACGCAGTTCAAGGATAAATCACAGCAGCACGCTGATAACGTGAATTCAGGTCTTTTCACATATCCGTGCCTTATGGCTGCTGATATTCTGCTCTATCAGGCTGATATCGTGCCTGTCGGTGCAGACCAGAAACAGCATCTGGAAATCGCGAGAGATATCGCTGAGCGTTTTAATGGTATTTATGGCAATGTGTTCACAGTACCTGAGCCGTATATTCCAAAGAATGGTGCAAGAGTAATGAGTCTTGCTGATCCTACAAGAAAAATGAGCAAGTCAGATCCAAACCCTAAGGGCACAGTGTTCCTCACTGATGAGCCAAATGTGATTATGAAAAAGTTTAAGAGTGCCGTAACAGACAGCGAAATGAGTGTTCGCTACGCAGAGGGCAAGGACGGAATAAATAACCTTATGACAATTTATTCCGCTGTTACAGGCAAGAGCTTTGATACTATCGAAGCAGAGTTTGCAGGCAAGGGCTACGGCGATTTCAAAACCGCAGTAGGAGAGGCTGTTGTTGCCGAGCTTGAGCCTGTGCAGAAGAAGTATAAGGAGTATATGACTGATAAAGCATATCTTCAGGAGCAGTGGACAAAGGGTGCAGAAATTGCACAGCGTGTTTCACAGCGTACACTCGATAAAGCAATGAAAAAAATCGGCTTTTTGGCTAAATAATTATAATTAAACATATTAAAAGAAAAGC
>CAMWPJ010000160.1 GCA_947176035.1 uncultured Clostridia bacterium | reverse complement strand
CCTCCAGTGCCACAAACTGGCGCTCTAACCAACTGAACTAATCCCACCATATATGTAAAAGCACTTTCGTGCTGTTACGACGAACTGGCGCGCTGAGAGGGACTCGAACCCCCGACCTACTGCTTAGAAGGCAGTTGCTCTATCCAGCTGAGCTATCAGCGCATAATGGAGCGGGTGATGGGAATCGAACCCACACAACCAGCTTGGAAGGCTGGGATTCTACCATTGAACTACACCCGCATCGCAACGGTCATTATTATACCTAATGACCGCCAAAGTGTCAAGTATTTTTTTAAAATTAATTTATTTTTATTGCAATTTTTTCCTGAGCAGACAGTGTAAAGGTTTTAATTTCCTCGTTCTGATTGAAAACAATTGCATTTGCAAGCTGCTCTTCAACCTCTCTTCTTACTGCATCACGCAGACCACGAGCATTTTTCTTGGAGCCATATGCCTGCTTAGCAAGATATACTGGAACCGTGCTGTCATACACCAAATCAATTGCTTTATCCTTAAGACTCTCCACCAGCTCATCAAGCATAAGCTGTGCGATTTTCTCAAAGTTATCGTGCGTAAGCTGATTGAAAACAATAATCTCATCTACTCTGCCAAGGAATTCAGGCCTCAAAAATCTTTCAAGAGCCTTCATTGTAACCTCGGTATTAATGTCACCTGCTGATTTATTAAAACCGAGTGATGCAGAATCTGTTGAGCCTGCATTTGAGGTCATAATGATAACTGTATTTTCAAAATTAACATTTCTGCCCTGTGCATCTGTAATTCTGCCCTCATCAAGAATCTGAAGAAGAATATTCAAAACATCCTTATGCGCCTTCTCAATTTCATCAAAAAGAATTACACTATAGGGCTTTCTTCTGACTTTCTCTGTAAGCTGACCGGCATCATCGTAGCCTACATAGCCCGGAGGTGAGCCAATAATTCTTGAAACACTGAATTTTTCCATAAACTCAGACATATCAAGTCTTATCAGATTATCAGGGCTGTCAAAAAGAGAATCTGCAAGACGCTTTACAAGCTCAGTTTTACCGACACCTGTAGGGCCCACAAAGATAAATGACTGCGGCCTTTTCTTAGGACTGATTTGTATTCTGCCGCGTCTTACCGCATTTGACACCTTTTCAATAGCAACATCCTGACCGATAATATGTGATTTTAATTCATCCTCAAGTGAAGCAAGCTTTTTAATATCATTCTGCTCAATCTTAGTTGCAGGTATACCTGTCCACAAAGAGATAACCTGAGCTAAATCAGATTCCAAAACCTGATTGTCCTTAGCCTGCTCTTCAAGCTCGGTGAGAGTTGAATCAAGCTGAAAAATCTCACTCTTACACTTGGTGATAAGCTCATAGTCTATTACATCATTTTCATCAGGTGAAGAAAGTTTTTCGATATTTTCTTCAAGCAGTTTTTTTCTGTCAAGTGACATCTGATATTTGCTGATTGCAGGATTTCTCAAATTTGCACAGGTACAGCTTTCATCAAGCAAATCAATTGCCTTATCAGGCAGATAACGGTCTGTTACAAAACGTTCAGACATAGTAACCGCACGGTAAACAAGAGAATCTGAAATCTGCACCTTATGATAATCCTCATAGTAGCCTTTAATACCAAGGAGCATTTTATAAGCATCATCAATTGACGGCTCTTCAATCTTAATTGGCTGAAAACGTCTTTCAAGCGCAGCGTCCTTTTCAATATACTTGCGGTATTCATTAAAGGTGGTTGCACCGATAACCTGAATTTCACCACGTGACAAAGCAGGCTTGAGTATATTGGCAGCATTCATTGTGCCCTCGGAATCGCCTGTACCAACAAGATTATGCACTTCGTCAATAAAGAGGATTATATTACCCTCGTGTTTAACCTCGTCAACGAGACCCTTGATTCTGCCCTCAAACTGACCTCTGAACTGGGTACCGGCCACAAGTGCAGTTAAATCGAGAAGATAAATTTCCTTGTCGGCAAGACGTGCCGGCACCTGACCCTTAGCTATACGAATTGCAAGCCCCTCAGCTATTGCAGTTTTACCTACACCGGGTTCACCAATAAGACAAGGATTATTTTTGGTACGTCTGCAAAGAATTTGAATTGCACGTGCAATTTCACTTTCTCTGCCGATTATACTGTCAAGCTTCCCCTGCTTAGCACGGTCTGTAAGATTGTTACAATAGGTATTAAGAAACTTTCTTGTATCGTCCTGTGAATTCTTTTTACCACGCTTAGGGCGTCTTTTAGCGCCACTATTTTTTGTATTGCTATCATCACCGCCATCCTGCGGAGTAAGCGGACCAAAAAGCTCTGTAAAAGGCATTGTTTGAGCGCCGTCCATATTATCAGGATTAAACATTTCACCAAGACTGCCAAAATCGAAATCGCCCATATTTTCCATAAAGCTTGCCATCTGTTCAGATGCCATTTCAAGTTCTTCGTCAGATATTCCCATTTTGTCAATCATCTGATTGATTGAGCCTATATTAAGCTCTCTTGCACACTTAATACAGAGACCCTCAGGAGTAACCTGATTATTCTCCATTTTCTGAATGAACACCACCGCAGGTCTTTCGCCGCAACGTGAACACATTTGTTGTTTCATTAAATCTCTCCTTGAAAATGAGTTTGTAATAATTTATTTATTTATTTTTCTTCGCCTTATTTTCTTTAATCTGCTTCATAAATCCAGGCGCGTAACCGAAAAGTGCGATAAGTGTGCACACAGCTGAAATTGCAACAAGAATCCATGTTACTACATCAGGAAGTGTAAAGCCTGTTAAATCGCAAAGTGCACCGCTTTTGCCAAATGCAAGAACAAAAATCATGCAGATATAGAAAACTGTTGTAGCAACCTTGCCCCAAATTTCAGCAGCAGTAGGACGCATACCGAGAGAAAGCAAAAGCGCACCGCCAAGAAGCATTATAATCTCCTTAGCTATAAAAAACATAAACAGATACTTAATAGCATTTTCCCAATACGCAACAATTAAAACAATAACAATTGCCATTTGAGAAAGCTTATCAGCAATCGGATCAAGTATTTTGCCGAGATTTGACACCTGATTAAATTTTCTTGCAATCTTGCCGTCAAGTAAATCAGTAAGTGCTGCAACAATCATAACAATAACTGCGATGAGCACATACCCCTTTAAAAACAGCACTGCAAAAACAGGAATAAGCGCAATACGAATAAATGAAAGCCAATTAGGAATTGTGTTCCAGCCTTCAAAAAGCTCGCTTACGTTTTTCTTTAAATCGCTCATAGTAAAATCCTCCTCATCTGTTTTAAGATAAAAATGGGTTATGTATATTTATAAATTCCAAAGCATAACTGTTATCAGCTATTTCAATGAATGAATTATCTGCAGGAACAATAGCTGAAATATAGCCGATAATTGTTGCGGCAGTAAAAATAAACACTGCTGCTTTAACCAATCCGAAAGCACCGCCGAGAATAAAATCAGTTTTTTTAAGCGGAGCATGCTCTTTTTTACGAAATCTTTTAACCACTAAAATAATTATACCTGTAATTACATAAAATGCAACAAATACCGCTGCAAAAATTATTATCCTTATTGCAACCAAAGCAATCGGTTCAATAATGGAATCTGTAATTACTCTGCTGATTTCTTCAATCGAAAGAGCACCGGCAAAATCAATATTACCTGAAAAAACACTTGGAAGTGACTCAGTAAAATCCTTAACATTACTGATTATGGTTTCAATCGACTGTGCCTGTGAAAGCTCTTCCAAAACATTATTATAAGCAATATCCTTTAC
>CAMWPJ010000159.1 GCA_947176035.1 uncultured Clostridia bacterium | reverse complement strand
TTATATATCCGTATAAATTTGGATATTGGAGGATTTTAATATGTTTCCTGATTACTATGATTCTATCGCGAAGGTAGCAGAGACAGATAAGGAGGTAGCTGACGCAATGGCTCTCGAGCTTAAGCGCCAGAGAGAGAATATCGAGCTTATCGCTTCTGAAAATCTTGTTTCACCGCAGGTAATGGCTGCAATGGGCTCCGTGCTTACAAACAAGTATGCTGAGGGACTTCCTGCAAAGAGATATTACGGCGGCTGCCAGTATGTTGATATTGTTGAAGAGATCGCTATTAAAAGAGCATGCGAGCTTTTTGGCTGCAACTATGCAAATGTTCAGCCACATTCAGGTGCACAGGCTAATACTGCTGTTTATCTTGCACTTCTTCAGCCGGGTGATACAGTAATGGGTATGAGCCTTGATAACGGCGGTCACCTTACCCATGGTTCACCTGCTAATATCAGCGGTAAATACTTTAACTTCGTACCATATGGTGTTGATGATGAAGGTTATATCGATCTCAAGGAATTTGCAAAGCAGGTTAATAAGGTTAAGCCTAAGCTTGTTGTTGCAGGTGCATCTGCTTATCCTAGAGAGATTGATTTCAAAACAATGGCAGATATTGCACATGCTAATGGTGCTATGTTTATGGTTGATATGGCACACATTGCAGGTCTTGTTGCTGCTGGTCTTCATCAGTCACCAATCCCATATGCTGATGTTGTAACAACTACAACTCACAAAACTCTTCGTGGTCCTCGCGGTGGTCTGATCCTCTGCAACAACGAGTATCTTGCAAGAAAGCTGAATTCAGCTGTATTCCCAGGCTCACAGGGCGGACCTCTTATGCATGTAATTGCGGGTAAAGCAGTATGTTTTGGTGAGGCTCTCAAGCCTGAATTCAAGGAATATCAGCAGAGAGTTATTGATAATGCCAAGGCACTTGCAGACGGCCTTACAAAGAGAGGTCTTAATCTTGTTTCCGGCGGTACAGACAATCATCTTTGTCTCCTTGACCTTCGTGGTACAGATGTTACAGGTAAAGAGCTTGAGCATAGACTGGATGAGGTTCACATCACACTTAATAAAAACACTGTTCCGAATGAGCCTCTTTCACCATTCGTTACATCAGGTGTTCGTATCGGTACTCCTGCTGCTACAACAAGAGGTCTTGATACAGAGGATATGGATAAGATTGCTGAATATATCTCATATGCAGTAACTGACTTTGATAATAAGAAGGAAGAAATTCTTGAGGGTGTTGCAGCAATCTGTGCAAAATATCCGCTTTACGAGTAAGTTATGAAAGTATTATTATTTTCAATATTAAAATTAGGCTTAAAGGTGCTTTATGCACCTTTAAAGCTATTTAAGACCAAAAACAGAATTGTTTATCTTTCACGCCAGAGTAATGACAAAAGCCTTGATATACTGCTGCTCGAAAAGGCAGTGCGGGACGAGCTTCCCGATATTGAACAGGTTTTCCGTCTGAGAATGATACCTGATGGTATGGGGGCTAAAATTAAATACTGTGTTGATGTCATTGGTGATATGTATTATCTTGCGACCTCAAGGGTAGCAATACTTGATACGTATTCAATCACTGTATCCTGCCTTAAACACAAAAACGATTTAAAGGTTATTCAGATGTGGCATGCGCTCGGTGCTGTGAAAAAATTTGGTTTACAGAGCGTCGGTACAAAAGAGGGCAGGGATGAAAAAGTCAGCAATGCTATGTGTATGCACAAAAATTATGATTATGTGCTTGCACCAAGCAAAGCAACTGCCAGATTTTATATGGAAGCTTTCGGCTGCGGTGCGGATAAAATGAAAATCTGTTCTCTGCCAAGAGTTGACGAGCTGCTAAAAAACGATGGTGTGTCTGTAAGATTTTACAGAGAAAACCCGGACCTTACACATAAAAAAATAGTTTTGTATCTGCCAACCTTCCGCGACAGAGAGGCGTATGTTGCGCAGGAGCTTAAGGTTGAATTTTCTCAGGGTATGGAGGATTATCACCTGATAATCAGTACACATCCGCTGTTTTCAAAGGTTAAGAGGGATGATCGCTTTTTCTATAACGGCAGTTATTCAACCATTGATTTGATGAAGATTGCAGATATTATTATTACTGATTATTCTGCCTGTGCATTTGAGGCCGCCGTTTTAATGAAACCGCTTTATTTCTTTGTGCCGGACTATAATCAATATGTCGAGGAGCGCGGAGCAAATATTGACCTTAAATCAGAAATGGCGCAGTTTACCTTTGAAAATGCAAGTGAGCTTTGCACAGCAATTAAATCCGGTATTTACGACCAGAACAAGCTGTATGCGTTTAAAACAAAATATGTTGAGAACGCAGGTAATAATAATTCACAGATACTTGCTAAATTTATTTCGATGCTTATTAGTCAAAAATAAGTTTATTTACTTTAATTTTTCTGCCGATGAAGAGGTGTAAATTCAGTGATCAGAAGATTTACTAACAAATTAAAAAAGGCGACAAAATCGCTTAAGGTTAATTATATAAATTATCTTGAACTGAGCGTTAATGATAACCTTGTTCTGCTTGAGGGCGGTCAGGGTACAAATATTAACGGTAATATGTTTTCAATGCTTAATGAGCTTAACTCGAACTCACGCTGGAGTAACTATACTACTGTTTTTGTTGTCACTCAAAAAACGCTGAAGGCGGCAGAAAAACGAATGAAATTCTACGGCTTTGACAGAGTTATCCTTGCAGTGCGAGACAGTGACAGCTATTGCAAATACCTTGCAACGGCTAAATACCTGCTGACAGATAACTCTTTCCCGCCGTATTTTTACAAAAGAGAGGAGCAGGTTTTCTTAAATACCTGGCATGGCACACCGCTTAAAACTCTCGGTAAGTCAGACAAGTCAAATTTTGCTTCTCTTGCTAATATTCAGAAAAATTACTTGATGAGCGATTATGCTCTTTTCCCTAATGAATTTACACGCAGAGTTTTTATGGAGGATTACGATTTAAAGTATATCTTTAAGGGTGATTCTCTGATTGCAAATTATCCGAGGAATTATGTTTTCTACGATAAAGAGCAGGCAGTTAAAATGAAGGAAAGCCTTGGCTGCGGCGGTAAAAAGCTGTTTGCCTATATGCCGACCTGGCGCGGAACGGGCAGAGCAGCAGATACGGATTATCAGCTTGAAACCACAAAAGAAATTCTGAAAGAGTTTGATAAAAAGTTAGATGATGATACGGTTTTGCTTGTTAATCTCCATTTCCTGCTTGCATCAAATATCAATTGTAAAAACTATAAGCATATTGATTATTTTTCATCGGATTATGATACCTATGAGATACTCAATGCCTGTGACGGATTAATTACGGATTATTCAAGTGTATTCTTTGACTATGCCGTTACCGGCAAAAAGGTAATTCTTTATGCTTATGATAAGGAACGTTATTTAAGGTCCCGCGGCGTTTATATGCCGTTTGACAGCTTACCGTTCCCGATTGTTCAGACGGTTGATGAGGTGCTTGATGAAATGAAAGCACCACAAAAAAAATGTGATGACTTTATTAAGGAATATTGTCCTAACGGCTATGCCGATTCCTGTGAAAGGCTGTTTGAGCTTATGGTAAACGGCAAAAGTGATTTCTTTAAGCTTGAAAAGCAGCCGCAGCAGGATATCTGCCTTATTTATGCAGGCGGTCTTGATGAATCACAGTTTGACAATATAAAAGCATATATTAATGAAAATCCAAATTATAAATATATCATTACCTACAGACATAATTTAACAAAAGAGAAAAAAGAGTTTATCCTTTCAC
>CAMWPJ010000158.1 GCA_947176035.1 uncultured Clostridia bacterium | reverse complement strand
CTTTTATTCTAAAATTTCAATAGTTTTTAACATATTTTATTATTTATCATAGAATAAATCAGGTTGTTAAACCAAAAAAGTGAAAGGATTCAATTAACCCTTAACCTATACTTGATATGAATTTTTTCTTAAATTTATATATTACAAAAAACAGAAGGTATGTAATCAGTAATATTCCGAAACTGCTGATTACACACCTTACTTATTTTTATCTGTTTTTTTAGTCACTGCTACAGCAGCACAATAAACAGAATTTGCACCGTAAATTTTAAGCATTTTTGCGCACTCATTAAGTGTTGAGCCTGTTGTTTTGACATCGTCAATCAAAAGAATAGTTTTACCATCAAGCTGATTTTTATATTCGTCAATAACATCATATGAGCCGAAAACATCAGCTGCTCTTTGTGCTGCTTTTTTATGATGCTGAACACCTGTATAACGTACCTTGACAAGCAGATTGAATACCTCAACATTAATTTTATCAGATACAATATCAGCCAGAAGCTCAGATTGATTATAACCTCGCTTACATTCGCGAAAATGACGAAGCGGAACAAAGGTTATCATATCAAAATCAATATTGCCGTAATTCCCAATCACACATTTCGCCACATCTTCACCTAAACGCTTGGCAAGAAAAGGCATATCACTATTCTTAAACCTATGTATTGCAATAACGATGCTGTCAGTATAATAATATGGTGCAGCAATCTGCTTAAATTCATTCTTACGCTTTTTACAGTTACAAGCCTCTTTCGATGAGCCGCAAAACTCACACAATGGTGGTTCTATAACAGGTAATTCTGTGCAGTTATCGCACAATTGTGTATCAAGCTCGATAACCTCGCCGCATATAGAACAGCGGTTTGGAAATAACACCTTTAAAATTTTGCTCAAAGCACGCTTAAGCTCGCTCATACAATAAGATATGGGGAAAGCTTTTCATATACACCGTCCCCTATTCCTTTTATATTTTTTATCTGCTCAACACTTGTATAGCCACCAAGATAATCGCGATATTCTATTATATCACTTGCCTTTTTCTCGCCAATACCATCAATAGACATAAGCTCTTCAGCTGTACAAGTATTCAAATTAAGCGGATATGAAACAGATGAACCTGAATTATTACTTACAACATTGGAATCGCTTGTGATATTATCCCTCTCTA
Organism: uncultured Clostridia bacterium; assembly: GCA_947176035.1. Lineage (GTDB taxonomy): Bacteria > Bacillota > Clostridia > Oscillospirales > Acutalibacteraceae > Eubacterium_R. The sequence goes on along the minus strand of CAMWPJ010000158.1, from coordinate 2,735 downwards.
TGTTATACGTATATGAATTATCAACTGCCTGTGAATATGAATACTCATATGTATTCTCTGCATTACTTACAGAAATTCGAGGCATTGATAAAGCAAAATAAAGAATAACACCCGATAAAATTATCAGACCAAATCCAATAACGATTAAGCTTTGCCTTTTACTGCTTTTCATTTTCTTCTTGTTTTACCCTTAAATCTTTTATTTGTATTTTTATTATATGGTGACAGCATTTTTGCTTTATTATTCTTTTTTGTAATTGACCTGTTTGAACTTGGCTTGACGAGACAGTTGTTATCATAACCTATAAGATCATAACGCTTTGCACGCTTAAGAGCCTCCTCAACCAAATGCTGATTTTTGGGATTGAAATATTGCAAAAGTGCTCTTTGCAGTGCTTTATCATGCTCAGATTTCGCTACATAAACACTTTCCATTGTATAAGGATCAAGTTCAGTATAAAACATACAGGTTGAAATTGTACCCGGTGTCGGATAAAAATCCTGTACCTGTTCAGGTCTGATATGATTCTTTTTAAGGAACAGTGCAAGCTCAATCGCATCATCGAGTGTAGAACCGGGATGTGATGACATAAGATAGGGTACTAAATACTGTTCCTTATTTACCTCATCGGTATATTGAAAATACCGGCGCGAAAATTCAATATACGCCTCGATATGCGGTTTTCCCATCTTATCAAGAACAGATGCCGAACAATGCTCAGGTGCCACCTTAAGCTGCCCTGAAACATGATTTTCAACAAGCTCTCTGAAAAAGGTATCATCCTTATCCTTTAAAAGATAATCATACCTAATTCCGCTTCTGATAAAGACTTTCTTTACACCATTAATATTTCTGACACTGCGAAGTATATTAAGATACTCACTGTGGTCAACCGACAAATTGCCGCAAGGCTTAGGTGCAAGACATTTTTTTCCTTTGCATAGCCCGTGTTCCTTCTGATACTCGCATGATGGCTGTCTGAAATTGGCTGTAGGTCCTCCGATATCGTGTATATAACCCTTAAAATTAGGCATATGTGTCAGCTTTTCAGCCTCAATCATAATACTCTTTTTGGAACGTGTTGTAACATACCTACCCTGATGAAAAGCAATTGAACAAAAATTACACGCACCGAAGCAACCACGGTTATGTGTTATTGAAAATTCAACCTCTCGAATTCCGGGGACACCGCCAAGCTTTTCATATGACGGGTGGTATGCTCGCATATATGGCAAGGAATAAACCCAGTCAAGCTCCCTTTGTGTTAAAGGCGGCATTGGCTGATTTTGCACAATCATAAGCTTGCCGTGTCTTTGTTTAATCAGCCTGCCTCGTATATGATCCTGCTCATCCTGCTGAATACGGCAGGATTTTGCATATTCCTTTTTACTGTTCAAAACATTGTCATATGACGGACATTCGACACCTGTATATGGAGTCTCGGTAACAGGACAGGCATAGCAGGTACCGCGTATATCACGCATATCTTTTATATTTTCGCCTTTATCAAGTCTCTCAGCAATTTCGATTGTCTGATTTTCACCCATACCGAATGAGAGTAAGTCAGCACCAGAATCAATCAGAATGCTCGGTCTGATTTTATCATCCCAATAATCATAATGCGCAAAACGCCTGAGTGAAGCCTCAAGTCCGCCGATAATAACAGGGCTGTCAGGATAAAGCTTTTTTATAATCTGTGTATATACTATAACAGCTCTGTCAGGCCTTTTGCCTGCAACACCGCCGGCAGAGTATGCATCATCGTGCCGCATTCTTTTTGCAGCTGTATAATGCGCAACCATAGAATCTATATTACCGCTTGTCACAAAAAAGCCGAGACGCGGCTTGCCAAACTGAACAAAGTCAGCCGTGCTCCGCCAATCGGGCTGGCTGAGTACAGCTACCTTAAAGCCCTTGCTTTCAAGAACTCGTGTTATAATTGATGCGCCAAAGGACGGATGATCAACATAGCTGTCACCTGTTACATAGACAAAGTCAACTTCATTCCATCCTCTGTCGAGCAATTCTTTTTTGTTAATAGGTAAAAAATCGTTCATATTAACTCTTCTATCTAAAGTCTCTTCTTATTTTTTAAAGCAACACCAATAGCACCCACAAGCAAAGGAAATGCAAGGAACAATGGTGCATATGTGTTAAAATTAACATTTACTTCCCCGATTGTACAAACATTCACATTATCAGGATTATACAATATTTCACATTCATCGCCAATTTTATAATAGCCTGTATCATGGCCGCTGAAGTTGACATTGCTGTTACATACTGTGCCGTTTGCGATATATGTAACATATATGCGATGATTCCAACTGCTACCGTGTTTAGAAGATGAATGATACTCTTGAATATTTGTAACAACACCTGTTGTGCGCTGCCAATCCTTATTAATATGAATTGCATTAAAGTGAAAGAAAACCATCAAAAGCAAAACAACAGCGAAAGCACAACCCAAAATAAGAACTGTTGACTTTATATTTTTATTCATTTATTTCTCCAAACATCGAAGATTATTCCTCAACAAAATTTTCTTCTTTAAAATAAAAGTCCGGATCGTCATTAATCGGCGGTGCCTGTTCAAAAGACATCTGCTCCGTGTTATCGGCAGTGAATTCACCATTTGCAGAATACGCCTGCATCTCAAGCCACTGCTGACGGGTAATGATCTGTATATTATAAACATCTGACGCTGCCGACGAAGCTAGAAGTGTAGATCTCG
>CAMWPJ010000157.1 GCA_947176035.1 uncultured Clostridia bacterium | reverse complement strand
CTATTATTGATGTTTATCTTTCACTCTTGTTGACTTTTCTGACAGAATTATGTTATCTTAAACTAAATGGGGGTAGTTTTATGAAAAGGTTTATTTCAATAATCCTTTCCATCGCAATGCTTTTACTTATTCTGAGTCCGTTTTATGTGACCATTAATACTCAGCTTGAAAGAAAAAGCATTTTTAACTTCTGCAACAACGTTTCTCAGTTGAATGAAAAATACGATTCTGATGCTGATTATATGTTGAAAAATGAGACAGGAGATAATAATATAGCCCTGAGTGCAAACCGTTTGGTTGTCAAAACTGAGGAAAAAATAGAGGATCAAAAAGCAATTGACAGTGTTTGCGGTCTTGATTGGGCAGTTTTACAATATGAAAATAAAGGTGATATGCTTGAAGCTTATGAAAGGCTGAGCTCACTTGGATATACAGTCGAAAAAGACAGGATGTTTTATCTGAACGATGCTGAGACGGACAGCTTTTTTCCATCAGCATCAAGAGTATCGAGTGACTATAGCTATGTAAACAGCGGTGCCAATTACATAAAATCTTTATTTAACGGCAATGATGATGAAATAGTCGTTGGAATTATGGATTCCGGCATTGACTATAAGCATACTGAGTTTATTGGCAGATATGTTGATAATTCAATAAATTTTAGTACTACAGGTATGAGGGATGATCCTATGGATGATCTTAAGCATGGTACTGCCTGTGCAAGTGTTGTCGTACGCAGCACGCCGAACAATGTTAAGGTTAAGCCGTACAAAATTTTTAACAGTCAGGGTACTGCTTCTTTAAGTACGATTGTTGCAGCTGTTGAATATGTTTTAGCTGAAAAAGATAAGCCTGATATTATGAATATGAGCTTTAATGGCTATGAGCTTGACGGTGAAAATGAAATTCAGAATGAGCTTGCAGCACGTCTTGTTGAAAGCGGAATAATTGTTTGCGTTTCGGCAGGTAACGAAGCGGCTCCGTCTGAGTATGCTTCACCATCCGGCTGTGAGGATGTAATTACCGTTGCATCTCATAACTATGCCTATGAGTTCAGCAGCTTTTCTGATTATGGCAGTGCTATAGATATTACTGCGCCCGGTGAAAATATCTATGCTGCAATGCTTGGCGGCGGTTATGCCTCTGATTTTACCGGTACTTCTTTTTCAGCACCCTTTGTCAGTGCTGCCTGTGCATATGTTCTTATGCAAAATCCTGATTATACTCCCATTCAGGTTAAAGAAAAAATAAAATCCTCTGCAGTTTATATGGGGGAGGATGATAGTTATTATTACGGTTCGGGTGTACTCAGCTTTATAAATCTTATTGATGATATGCCGTATCAGCCTTTAGCGCCAAGTACTGCCGGTGGTTTGTATCATGATACACAGACAATAGAATTTGACAACATACCTGATGGTACAAAGCTTATTTATACTACTGACAGGACTGTTCCAAGCTTAACAAATGGCACAGTATATAAAAACGCTATCACTGTTGACAGTGATACTCAGTTCAATTATGTTTTAGTTGATAATGATGGGTATGTAAGTCCTGTTACTGCACAGCACTATATAATTCAGTATTACGCTAAAAGCAGTGACTTTGTTATGATTAACGGTGTCATAACAAGCGTATTTACTACAAAGAAAAATATTGTTGTTCCTGAACTTATTAATGGTAAAAGACCGACAGGGCTTGTTGCATCGCTTTTCAGATACAGCAGTATTGAAAGTATAGTTTTGCCGGATTCAATTACAGATATTGGTATGGATTGCTTTTATGGTGCAAAAAATCTTAAGCATATTATTGCCAACGGTGTTACTGCATTTAATGGTGACAATGTCTTTTATGATTGTGTTGAATTAAGAGATGTCAGCATGCCTAAATTAAAAACCATAACGGCATCCGCATTTAAGAACTGCTCTAAGCTTCACAAAATAGATTTTGGTGAAAATTTGACAGAATTCAAGAACAGTCTTTTTTCAGGTTCAGGCTTGATGGTTGGTTACTTCCCAAATGTTAAAATGAACGATAATACAGTTAAAGAGGTTTTCAAAGACTGTCCGCTGTCTTATTGCTATATACCAAATGTAACCTCTCTCAGTGAAGGCTTATTTAATGGGTGTAAATATTTGAATGATCTTACAATAGGTAAGGTGAATTCAATTTATTCAAAGGCTCTTGCTGAATGTTCATTTATAAATAAACTTGATACATCTGACATTTCGACTATAGGAACAGATGCCCTTTATTCCTGCTATCTTGATGTTATGTATGCACCCAAATGCAAAGCCCTTCCGTTAAGATTTGGTCAGTATTGTTATGTCAGAGTAATTGACTTACCTAATGCTTCAGGTTTTCTCGGAAGCAATATGCTCAACTGTTCAACAACGGAAGAGCTTTATCTTGACAGCGCATCAAATATTATCAGTTCATCAGCAATGAAAAATGTGGTTAGTCTTAGGATTATTTATTTGCCTAATGTTATAAGCTTTTATGGACCATATACAAAGGTGTCAAGTGCGGATCAGCTTGTGTTCGGTGATTATTGGGAAAAGGTATGTCCTGTTGAAATTATATGGATACCCAGAGCGAATATAAAAGGAACTTTGAATTTGACTTCTTTAAAGATTATATTTGCACCAAGTACTTGCTTTCTTGATATAAGCTTTGCAAGCACTAATCTGAATGCAAAAATTGTTTTGTCCGACAAGGTTGTGAATGGTAATATTTCTATTAACAATACTGGCACATCCAATATTTATAATAATGCACCAACTATTATTGCACCTGACGGTTCATATGCTCAGTTATATGCAAAGGAAAAGAAGGATTATGGCTTCAAATTTGTAAGTATTAACGATTGTATTTATACCGGTGTCGATGAGCAGGATAATTTTGTTTATTCAATCCCTGATGACGAAATGCGTATTCCATATGATTACATACTTCCTTGCTGGAATGAAGATGCAATAAATAAAGATCGAAATATGAATGTATATGAATTTTTGCTTGATTTGACAAATGATAATGTAATCAATGCAAAGGATTATAGTGTGCTGCTTAAAGATACTAAACTTGCACAGTTGGATTTTGGTACATATGAAAACGGATAAGGATATTTAATTTATCCTTATCCGTTTTCATACAGGCTTGACGATTTTAGAAAGTTAGGTTATACTAATTAGGTGCAGAATATAAGTTATATATTAAATGTAAGGTGACCATATGGCTGTTTATGATATCGCAGGACTTAAAGTTAATATAATAAATCCGAAGGGCAGAACTGCAAAGCAGGCGATACCCTATCTTGCTGAAAATCAGGACGAAAATCAGCATATTGATATCACTATTGATGTTGATGAAAAAAGAGTTCTAAATGCAATGAAGGAACATCCGGAACTTGTTCAGGACGATTGGGAGTATATGCTTACAGGCTCTGATTTTTACACGGAACTTTTGAGATTTGATGGTATTCTTCTTCATTCATCATGTATAGTTGTTGATAATAAGGCGTATGCTTTTTCTGCTGACAGCGGGACAGGCAAATCAACTCACACTCAGCTTTGGTTAAAGCATTTTGGAGACAGAGCTTATATGCTTAATGATGATAAGCCTGCAATCAGGCTGATTGGGGATAAGGTTTATGCCTGTGGAACTCCGTGGAGCGGTAAATACGATTATTCTTCACCAAAGGTTGCCCCTCTTGTAGGTATATGCTTTTTAGAGCGTAGTGAAAACAATTGGATTAAAAAGGCTGATACAGGAAGGGCTGTATTTAATATCTTTTCACAGACTGTCAGAAAGCTGAATGCTGATAAAATGGATAATTTGTTTGATGTGCTTGAACAGATATTCGCAAAGGTTCCGCTATATGAGCTTGGCTGTAATATCAGTGAAGAGGCAATGCTTACATCATATAATGC
>CAMWPJ010000156.1 GCA_947176035.1 uncultured Clostridia bacterium | reverse complement strand
AATAAAACTTTAATATAAGCAATAAAAATACAAAAATGCACATTTTTATGACAAAATTGTTTAATTACAAAATTATCTCCTATTAATATATAAGTGTGTGAATATAAAAAAGTAACACATTTATATAAACTTTTTATTCAAGGGTTCATATACATCCTGAAAAACGTCAAATGTATCTTTTTTGTCAACCCTTTCCAAACTATTAAATCTACTTACACAAGGTAAACTCAATTCATATCTGCACAATATTGATATAAGAGCAAGAGTAGAGCATGACATACTTGTTAAACAGCTTGCTAAAAAATAAGATATTACCGAACAACTTAAGTCAGAAAATCAAATGCTATGGGTACAGATGATGAACAATATTTCAAATCAGATAATGGAAATAATTTATAAAAAAATATATAGGTTATAAGAAAAAAGGCACTTGAAATTTCAAGTGCCTTTTTTATAGAATAAACTATTTTAATATCTTAATTTCATTTTGCAGAGTTTCGAGAAACATTTCTGCTGCTTTTGAAAAAACCTGATATTTTTTCCAAACAATATTGAGTCCTACTTCAACTTTAGGTTCAAGCGGTCTGAAACAAAGTCTGCTGTTTTCGTATTCAGGTATAATATGATTCAGACATAATGCACAACCAACATTTTCCTCTACCATAAGAGAGGCATTATATAAAAGATTATAAGTAGTAACAATGTTCAATGACTCGTATTCTTTTCCAAGCCAACCTGATAATTCATTATGTGCAATAGACTGTCTTGAAGCTATAAGAGGAATATTTTGCAAATCGCTTGGAGAAATGCTTTCTTTTTCTGCAAGAGGATAATCCTTTCTCATTAGCAGTCCCCACTGCTCTTTAGCAGGCAATTTTATAAAATCATACTTTTTTATGTCTGCGGGTTCAATCAAAACGCCGAAATCAAGTAATCCGTTATCAAGCCTTTCAGATACATCATCAGCATTGCCGCTGAATAAATGATAATGAATATCGGGATGTCTTTGTCTTACTTTTTCAGCAGCCTTTGATATTATACGAAAACCTTCTGATTCGCCACCGCCAATATAAATATCTCCGGTTATTCTTTCATTAGAAGAGATTACCTCTGCTTTTGTTTTTTCAAAAAGCTCAACCATTTCTTCTGCCCTTTTACGCAGAATAACACCTTCCTCAGTGAGTGTAATTTTTCTGCTGCCTCTTATCAGAAGCTGTTTTCCAAGTTCCTCTTCCAAATCCTTAAGCTGTCTTGAAAGTGGTGGCTGAGTCATATGAAGAACCTCAGCGGCTCTTGAAATGCTTTCCTCTCTTGCGACTGCAAGGAAATATTTTAATACACGAATATCCATAACCGTATCCTCCATACAAATTATAGCATTTTTATCCATACCTTTCAAGTATAGTAAATCATTTATTATATGTATTTGATATTTATCGAACGTAAAACTATAATGAAAATGTAAAGATAATTTAGAAATTACGGAGGATTCTATTATGGATAAAATGATGCCGAAAGTTGCACTTGGTGCATGGTCATGGGGAACAGGTGCTGTTGGTGGTGATAAGGTGTTTGGAAATCATCTTTCACAAGATGACTTGAAATCGGTGTTTGAAAATGCAATAAAAAATGGTTTGAATTTGTGGGATACCGCCGCTATATATGGTGAAGGAAGTTCCGAAACAATTCTCGGTAACTTTATAAAGGATATTCGTCGTGAGGATATAATTATCTCAACCAAGTTCACTCCTCAAATAGCAAGTGAATCAGCAAATCCAATACAGACAATGCTTAATGAAAGCAAAGAACGACTGAACACTAATTACATTGATATTTATTGGATTCATAATCCTATGGACGTGGAAAAATGGACTCCTTTGGTAATCCCTCTAGCAAAAAGCGGACAGATAAAACAAATTGGTGTTTCAAATCACAATCTGAATGAAATTAAAAGAGTCAATGAAATTCTTGGAAAAGAAGGCTTGAAAATATCAGCAGTTCAAAATCATTTCAGCCTGCTTCACCGTTCATCAGAAAAAGCAGGAATTCTTGAATATTGCAAAGAAAATGATATTACTTTTTATGCTTATATGGTATTGGAACAGGGAGCATTGACCGGAAAATATAATATGGAAAACCCCTTTCCAAAAGGCAGTGGTCGTGCCGAATCATATAATAATTCATTAAAAGAATTAGAAATACTTATTGAGGAATTAAGAAACATTGGTATTAAATATAATGTTTCTCCTGCACAAACTGCTGCAGCATGGGCAATTGCTAAAGGTACAATACCTATTATTGGTGTTACTAAGGTTCATCAGGTTGAAGAGGCATATCAAGCAGCAAATATTGTGCTTACAGAAAATGAAGTAAATACGCTGCAGATACTTGCAGATAAAACAAGAGTATCTACTTTGCGTGAGTGGGAAAAAGAAATGATTTAATTTTGGGAGTGATGATTTTGTCTGTAGAAGAAACTATAAAGTTATTCAAAGATGATATAGATGCTGATGAAGAAAAGTTGCTTTCAGCAAGTACTTTATTTCAGGATGCGATAAGGATAACCATGAAACTTAATAATCAATACCATACACCTGAAAAAATTATTGAAATTATGAGCGAGCTTACAGGTAAGGCAGTTGACAAAACCTTCCGACTTTTTCCTCCGTTTTATACAGATTTCGGAAAAAATATTATGATAGGCAAAAATGTATTTATCAATTCAGGTTGCCATTTTCAAGATCAGGGCGGTATAGAAATTGGTGATGGAACACTTATCGGTCACAATGTTGTGCTTGCAACTATAAATCATGATCTCAATTCGTCTATGAAACGAAAAAATCACTATGCACCGATAAAAATAGGAAACAATGTCTGGATAGGTTCAAATGCTACAATTTTGCAGGGTGTAACAATCGGCGAATGGGCAGTTATTGCGGCAGGAGCAGTTGTTACTAAGGATGTTGAACCATATACAGTTGTTGGCGGAGTTCCTGCAAAGCTCATCAAAAAAGTTAAAACCGAAACGGAGTGATATTATGAAAAAAATATTATGTTCATTGCTGATTTTATCCATTCTTTTTGCTGTAACAGCATGTAGTAAAACACCGATAATCGATAATTCAAATCAAACAGAAGTAAGTGACACATCACAGCAGAATAATGAAATAACTAAGGAGAATGATACGATGAATAACAATATTGATTTCAATTTTGAAACCAAAACCGTTATGCTTAACAGCGGATATGAAATGCCGATATATGGTCTTGGCACATACAGTCTGCACGATGATGTTTGCAAGAATTCAGTTCAATCTGCACTTGACAGTGGTGTAAGGCTGATTGATACTGCACATGCATATGAAAATGAAGAAGAAATCGGCGAGGCTATAAGAAATTCAGGTGTGCCGAGAGAGGAAATTTTTGTTATTACCAAATTGTATCCTGACCAATTTTCAAATCCTGAAGAAGCAATTGAGGAAGCGTTAAATAAATTGGACATTGGCTATATAGATATGATGCTTTTACATCATCCGGGTAACGGAGATGTAAAAACTTATCAGGCTATGGAAAAAGCCGTTGCTGACGGTAAAATCCGTTCTTTAGGTCTTTCAAATTGGTATATTGAGGAGCTTAAAGAGTTTTTGCCGCTGGTCTCAATAAAACCTGCTTTGGTACAAAATGAAATACACCCCTATTATCAAGACAGTGATGTTGTTGAATATATCCATAGTCTTGGAATTGTTGTACAGGGTTGGTATCCTCTTGGCGGCAGAGGTCATACCAAAGAACTTCTTTCAGATGAGGTTATTTCTAAAATTGCAGAAAGCCACGATAAATCATCTGCACAAATCATTCTTCGCTGGAATCTGCAAAAGGGTGTAGTAGTAATACCCGGCTCAAGCAATCCTGAACATATTAAGGAAAACACAGAATTATTTGATTTTGAATTAACAGATGAAGAAATGAAGCAAATAAAAGCACTTAACAGAG
>CAMWPJ010000155.1 GCA_947176035.1 uncultured Clostridia bacterium | reverse complement strand
CTTTTCATCTGAGCATCCCTTGTTGATTACAAATTCATAATTTATATCCTTTGGCTTGATTTGTGACAAGTATCTGAAAAATGCTTCGCCGTTATCGTTGGCAACTGTCTGTCTGTCACTTATAATCCACAACGGCTTTTTCTTGAAAAGCTTTGTGAAATAATAAAGTATTCTGATAAAAAGTACACCAAATTCTTTATTCTTTATAAGCCATTTTGCCATTTTTAACTCAGCTTTGGCATGGGATAAAAATGGCTTTTCAGGTTTGAAAAATTTAACTCCCTTTGGTGTAGCGTAAAAATGATGATCATCCATTATATTGTATGCAGCACTGCAAAGTTTGGTGTTGAGCATACGCTTTCCTCCGCAGGACATTGCCATTGGGCATTTTTCTTCATCGAAATATAAATAAGGCGTCAGCCATTGTGTACGAGTGTTCTTAAATGTGTTGTCAAATGGGATTTTAATAGAAAACTGATAATATCTGTAGTCTGTGCCGAACATGGTTTCCTCGCCGGCGTGAGGATAGAGCTCTAATTGAACGGGATATTGATTGCCGTTAAAATCAAATCCAAAATCAGTTGTGCACTTTGCGTCAATAATCCATTTTTTTATCAAGCCTTCAATCAGTATGTTTTTGCCGTGATGTTCAATATTATATATTTCACAGTTGTTAACATTCTTCGGCACATTTGCCATAAGAATATCTTTGAAGAATACTTTGTTCAGTTCCTTGTCATAGGTCATAGCGTTGAACAATATGTCTTCTTTGTATTTTAATTTTAATATGGCTCTTTTTTTGCATATTGAGCGGTGTAGCGGATTTTTGAGAATATAAATATCCTCGACATATGAAAGCACTTCTGACAAATCATCGCAATAGCTGTCAAATTCCTCTTGCGATAATATTTCCGGCTGTGGATATGTTACGCGCCAGCCTATATCATATGCCAGAAGGTTTTGAATGTATGGTATAACCTTGTTGTAATTATCGAGTGAAGCTTTTATCAGACCGCCGTAAAACTTTTCAATTGTTTCGCCATAAAAATGCAGATTTGTCTCTTTGGTCTGTATTGCCGAGGTTTTAACAGCTCTCTTTCTGTAATTATGCTGGGTATCTGCCATTGCAGCATATCTTCCAGCTTTGAGAATCAGACTGTTCAGATAAAGTGCATCTTCACCCAAAACCATATTCTCCTGAAATTGCATGGTTTTTGCAATTTCTGTTTTGAAAAATGAGGAGGTAACATGAAGATGAACAGAAGTGTATTCCTCTTCATTGTGGATATCAATTATGCGGTTTTCGGTAAATTTGTCACTTAACGGATGCGGTCGTGTTGATGCTTCAAAAAACTGCATTCGGCAGCAAAAAATTTCTGCGTCCGGATGTTCATTGGCAAAATTATGAATGTTTGCAAAAGCATCGGGCTCCCATGTATCATCCGAATCAAGGAAGTTGATATATTTACCCTGTGCATGTTGTAGTCCGTTATTTCGTGCAGCACTTACACCACTGTTTTTCTGTTTAATATAAATGATATTATCAGGATATTTTTTCTGATATTCCAGGCAGATTGCTTCACTGTTATCAGGTGAGCCATCATTTACCAGAATCATCTGAATGTTGTTTTTAAAATCGTATGTTTGATTTATTACGGAGAGAATTGTTTCCTCCAGATATTTTTCAACATTATATATTGGAATAACAACTGAAAATTCAAAATTCTTTTTGTTGTCTGCCATTGTATATTCTCCTGCTTTGCTGTTTATTTGTAAATTCTCGGTATTCTTGGATTGACCATAAGAGGTGAAATGTCAACACTTGCAACATCGCCAAGCTTAACATCACTGCCTGTTATATCAACCGCTGTGTGTGAAAGCCCGACTTCACCTATAACGCTGTACATTCTGCCATTAATTTTTACATACATTTGTTGTTTTTTCAGGAATTTCTTAAGCTGTGACAGCACGGAATGGAAATCTGCAATTTCCTTTTTCTTGACAAGTCCAAAGCCGTCATAATGACCGATAGGAACAATTGCGATTTTTGTTTCTCTTTTCGTTGTATAAAGTCCGTTATAACCTATTGAGTAGCCTGCAGGTACCGTTTTGATTTCAATAACATCTGCCTCAAGTGAACCAAGTCTGTTCAGCTCGGTTTTATTTTTTGTTATAACTCTGCCTGTAAAAGCGGAACCAATTCTGACACTGTCAAGGCATACATTATCAACATTGAGCAGAGCAGGGGAGTTAGCTGCATGAAGTGTACCGATGTTGATTCCTGCTTTTTGAATTTGTGCCATTGTGTCTTTGAAAAGTTCGCACTGTGCTTTAGTGAGCTCTTCGTTTGTAAAAGCAGATGAAAAATGTGTGTAAGCACCGATAAACTCAAGATTTTCAAAGCTGTAGCATTTTATTGCATCTTCAATCTCGCTTGCCATAAAGCCATATCTGCCCATACCTGTATCAATTTTTAAATAACATTTTGTTTTAACATTGAGCTTTTCCGAGGCATCATTCATAACGCACGCTGATTCAAGTGAGCCGATTGTTGCAATACAACTGTTTTTTGCGATTACTTCAGCCTCATATTCAATGCAGGTTGAACGCATAACAAGTATATCCTCATTGCCAAGAACACTTTTAAGCTCATTAATATCGTCAACCTCTGTAACAGCAAAGGTTTGAATATCGTTATCTTTAAGAATTTTTGAAAATTCCTTTATTCCAAAACCATAGCCGTTGCCTTTGACTACACCGATTAACGGAACTCCTGCTTTTTTCTTAATAAGATTTATATTCTCTTCAAGTTTTTTTGTGTCAATTATATATCTGCTCATATTTTTACCAATCTTTTATCTGATTTTTTCAAGCACCTTTGTTGCAAGGTTGTATAATTTGTAAACAGGCTTGTTGATTACATAATCAAATTCGCCGACAAATTCCTTCATATATCCACCAAAGCCGTGCTTGAATCTCCACAGTCCGTAGTGTGGATTGTCAGGATTCTGACAGTCACCGGAAATGCCGCCGAAATCATATACCTTACATCCGCACTCCATTCCCCATTGCATCATTGCCCACTGCAAAGCGTAGTTTGGATAAACATTACGATGAGCATTTGAAGAGGCACCGTATTGGTACTTCATAACATTTTGTCCCCATTTAATAGCGATAGTTCCTGCGATAGCCTGTCCGTTATAGTATGCCATATAAAGTCTTGCGTCATCTGTCATGCAGTCAAGTATTTTTTCAAAATATTCCTTGGGTCTGGTGGAGAAACCGTCTCGTTCTCCTGTTTCACTCATAATTCTTACAAAATCATCAAGTGCTTCTTTACCGCAGATTTTAACCTCAACACCCTTTTTAGGTGCTTTTCTGATTCTGTTCCTGTAGTCGGATTTAAAGGTGAGCATAAGCTCTTCCTCACTTAATTCGTTGTAGTCAAAGCAGTAAACAAATCTTGGTTGTACATTTTCAAAGTCCATACAGCCGGGATTGAGTTCAACAAATCCTTTGCCAAGAACATGATTCTTATATTCAGTATTTTCAATCACAATTTCAGGGTCGATTTTAAGGCAGTAAGCATTATATTCCTTACCGATTTCAAGTAAACCATCGAAGAGCTTGTCAAAGGTATCAAAATCATTTTCATCACAAACAAAACCGCGGCAGCAATACATAAGCGAACTTTTAATTATAGGAATCGATCGTATGAGGACAGCTGCTGCACCCCTGATTTCTCCGTCATCATCCTTTAACATTATAGCTTCAAACTTCCAAGCCGATTTAACTTTCGCCCACTTCGATGAGTGCTGAAAAAGTCCCTTAGGATGTTTTTTTATAAATTCCTCATATTCGTTAAGATTATCTTTATTTACTCTAACTATCATTTTTCTTTCTCCGAAAATATTTTATTTCAGTTTAACTCTCGTTTGGATAATATTATACCAAACTTGGTAACACTTGTCTATATTGACTTTTACTAACAATATAG
>CAMWPJ010000154.1 GCA_947176035.1 uncultured Clostridia bacterium | reverse complement strand
AATCAAAGGATGTAGTTAAACTATTACAGAAACAAAAATTATAGAGGTAAAAGATAATAGTGCATTTAAATGTGATGAGTGTTTAAGAAAACATATAAAAAGAATTTAATTTAACACATTAAAATCAATAATAATCCTATTTTATAAAATACTTACTAACTTTTTTCATAAGCCTCCTTTTCATCCCAACAGCTGTGTTAAAAACTATTTCAGTTTTGGTCAGAAAACTGAATTCCGGTGAGTATGGGTTCAACCGGAAATTTTAAAAGGAAGGAAAAACAAAATGCCAAAGAAAGTTAATGAAATATTATCAAAGCTGCCGAAATCAGAAGCAATTAATCTTACGTTTAATAACGGCAGCACCATATATGTAATCACACGTGACAATGAAACTTTTTACTTATATGAAAAGGTTGAAAAAGGATACGTATACAAGAAGTCAAGAAAAAAAGATCCCTGTTTTCCTGAATGCTACTAATGCAAAAGGTATGAGGTAAAAAAATGAGCAATGTACGCCCTGTATGCATATATCCACAATATTTTTGCTGTCCTTCTCATAAAGATTGCAGATTGTATCATTTGTGTTCTCAATTACCTAAAAAGCCATTTGTACCCGATAGTAGAGTGTATCGTGTTATCAGACCTGTTCCATTGAATAGAGCAGAAGTTAGATATCATCAAGAACAATACCGTTATTACAACTATTTATGGGGTGAATTAAAACGTAAAAGAAGTGATTATTGTAAAAGAAATCACGAATATAAAATGGAATATCAAAGGCAATATAGACAAAAAACAAAACCGAAAACCGAGTTTGATAGCATATTGTTTGAAGGATTGTGTGACAAAAATTGTGCTGAATGTAAATATGATGATTGTATACTTCCAACCTGGAACAATAAAAAAGAATATGATGCTTTGTATTACAAAAAAAATAGTGCTATTAGGAAAAAACGAAGCAAAGTATATTACGAAAATAATAAGCAAAAATGTTCAGATTATGCTAAAAAATATCGTCAGGAACACAGAGAAGAAATACTTAACAAACGTCGTGAATATTGGCACAAAAACAAAGACGAACTTAATGCTCGCAGACGAGCAAAGAGAAAAATTTAAAAGAGATAATGGAGTTAATATTATGCAAACAGTAGATGATGTTTTAAATTCTCTGAAGAAATCTGACAGAGTAAAAGTTATTCTACCAAACGGAATTTACTTTCAGGGTAAAAGAAAAAGAGTACAGCAAGATATCAGTCATCTGCACTCGAATTTAAGTGTTTCAAAAACAGAAATTAGTTATGTTCCTCTGCTATTCAGAATAAATCTCTGTAAGGAAACAGTAATTTATTTACAATAGATAATTAAAAACGATTTTTATAAAAAGGAGATGATTTTAATTGGAGAATAATACAAACATCAATATTCCTAAAAAATATCAGATTTACATTGATTTGGTATGGAAAGATAGTGACGGATATTGGGCTCAATTATCTGAAGCAAGTATTTGCGATGATACAGAAAGTCATTTTGTTCACGAAGATACTGTGAAAGATTTTCTTTCATCCTTAAGAAACACCCGCATTATAGATGAAAAAACATACATTAGTCTTTTTGGAGAAAGTAGATTTGATGAATATAAAAAAGATTATGACCGATTGATACAATTAAGCAAAAAGTTAAAAAGTAAAAATTATAGGGAGATAAGATAATATGTTGAATTCAAATATTAACACTGATACACCTATTATTAATTTATCAGTAAATTTTGACCAAGTAACTTTATCAATTAGCGAACAGAATGTTTCTGCTCTGATTCGGAGTTCTGACTTTGACCATAATGTGAAATCACAAATTGAATATATTCAACAGATTTTTGAAAAAACATTCAAAGCGGTTACTGAAGAATATGCAAAGCTGCTCGCAGAAATTTATGTTGAGGTATCAGTGGAAGAAGTAGCACCAACCTCAAGGTGTATGACTTACTATATCGAAGGCGAGGAGGATTATAATGACGAAGATTGATAATAAGCATATAAATACTATTAAAAGGGTCGTGTCTGCCGGATATTCTGACGAAAAGACTATTTTATCATTAAGCGCAAAGCAGATGGTAGGATTTTCAAAATCATTATCTGAAGTTAATGATGTAATTGAGCTGCAGGATGCAATTAAAGAAAATAAATTGCTTGATTATATCATAAAAAAGGAGAATCAATATTAATCAATGCTTAAAAGAATCTACATAGATATGGATGGTACACTGTGCCGATTTCACGATACAGAACATCAATATATCGAAGCAATGTGGACACAAGGATTTTATAATAACCTAAAGCCGTTTGAGAATTTCTTGAACGGCTTATCTATTTGTATAGACAGAAATCCTAATACAAAGTTTTATATATTAAGTGCTGTCCTTGACACTGATCCTCCATTTGCTGAAAGTGAAAAAAGAGAATGGCTGCATCGTTATTTACCACAGCTCACAGATGAACAGATGATATTCACTCCTGCAGGAGCTGATAAATCGGAGTTCATAGGTGAAATTAATTCTGACTGCTGTCTGATAGATGATTACAATAAAAATCTTAATGAATGGCAACATTCAGGCGGTACTGCAGTTAAGTTTATAAATGATATAAACAATCGTGGCTTGGGTGCATATGGCGTTGAAAAAGGAACTCTTTGGAGTGGATTATCTATTGAGTACAATCAAAGCTCAATGGATATTTGTCTGCAGATTGAGCAGTATGCACAAATTGAACGATACGGTGAAAAAGCTTCAGCAAGATATGGTTTTGAAGGTGATGTATTACCGTGGGAGTTTTCAGATAATATTATTCCCTATTTCGAGTTACGTACAAAAATGGATTATGAAGAAATAAGGCAGCTTTCTAAAAGTGGCGAAACGTTTGACAAATATCTTTCAGAAAAAAGCAGCTCTTCTGATTTATTTAACCGAGCTGAAATTAAGGAATATATGAATGCCCATCAGACGGATAAAGCAATTATATCTTGTCTTGAAAAATGTTATTCCACGTGCAGGATTAATGAAATATCAACAGATAAAATAAATGCTTGGATTGTTTCATCTATCAAAACAGCTAATATGTGGCGTACATATCCTGTAACACCTACAAATGTGCAAATGTATATCACTTTGATGCTTGATAGAGATAATCATTTAGAACAACTTGCTAAATCTATTGATGATTGCTCCGTTAAGCTAAAAAAATATGAACGAGCGCTGTTTCTTCCAAACAATAAAGATGTCATTGATAACTTTTTGTTTAACGGTGAAAAAGTGCAATATATTAAATCTGAATGTACTGTTTTAAGAAATAAACTTGAAGCTCTGAAATCAGATTGGTTGGAAACTGCAAAATGCGATTATCCGAATTTAGCATATGGTAATAAGCAATGCAGATATTCTTCTTACTCAAAATGCAATAAATTCACAATTCAACCTAAATAAAAAAAGAAAGGACTGTTTAAATGGCAACGACAATTTTTCGTGTAGAGAAAAAAGAAAACTACACAATTATCTCAAATTATCACTTACAAGATAAAAAACTCTCAAATAAAGCAAAAGGTCTATTGACCATTATGCTCTCACTTCCTCCCAATTGGGATATGACCTTAAAAGGGCTTGTATCGCTCAGTTCTGACGGAATTGATGCAATAAGGGCACAGATATCTGAACTTGAAAAAAATGGCTATTTAAGCCGCACCCGCTCTCGTGATGAACTTGGCAGACTTCAATGTACTGAATACTCGATTCACGAACAACCTGTAACAGAAGAAACTGAAAACAATTCTGATGCATCCAAAACCGAATACGTTTCTGATGAACCCGTTGATTCAAATAATAACACACTTGGTACTAAAACATATGATGACGGTACGTCAGCGAACGAAATAATCCAGATTGGAAAATCCAATGTAGTCCAAATGGGAAAATCCAATGTGGACCAGATTGGAGAATCCTATTTAGGAAAAACCTATTTTGGAAAATCCGACACAATAAATAACTTATCGAATAAAGATACTTATTCAATAAATAACTTATCTAATC
>CAMWPJ010000153.1 GCA_947176035.1 uncultured Clostridia bacterium | reverse complement strand
ATAAATCCCTGTGCCAATCAAGGCACAGGGACACACTTTACTCTTCCGAATTCTCAATTGCTTTGCTGAATTCTGAGAAAAGCTGTTGCGCATCAACATCAAAATTATTTACGAAATTAACTAATGTTTCTCCTGAGCAAAAACTTTTACCAGATTCAAGCTTTTGATATCCCTTACGCGACAAATCAAGAAGCTCTGCCATTCTTTCCTGAGTTATATTCAGTTCATCACGCTTGATTAACAGATTTTTTCTCAAACAATTTTTAAGTTTCTCATTTGCAGCCATTTTGTTCACCTCACCAAAGGGGCTAACAAAATTTTACAAATTTCTTAATAAGTCATACACGTACTTTAGTACGCTTTGTTTCTTTCTCCAATAAATTAGTGTTGGCTTCAGGATGAAAGTAAAAACATTTATTTTCAAAAAAGAAAAACCTCAACACATCGAGAGCTGAGGAATTATTATATATTAATCCTTTTTCATTTTATATATTCATATATAACAAATTGTCCGTTAACCGTATTATTCATAGTAAAATTTACAGGCATAATAAAATCAGAATCATTTTTATCAAATATCCAAGCAATTATATTTTTAGAGTCAGCAAGCATCTTTTGCCATTTTTATTACTATGATTTGTACAATTAAAATAAAACTAAAGCAGGGTGGATTACTCCACCCTGCTTTTTATATTGGCATTTTTTATACACTTAGCTAAGCTGTGATGATAAATAACACCAAGGAGGTAAAATTTTATTTATTCAGCGGTTTCGCTGCTCTTTCTCTTCTTATATACAACAAATGCTGATACGATTGCAACTGCAAGCACTGCATATACAGCTGTCATTACATACGCGGTGCTTTCGCCGCCAGTCTTAGGAATCAAAGGATTATTGGTATTCTTTTTCTTAATCAGAGAATTGTTTCTGTCTGAAGAAGATGATGATGAACCGTTATCCTTATCACCCTTATTGCCGAGACCAAGGAGATCCTTAATCTTATCTAAAATATTTGATGAGCCTGAGTTTCCGCCATTGTTTGGCTTATCAGGATTTGAAGGATTCTCCGGATTTTCAGGATCTACAGGAGTTGAAGGCTTTTCGATTTCATCACCTGTTGGAGTACCGAGGAGTTCAAGCACCTCACCATAGGTAGCTACAGCACCAATCTTTGTCCAAGCATCTGTATAATTTGTAACCATTGATGCAAGACCGCCCAGATTATCTGTAACAAGCTTTCTTACAGCGGCATATACATCAGCGTCTGCAAATACTACCTGATAAACATAGTAAAAAATTGTTGAGAAAGCTGAATCAGTATCACCATTTCTGAGAATGAAATACTTATTGAAATCTGATGAGCTTTCAACTGCCTGGAGTGTGCAGCAGTTAGCAAGTTTAGTCCAATTAATCGGAGGAAGTGTAATTGTAAGCTCTGAACCGGTAAGACCCGAAAGATCAATAGGCTGAGCAATCATATTATTGATTACATCCTTTGATAAATCAAGACCGCTGAGCATTTCACTTAAGAGACCGAATGACTTTGATGCCTCGCCAAGTGCTGCGTTAATCATATCGTTATCAATGATATAAGCAATGCGAGGAAGCACCTTAATAAGACCGTTAAGAGGATCAGGTGATACAACATCAACAACATCTGTAAAGAGATGATCAATAACAGGCTTTAAGAAATAGTCTGCCGCAATATAAGCACCCTGCTCTTCTCTCACTGCCTCATATTTTGCCTTGTACTCTGCTTGTGTAGGAAGACCAACCATACCAATCTGCTCAAGCAAAGGAATAAGTGAAGCATAAACACCTGTCTGGTATTTACCATCTGATGTCATATAGTCAAACATCTTGATATTAACATCAACATTCAAGAGTCCCATTGCCTTGATTTTTCCGTCAGGAGCAAGGAGTGTTGTTATAGGACGAAGAACTGCAAGAAGTGCATCTGCAAAGCCCTCACGATCGCCTGCCTTAAAACCGAAATCCTCTGCTGTAAAGGTTACATTTGCAAGATTTACAACTTTCTCGGTAGCATTAGCACCCTCAACTGCTTTAATCTTAGCAATTGCGCCTGCATACTTGTCACCATCTGCTGAAAGGAAATCAACAATCTTATCAGTTGTAATAATCCAGCTGATAATCTGACCGAGTTTGAACTTCATCTTGCTGCCCATAGCGTCTACTTCAATTTCACTTTCATCCTGAATCAAGGTAGCATAAAGATCAAAGATTGCCTCGATAATTGAAGGCTGATAAAGATTATCTTTGAGAATATTGTCAAGGCCGTTTGAAAGGTCAATATTCTTAGCAATAAGAGGCACAAGTGTGTTAGCAACAAGATTCCAGAGTTCATCTACTGCACTCTGAATACCACCTGTTGTCCAAGCAACCTCACTGTTCTCAGGACGTGCAAATGGAGTTGTCTGGAATTTTGCAATTTCATTTGCAAAGTTGTTCATATCCATAATCGGACCCTGAACAAGAACATACTTGTCATAAAGCTCTGATGAAATAGTTGACCTGAACTCATCCATCAAATTATATTTAGCATACGCCTGCTCCTGAACCGCTGTTGTAATATTATTCATATCAACAGAATTCATGAACTCAATAAAGCCTTTTGTTGCAATATTAACAAGCTGTTCCTTTACATCTGCAGGAACTTTACCCTGATATTCACCACTCATTGCGTGATATTTATCTATAGCCTCTTTAACAATTGCATCAGTAAGCTTGCTTTCATCAACTGTCTTCATAAAATCAACAAAAGCAATAAGTCTGTTATTATTTACAACATTCTGCAAATCGTTTACAAGCGCAGTTACATTTTTCTTAGCATGTGAAATCTGATTGCTGTAAACGGTATTTGCATCAACCTCTTCATTATAAGCATCTGAACTGCCTAATTTATAAGTAAGAGAAGATGCAACATAAAGATATGAATGTCCCATAATTTTTGAAAGGACTTTGCTTGCAAGCGTATCTTCAACAGCATTTATCGCAGCATCAACCGCCTCAATTTCAGCTTCTGTAACCTTTTCTGCGTTAAAGTTTTTCATACCTGTTTCATATGCAAGATTTGCTGCAGTTTTAAAGTTATCGCCGAAAACAGGTGCAAATATATCAACCATTTTTTCATATGCTGCTCTTGCATATGGAGCACTGTCTTCAAGATATTTAATATTCATTTCTTCATATGCAGCTTTATATGTAACAGCACTATGACCATCTTTCCATGTTCTTGAACCACTGCTGCCCTGCATAAATGTAGAATAACTTACAGAAGAAGGATCATTCTTGCCTGCTTTATCCTGATAATAGTTAAATGTCAATCTTCCGATATTATCAGTGAGATAATTGTTATCACTTGTCGGTGACATTGTATAGAAATAGAAAGCATCACCATATGGATACACACTATTGGCGAACTTAATACCCTCAGGTGATAAGGTTGAGATTGCAGCAACTGTGCTGTCATAATGCTCATATCCGGCATTCTTCTTCTGGAAATCGAATGAAGAATTGAAAAGTGTTCCATCAACCTTAACATAGATTTCGCTCATAACATCAATAGCCTGCTGCCAATCCTTTGGAAAATCACCAACCAAATTGGTTAAGGCTTTTAAGCCATCAGGATTACTTGAACCATAAACCTTCGCATTTGAGCTTGTAAGACCGGCCTCTTCACGACCTACCTTTTCGGTAGCATAGTAAAGAAAGAAGGTGTAATAATTAGCTCCGAGTGCAAGCTTTTCGTCAGAGCTTAATGCTTTGAGCTTTGCTGCCGCATCATCAAATGCTGCAACTGATTTTTCGTAGTTAGCATTTGTAGGCGTGAACAGTGCAGTTCTTACATTATAGAACTCATCAATTGCCGCCTGAGCATCAGAAACTGCTGCCGCACTTTTTTCTTCAGCCTCGTCAGCAAATGCACTGAAACACACTGTAAATGAGGACAAAAGAATAAGCATTGCTAAAAACAGACTGATTAAACGCTTACTTTTTTTCATTTAAAACATCTCCTTTATCAAATATACGGTAGGTTAAAAAATAAAACAAACCACCTCACAAGCAGTATTCTATCACAACTAAAATGATTGTCAATAGATTAACAT
>CAMWPJ010000152.1 GCA_947176035.1 uncultured Clostridia bacterium | reverse complement strand
GCATCTATTCCAATAATAAGTGGTATATCATTTATGATGATACTAATATAAGAGAACGGTGCCGATTTACAATAGCCCACGAGCTTGGACATATCTTTTTAGGTCATTCACTGACAGATTCAGGTATGTATAGAACCGCAGGAACAATAAATAAGCCTGACGAGGAACAAGCTGCCGATATGTTTGCTATTCGATTTTTAGCACCTGCTTGTGTGCTTAAAGGTCTTGACCTGCATACTGCAAAGGAAATTTCTGATACTTGTTGCATCTCAATGCAGGCAGCACAATACCGGGCAAACCGAATGAAAATTTTATATGATAGAAACAAATTCTTTTTAAATCCCTTGGAAAGACAGGTCTATAAGAATTTTGAAGATTATATACATAGTAAAAAATAAAGCCGTTCATATAGAACGGCATTAAATAAGGAGCATTATATGAGCTTTGGAAATTGGAACATAGAGATACATAACGATAATGAACAATTAAAACGAATCAAAAAAGCACAATCAGCAGATTTAACACCTGCTGCGATTGATTATGACAAGCAATCAGGAAGCTTCAAGGGATCAGGAAAAAATCCTTATGAAGTTACTCTTGACTTTTGCCCTTGTGGTGATTTCAAACGAAGAAAATTACCTTGTAAACACATATATAGATTAGCAATGGAACTCAAACTTTTTGATGGCAATTTTGATGTTGGTATAAACAAATACGATTTAAGTTCTAAAATATTTTCATTAGATGTTGAAGTTCAAAAAGCGCTCTATGATATTTGTTGCACTGCGGCATATTCATCACAAAGGTCTTTTATTTTTGATAAGTCTGAATTTCCTAACTATCTTGACTTAATAACAAATGGTTTTTGTATAGAAATTCTCTCAAATTATGTTGATGCATTTTCTACAATCCCTGTTTCAATTATAAAAGAAATTTTCAAAGACTTTAAGGCAGAAAACAAGCCAAAATATAATGCTATTACAAAAACTTATCTAAAATGGATTTCAGAAAATGATGATATAATTTCAAACGAACTTAACAAACAATATGCTGTTTTACAGTTTAATGAGCAAACACTATCAAAAGTACATACTATTGTATCTAGATATCGCAAAAAGTTCATCAAAAAAGAAGTGCCATTTGATGAAAACAATCTATCTTTAGATTTATACAGCGTTGAATATGAAGAAATTTTCAATAAAGAAATAATTTAATAAAAAAACACCTCTCGACTATTAGCAGTAGCCAAGAGGTAAAAGCAAGGTTGTGATACAACATTGCCCTGAACAAGTAATATTGTATCACACCTGCTGCATTTTTGCAACAGGGTATTTTTATGCCCTTTTATAAGCATATCTATTATTAAGGAGCGTTGCAGGTGGAACAATACAATGTTAATGAAATAATTATATACTTGCGTAAGAGCCGAGCTGATTCGGAAAGTGAAACAGTTGAGGAGGTTCTTTCAAGACACGAAAATATATTGCAGGAATATGCTCTGAAAACATTCGGACATCTTATTCCTGCTGAAAACATTTACAAGGAAGTTGCTTCAGGCGAAACCATTGACAGCCGACCTGAAATAAAAAAGGTATTATCTCTAACGGCAAACAGTGATAAATACAAAGCAATACTTGTTGTAGAGCCTCAGCGTTTATCTCGTGGCGATATGCTCGACTGTGGTACTTTGATTCGTGTTTTCAGATATAACAACATAAAGATAATAACTCCCTCAAAAACCTTTGATTTGCAAGACCAATATGATTTGAAGTATTTTCAAATGACACTGCAGCAAGGCAATGAATACCTTGAATATATCAAGTTTATTCTAAATCGTGGCAGGCTCGAATCCGTCAAAGAGGGATGCTTTATCGGTCAACATCCTCCCTATGGATATGATAAAGCAAAAAAGGGCAAGCAATTTACACTTGTACCAAACGAGCAAGCCGATGTTGTTCGCCTTATGTTTGACCTTTATGTTAATAAAGATATGGGCTGCAACCAGATAGCAAGCGAACTTGATCGCCGAGGAATTAAGCCCCAGTATAATGAATATTGGTCACCTGCATCTATTCGTGAAATGCTCCGAAATCCTACATACATAGGCAAGATAAGGTGGAACTATAAAAAAACAGTAATCACCACTGATGAATACGGAAATGCCACAAAGAAAAGACCAAGGGGCAAATCCGATGATATTATAATTGTTGACGGCTTGCACGATGCAATCATTGATGAGGAATTATATAATATGGCTCAGGAAAAATCCGGGCGAAATGCTCGCTCCCGTGGAGAACTAAAAATCAGAAATCCATTTGCTACACTTATTAAGTGTGGAACTTGCGGTCGCTCTATGTTTTATCAAACATTTAAGGATAAAAGCGGAAATTACAGATGTAATCCTCGATTGTGTTGCAACCAACAATCACACTGTCACACACCATCAGTCGATTATTATGAATTTGAAAAAGCAATAATATCGGCATTGAAAATTCATCTTGCTGATTTTGAATTCAAACTAAACAATGATGATGGCGGTTCTTCTGCTCTTCAGAAATCCATTCTGAACACCTTAAAAAAAGACCTTGACTCTCTGGATAGTCAGCAATCAAAATTGTATGATTTTCTTGAAAGGGGCATATATAGCGAGGATGTATTCCTGAAAAGGAATGCTGCACTTAATGAGCGCCGTATTCAATTAACCAAAGCAATAGAAGCACAAGAACAGGCAGTTCCTGAAGCCGTTTCCTATGAGGAAAAAATATATAAACTGTCACAGGCGATTGATGTAATACAAAATCCTGAATTACCTGCTGCCGACAAAAACAAATTCTTAAAGAGTTTTATCAAACGCATTGAATATTATAATGACCTGCCATGCAAGGGCAATCGCTTTATTGAAAACAGTTTCAGGCTTGAGATTTTCTTTTTATAGCCATCACTTCTAACATTGTGGTGACAACGAATTAGGGCATCTTGAAATGATAGGCACAATGGTACACCAGTTGACAAGAAATCTTACAGAAAAGGAAATTGAGAATAATCCTGCCTTTGCATCATATTTTGTTGACCACACGACAGGCGTATACCCAACAGCAGCAAGTGGATTCCCTTGGAGTGCTGCAAGCATGGAAGTTAAAGGCGATACGATTGCAGACCTCAATGAAGACCTTGCCGCAGAGGGTACGACATTGTAAGTATAACGTTAGAGTAAGAAACGGCTAAAACCCGCTAAAATAGGCGGTTTTTGAAAAATAAAAAGTTGTACAAGCCTTTTCCTGTTGCGATTGCATAAGAGCAACCAACACACAATTTTATGATAAATCAGCTTTTCGCAAAATAACACCGAGTACAATTTTGTACTCGGTGTTAAAATTGTGTAATTATCTTAAATACTGTAAACCATTATTTATATTTTCATCAATATTCCAAATGTTTTCAAAATCGAAATTTATAAAATTAGATTTCTCTTTTAATTCATTTTCAGATAATTTTTTGGAATTTGTATTTTGATATTTTGAAGTGCTACATAATGAAGAATATTTGTAATAACAATTGTTTACATAGGTTTCATTATAACTTGAGTAACCAATTATTCCACCATAATGTCTTCCAGGAATACTAGGAGTGCTTCCATACATTTCATTTTGTGCACTATAACAATTTGTAATTGTACATTCAAATGATCTTGCAACAATTCCGCCAATCATAACAGAATAATTTGAAATTCCATTTAAATCACCTAAATTATAACAATTATCAACATTATTAGAATAAGCAGAAATTCCCCCAATGTGTGCTTCTGGATGTATTGAATTGCTACCAGACAGCTTCAGTTTTAAATTTGCATTATTATAACACTTGGATATTAATGAAGCTTTACCAGAAATACCACCAATATAGCTTGAAATTATACTTTCGGCATATACTGTTCCGTGATTTTCAGAATGTTTAATTGTTCCACCACTTCCACAAATACCGCCAAAAAATCCACTAGTATTTTTATCTGTACACTTGAAATTGCAAGTTACATTGCTAACAGAATCATTAATATAACTTGCATAACCTACTAATCCACCACCATTTTGGCATAAAGCGTCTATTTGTCCATTACTTTTACAATTTTCTAAAATAGAACCATAACCAATAATACTGCCCACATAATTGCACAAGTATAATGATTTCATATCAAAATCTGTCATATTTATATTGGCTATTTTACCAC
>CAMWPJ010000151.1 GCA_947176035.1 uncultured Clostridia bacterium | reverse complement strand
CCCCGAGCAAAAGACAAAAAGCACGCAAAACATACGCTGGTTCGATACCTGCGTATGTTTTAAAGTTGTTTATACGGGTTATTTGTAAATTGCTCTATATTGTTATTGTGACATATTATTCGTGTTTTTATCCCGTGTGCGGTTATGGGTGATTTATTGCACTCTAAACAATAATTTACTTGACAAATATTTATTATTTGATATAATATCCTTACAACTAAATAGTACCCAAGTAAAAACTATGATGCAGAAAAAGACCTTATGATTTAGTTTAAGAGAGTTGGCGGCTGGTGTGAGTCAATACAGGTTATATGGTGCATAGCTCTCTGCGGAGTTGCTGTTTTGAATAGAAATGAATAGGAACAGCCGTGTTGCGGCGTTATCGGCAAAGGCATTGATTGATGCTAAAGGGCAGATTATTCTGCTGAAATAGGGTGGTACCACGTATATATTACGTCCCTATACCAACTGTGTATAGGGGCTTATTTTTTGCTCCTGTGCAAATCAAAAGTAAAAGGAGATTGATAACTATGAAAAAAGGGTATGAAAAATACGTCGGCTTCAAGCCGATAGACATTCCGGATCGTACATGGCCCAATAATACAATCACAAAGGCTCCTGTATGGTGCTCAGTTGATATGCGTGACGGTAATCAGGCACTTGTTGATCCTATGAACTTACAGGAAAAGCTCGAGCTTTTTTCTACACTCGTTAATATCGGTGTTAAGGAAATTGAGGTTGGCTTTCCGTCAGCAAGTGAGACAGAGTATGAAATTCTCAGAACACTTATCGACGGCGGCTATATTCCTGATGATGTAACCATTCAGGTGCTTGTTCAGGCAAGAGAGCATCTTATCAAGAAGACCTTTGAGGCTATTAAGGGTGCTAAAAATGTAATTGTGCATTTTTATAACTCAACCTCAACACTTCAGCGTAAGGTTGTTTTCAAAACAGATATGCAGGGTGTAATTGATATTGCTGTTAAAGGTGCTAAGCTTATCTATGAATTAACAGAAGAGCAAAAGAAAACGAATCCGGAAACAAATATCCGTTTTGAATACAGTCCTGAAAGCTTTACAGGTACTGAAATGGATAATGCAGTTGAGATTTGCCGACAGGTTATGGAGGAACTTCATATCACGAAGGAGAATCCGATTATCCTTAATCTTCCGTCAACAGTTGAAGGCTCAACTGCAAACGGCTATGCTGACCAGATTGAATATTTCTGCCGTCATCTGCCAAATCGTGAGGCTGCTATCATATCGCTTCATCCTCATAATGACAGAGGAACAGGCGTTGCTGCTGCTGAGCTTGCTCTTATGGCAGGTGCAGACAGAGTTGAGGGTACACTTTTCGGCAATGGTGAAAGAACAGGTAATGTTGACATTGTAACACTCGCCCTTAATATGTGGACACAGGGTGTGGATCCGGAGCTTGATTTCCACGATATCAATAAGATCAAAGAGGTTTATGAAAGAACAACCAAAATGACTGTTCCGCCTCGTCATCCTTATGCAGGCGAGCTTGTTTTCACAGCGTTCTCAGGTTCACATCAGGATGCTATCAACAAGGGCAAAATGTATATGGACGAAAGTGGCACAGATATGTGGGAGGTGCCTTATCTTCCTATAGATCCTGCTGATGTTGGCAGAGAATATGAGCCGATTATCCGTATCAATTCACAGAGCGGTAAGGGCGGTACAGCCTATATCCTTGCGAATGAATACGGCATTAAGATGCCAAAGGCTATGCACCCTGAATTTGGTGCAGTTGTACAGAAAGCTTGTGACGAAAAGGGCAAGGAGCTTAAAACATCTGAAATTTTCGACCTGTTCCAGAAGGAATACAGAAATGTTTGCGGTCCTTACAGATTGGTTAATTATAAAATCAGCGAAGAGAAGAATGAAGCAGATTATTTAACCTCTGTTCACTTCGAAGGCGAGCTTAAATATAAGGACAATAAGCCGGTTAAAATTGATGGTACAGGCTCAGGACCTATTGGCGCATTTTGTCAGGCTATGAACAAGGTAGGACTCACAGGCTATGAGTTCGTTGATTACAGTGAGCATGCTATCGCTGTAGGCTCAGACTCAAAGGCTATCAGCTATATTCACTTGAAAAACCCACAGGGCAAGGATGTATTTGGTATCGGCGTAAGCCACAATATCAGCTACGCATCTATGAAGGGCATCATCTGTGCAATCAATCGTGACCAGACTGACACAATGCGTGATGATACAATGCCCGGTATATTTGATGTTTGTTAATGAGGTGTGAATTATGAAAAATTATAAAATTACAGTATTAAAGGGTGACGGAATCGGCCCTGAAATCGTTGACGAATGTATTAAGGTGCTTGATAAGGCAGGGGAAAAGTTCGGATTTTCACTTGATTATGATTATCAGCTTTTAGGCGGTGCTGCTATTGATGAGTATGGCGTGCCTTATCCAAAAGAGACTGAGGTTTCCTGCAAGGCAGCTGATGCTGTGCTTTTAGGCTCAGTAGGCGGACCTAAGTGGGATACTCTCCCAAGTGAAATCAGACCCGAAAAAGGACTCCTTGCAATCCGTGAATCACTCGGTTTGTTTGCAAATCTTCGCCCTGCAAAGATTTTTGCACCGCTTAAATCAGCATCTCCGCTCAAACCTGAAATTATCGGTGACGAGCTTGATATTCTGATTGTTCGTGAACTTACAGGCGGTATCTATTTCGGTGACCGCGGAACTTATGAAGAGAATGGCATTGTTGGTGCATATGACACAGAGCGTTACACCTATCCTGAAATCAAGCGTATTGTAAAAGCAGGCTTCGAATATGCTATGAAGCGTAACAAAAAGCTTACCTGTGTTGATAAGGCAAATGTTCTTGACTCTTCTAAGCTTTGGAGAAAGGTTATGGAAGAGGTAGGCAAGGACTACCCTGAGGTTGAAATTTCTTATATGTATGTTGACAATTGTGCAATGCAGCTTGTACGCAATCCAAATCAGTTTGACACAATTGTAACATCAAATATTTTCGGCGATATTTTATCTGATGAGGCCTCTATGATTTCCGGTTCAATCGGTATGCTTGCATCTGCATCTCTTGCTGAGGGCACATTCGGTATGTATGAGCCTATCCACGGCTCAGCACCTGATATCGCAGGACAGGGCAAGGCGAATCCGCTTGCAACCATCCTTTCAGGCGCTATGATGCTCAGATATTCTCTTGGTGAAAGTGCGGCTGCAGATGCGATTGAAAAGGCAGTTGATACAGCACTTACCAAGGTAAGAACACCTGATATCGCAGAAGATGGACTTGATACCGTTAACACCTCACAGATGGGTGATATGGTAGTGTCATTATTATAAGATTGTGTATGAAAAGCCGAAGGTTGTTGATAACCTTCGGCTTGATTTTTTATAAATTATAGAAAGGGTTGATTTTATGAGCGATTGGAACTCAGAACAATATTTAAAATTCAAAAAAGAACGTACTCAACCATCAATTGATCTGGTTAATAGGATTAATATTGATAAACCCAAGCGTATTATTGATATTGGCTGCGGTCCCGGTAATAGTACAGCGGTGTTGAAAAAGCGTTATCCGAATGCTTATATACTCGGTGTCGATTTTTCACCCAATATGATTGAAAAGGCAAAGGCTGATTATCCTGAGCTTGATTTTATGCTTTTTGATGCGACAAAGGATTTTGATAAATTAGAAGGCAAGTTTGATATAGTGTTTTCAAATGCCTGTATTCAGTGGATACCGAATCATAAGAAGCTGTTAGACGATATGATGAGCATACTCATTCCAAACGGCATTATGGCGGTTCAGGTGCCTTATCAGTTTAATGAGCCTATACATAAAATAGTCGGCGAGGTTGCAGCAAGATCTGAATGGAAAAGCCTGATTCCGTTTGAAAAGGTATTCAATATCCTTAAAGAGGATGAATATTTTGATTTGCTGGCGGAAATATCATCCGATTTTTCAATGTGGCAGACTACCTATTTTCATCGTATGCCATCACAGCAAAGTATCATTGAATGGTATCGGTCAACAGGTCTTAAGCCTTATCTTGATGTTTTGTCGGATGATAAAAAGGCGGAGTTTGAAAGTGCTGTTTTTGAAGAGGTTAAAAAGGCTTATCCTGTTCAGAAAAATGGTGAGGTGATTTTCAGATTTCCAAGATTGTTTTTTTATAGGAGAAAAATAATATAAATTATATTGCAAAACAGATTATTT
>CAMWPJ010000150.1 GCA_947176035.1 uncultured Clostridia bacterium | reverse complement strand
TTCATATCATCAGCCGTTATCGGATAGCTTTCATACCTGTCCGCACTCCATTGACGAAATGCATATTCGTTTTTTAACCACTTTGTTATAGCCTGTGCGTCACAAGCCTTGTATTTTCTTAAATGCAGTATAATCAATCCTTTTACATATCAATCTTTTTTATAGGATGTCTGATAACTGTTTTCAGTTTGCTCTCAACACATCTTCTCGGATCACTCAAATAAATCTCGTGATGAAGTCTGCTATCGGTTATATCTAATTCATAACCGTTTTCTTTCATATGTTTGTGCATTAAATCAACTGTTTCAGGCTCGTTATCATAAGAGCCAATATGCATACACTGAACGCAAACGCCCTCATCATAAGTCAAAAATTCAACCTTTGAAAAGTCCTGCTTTTTCTTTTTAGTTGCCTCGTCAACTGCCCACTTAAAATCGTCCTCCGTTACAAAATCAGGCAGCCTGATAACAGAAATAAACTGCATATCCTCTTTTCTGTTATAATCAATACCACTTGTGTTTTCCTGCCACCAAAAGCCCTCAAGAGGAGGTACAACGTATTCAAAATAGCCATCAATTTTATGGGTGCCTTTATAACTCATTTTAATAGTGAAAGCAATGGCATACAGCAATCCTATACTGTTTTTGTATTCGCCGTTTTCATCATTTGGATTGCCTTTTCCCCTGACTGCAATATAATTCATTTTCGGAATTTCAACAATACTCGGTTTCTTCTTCGGCATATAAAATTCCTTGTATTCTTTCTTATAATCAAAAGCCATAATTATTATCCTTTTTCAACTTTTTAATCGTCAAAATAAACATACTGCAATTCCCGAAGTTGCTTACCGCCGATGGTGTCATCATAATATTTGCCGCTGTTTTTAAAACCGCATTTTTCATAAAAATGCCTTGCTCTGTGGTTACCCTCAAGTACCCAAAGAAAAATCGTTTTAAAGCCCATAGTTTTCAATTCTTTAACAGCCTGTTCAAGTAAGGACTTTCCATAGCCTTTACCCATATATTCAGGCAGAAAATAGATTGAAATAATTTCTCCCCAATCCTTATAATCCTCAAATCGTGATTTGCAATAGGTTGATGTACCAATTATTTTTTCATCATCAATCATAACAAGAGTATATCTATCAGGATTATCAAATACACCGCACCATTGACCTTTTGGAATGCTGTCCAAATACTCCTGCGGAATAATCCCTTTGTACGCATATTTCCAGCTTTGCTCATAAATATTGCTTATTTCTTCTCGACTGTCAGTCTGATTCATTTTTCTGATTTTAATATCCATTATTCTCATATTATAATTCTTTCTCCAATTCCAACACACTGCTGTCCTGCCACATCATAATTGCCATATATGCCAGCGTGGAAGAATCTTTGATTCCTGCTTTCTTAATCATTGCATGATGCTCCTTTTCCATTGATAATATCAAAAATCAATCAATATTTCCCAATGACCGTTGCGTTTGCCGTTTGCTCTTTGAATTAATCCTTTTCTCTGCATTTCAACAGTTCGTCTTTTGATTGTTCGTTCTGTACGGTTTACCTTTTCTGCTAATGCTTTTTGAGTTATTGATGGATTTTCGACAATAGCATTGATTATTACCAATTCTTCTAATGTGCAATTCAAAGTGCCATTTTGGCACTTTGAAAATCAATATGCAGATATCTGTTTTTCAATTCATTGCTTTGTAAAAATCATCTATTCATACAGTTACTATTTGTAATCGGTTTTATTCCCATAAATGAACATAAAAACGGTATTCTGATACATATTTCACAGGATAGAAATGTCGTACAATATGCCAGAATTATAGGAACAATATATAATAATTCTATATTATCAGACAAAATATCAGCAAATAAATATTGAAATAAAACAACCCATACAAAATGCAGAATATAAAAAACGAATGATCTTTGCGATAGATATGTTGATACTTTTGAATTAAAATTCAAACAGTCCTTTCCTATTCCGAGCAATGCAATAAGCATAAACCATTCAGCAATAAACTTAACAGTTGTATTAACTAACGGATAGGATATATCAGACCAGATAAACAGATATACATTCAGAATTGCTGCCATTAAACCAACAAATAGAAAAATCAATCTATATTTTTCTATTTTACCAATTACATTGTCATTTGAAAAAATATAATATCCGATAAGGAAAATATATGTATACTCTACAAGGCTTTTGCCGCCTATTGAAAGCAATTCGCTTAACAACATTAACGGCAAGCCAAGAACACAAATGAACCATAAAGGTGTATCTTTTTTGAATTTCGTAATTCTCTTTTTTAACAATACAATTATACCTAAAGCAAGCATTGAGATAACCAATAGATATAATATAAACCAGAACTGTCCTAATGAAAAACCACCATCCGCGCCTGTCAGATCAGTAAATTTTGTAAAGAAAATACCATAATGCTCAAATAAATTTCCTTCATAACCAAAGTTAAATTTATCTGCAATATATGTCATTATCGGCATAAAAAACAGTGTGCAAAATAGAAACGGAATAAATAATCTTTTTACTCTTTCCGAAATATATTCCTTTACAGTTCTCTTTTTCAGTGCAAGGCTTGTACTGATTCCGGCAAGGAGAAACAAAACAGGCATAAAATACGGACTTAAAAACACTATAATACTGCTGATAACCTTATTGCCTTCAAAGAAAATATAATTAGGCTCATCCCATACATTCCATGCCATTGCAGCATGATACGGAACAAGCAGCAAAATTGTAATCCATCTCAAATTATCAATATAGTGCTGACGCATAATTATGACACTCCCACCGGAATAATATTAACATGCTCATCATCCGCTGTAACAGAATAAAAATCAGTTGTGTTAATACCTGATTCAAGATAATGTGCAATAACCTTCTGTGCTGTATAGGGCATGTTTTTGCTGTTCAGCTCATCAAATGAAATCCATTCGAGTATACCCTCGTCACAATCATAATTCATCTCAGCATCATCTTTTAAATCTGCAAAGAAATAGTAATTGATTCTGAGTTCATCTTTAACAAGACGAAGCGCAATATATCTTAAATCAAGATTGTTCAAATCATTTTCGGCGAGTCCGATTTCTTCGTTCATTTCACGCAGAACAGCAGCCTTTGCATCATTAACCTCATCAGGCTCAAAATGACCGCCGATACCGCACCATGAACGCCCAACTACCTTTGAGCCTATCCTATCGAGCAATAGCATTTTGTTATCTTTCTTTATGTAAATTGTTGCCATATTTCTCAATTTGCCGTTCATTACAATACCCCTCAAAGAATTATATAATTTATTATACCATAGGCATAAATAAAATTATATAAAAATTTAAAAATTATTATTGACTCTCACGGTACGTCATAGTCTATACTATAAATCAACGGGAGAGATAAGGATGAAAACAGTTAAAGAAATAAGCAGATTAACAGGGATCAGCGTGCGCACACTTCATTATTATGATGAAATAAATTTGCTGAAGCCAACACAAATAACAGATGCAGGCTACAGACTGTATGACGATACGGCACTTGAACGGCTGCACAGTATACTGCTTTTTCGTGAGCTTGAATTTTCTCTTAAGGAAATCAAAACAATTCTTGATAGTCCTGAGCTGGATACACAAGTCGCTCTGCAGGAGCAAATTAAACTGCTTGAATTAAAAAAGAGCAGACTTGATAAAATCATCAACTCTGCCCGTAAATTATTATTGAAAGGGAATAAAAATATGAGTTTTTCAGAATTTGATAAAACAGAAATAGATAAGTATGCCGATGAGGCAAAGCAAAAATGGGGACACACAGAAGCCTATAAAGAATTTGAAGAGATGCATTCAAATTCTTTTGATAAAACCGATGAGTTTATGCATATTTTTGCGGAAATAGGAAAAATAAAACATCTCGCTCCAAATTCACAAGAAGCACAAAATCTAATAAAAGAGCTGCAGAATTTCATCACTGAAAATTACTATAATTGTACAAATGACATTCTAAAAGGCTTAGGACAGATGTATACCGCTGATGAACGGTTTAAAAATAGCATTGACAAAGCAGGCGGCACCGGCACCGCTGAATTTACTGCAAAAATAATAGAATCAATGAATCAATGATATAAAAAAATCCAGGTGTATTTTTTCAAATATATCTGTATATTTTTTGCTGAAGAAACAATCATAACCACCAGTTAAACTGGTGGTTATGATTTTAGAAGAAATAGCATCTATAAAC
>CAMWPJ010000149.1 GCA_947176035.1 uncultured Clostridia bacterium | reverse complement strand
TAATTATTCCTTAATTTATATATTAGTCATTCTCGAATAACGGAGTTGAAAAATATCTTTCAGCAGTATCGGGTAAAACCGTTACAACCGTTTTGCCTTTACCTAATTTTTTAGCAAGCTTTTTCGCAGCAGCAACATTTGTTCCGCTGCTGATACCACACATAATTCCCTCAAGCCGTGCGAGATCCTTAGAAGTATTAATAGCCTCTTCGTCTGTTATAATGCAGATATCCTCATAAATATTCTGATTCAGAATATCAGGAATCACACCGTCACCAATGCCCATCTGATTATGAGTACCTACTGTACCGCCTGCAAGAATTGCCGCATTTTTCGGCTCAACTGCCCATATTGTTATGTCCGGATTCTGTGCCTTGAGCACCTCGCCGATGCCTGTAATCGTTCCGCCTGTTCCTATACCTGAACAAAAACCGTCAATCGGACCTGCAACCTGTTCAAGAATTTCAAGTCCCGTATGATGACGGTGCACCATAGGATTTGCAGGATTCTCAAACTGCTGAGGTATGTAGACATTCGGATTCTCTTCTCTCATTCTGAGAGCGGTATTCAGACATTCCTCAATACAGTCTCCGATATTGCCTGCATCATGAATCAGAATAACTTTAGCACCGTAATGCTCAACAAGCATTCTTCTTTCACGGCTTACAGAGTCAGGCATAATGATGATTGTTTTATAACCGCGCACAGCACCAACCAAAGCAAGGCCAATTCCCTGATTACCGCTTGTCGGCTCAACTATAATTGTATTTTCATTAATAAGTCCTTTAGCCTCGGCATCACAGATCATATTATATGCTGTTCTTGTTTTGATTGAGCCGCCAACGTTAAGTCCCTCAAATTTAACAAGGATATCAGCTGAGTCCTCATCTGTCATTTTATTTAATTTTACCATAGGCGTATGCCCTATAGCCTCAAGCACATTATTATATACCATAAAGCAATCCTCTCTTGACACAGAATGTCAAAATAATATATCTAATATATTTTACACACTAAGCATAAAAAAGGCAATAACAAAATATAGAATTGCATAAATTTATTATGTATGATATTATGAAATTGAGGTGAAGCATTATGATAAAAAAGTATAAAGGCAACATAATTATATTTTATACAATTGCAGTGATAGCTCTGATTGCGGCTGCTTTCTGTGACTTGGAGCTTGACAAATTTCTCAACAATCCGCAGGATATTTTTTCAATATGGTTCAGAAATACAGGTGAAATGCCCGGCAGACTGATTTGTCCTATTGCAGGCACAGTTCTGTTTTATACATATAAAAATAAATTAGAGCAAATTGCGGGACTTATAATCACCATCGGTGGTTCAGGATACTTTGGATACTATATCGGCAAATACTTTTTTCTTGAAGAAAATCAAATGCTGTTCAGCCTTATATATGGTATAGGCTTTGGCATAACCGCACTTCTTATCGGCAAGCTCATAAATATACCTGAAAAATACCGTGCTGTACTCAGGAAAACCGCAATAATCGGTATTGTTGTTATGTTTGTGCAGATTGGTCTGATTGAGGCAATGAAATACTTGTGGGGACGCATGAGATTCCGTGATTTGCTTGCAGCGGGCAGCTTTGACAGCTTCACACCCTGGTATCATTTAAACGGTATTAACGGCAACAAGTCCTTCCCAAGCGGTCATACGGCAGGTGCAGGTATGAGCTATCTTATGATGCTGTTACCATATATATCAAAGAAATGGGAAAACAAAAGGCAGCTTTGCTTTTGGTTGCCATTCGCTTATACATCAATCGTAGCTTTCACAAGACTTGTTATGGGTGCACATTATCTTAGTGATGTAACAATGGGAGGAATTGTCAGTTTTTCAATTGTGCTGATAGCAATGAAAATCTATGAAACGAAATTGAATACTGCTAAACGAGCATAAAATAAGGGAGGCAATCGCCTCCCTTTAATCATTATGATAAACATTTACAGAACACACATTTCCTGTCTGTGCATTCACATACACCTCAACAGTATATGCACTTAGTATTCCGCTTCTCAATCTGACTTTCCAAGCAAATTCCGGATAACGCTCATAAATAAAGTCACGTTGTTCTATAACAGGCTTACAAATTAATTCAGGCTCATTATTCTCATCACGATAAAAATATTCAGAAAACATATTTTCGGTGTTTCCATTCCAATAAGAATATTTGATATCCTGTATTTCTTCATATGCAATATTGAACGCATCATCAGCATTGATTTTTAAATCATAATCATTGGCAAAAACATGATAATTATAATCAATTCTTGTTGCTTTACCGCTCAATGTGTCCAATTCAAAAGACTCACTCTTTGCAGTTTGATAATTCCAATTGCTGATAATAAGTTTATTCTCTTCAGCCTTAACAATGTGAGCATATTTACTGGTTACAAATGAAAGATGCTGTGTCTTTATTGAACCGTCTGGATTATATTCAAATTCAATTCGATATGAACAGCCTTTTTCATTAAAATAAAGAGCATTGTCAATATATACATTAAGATACAGCCATTCATCACCTGTATAGATAATAACTGATTTACCATTATCATAGGTATACATAATATTAGTTGTGTCACCTATTTTAATAATACTAAAACGATTCCCCTGCTGATTAGGAATATAAGGACCATCATCATTATCATACTTATATTCAGCATAGAAATCACCGATGCAATAAAAGGGTTCAAAAGCCGTAAGTTCCTTCAGTGCAAGGTCTGCTATATCAGATAGATAATTCTTTTGTGATTTTACATTATCAACATCATCACTTATAATATTTTCTTTTGAAAGAAGCGGTATTACACCGGACGGAATATATTCATCAACCATTTTTGGATTGGCTGCACAGCCAAGAATCACAAAGGCACAAAGAAAAGTTATCAAAACAGAAAAAACAAGCTTAGGCTTTTTGAATTTAAGAACATTCACAATTCTTTTTTTAACATTATTTTCGCTGAAACACAAGGGTGTAACAGCATAAGCCTTGCTTTCAACTGCAAAGGACAGCAGTGCCTTGCTGTAATCTTTCTTTATATCATCATTATCTGCAAGCACCTTTTCGTCACAGCTCATTTCCATATCCTTTGACATCAGCATGAAAGCGGGCCAGCAAAGCGGATTAAACCAATGCACGGCAAGCAGGATATAGGCAAAGGCCTTTACATAATAATCATATCTTGCAAGGTGGCATTTTTCATGAGCAATGATATACCTATAGGTCTGTTCATCAAGACCGAAAGGAATATAAATTTTAGGAGATATGATACCCAGAATAAACGGAGATGACACATACTCACTTTCGTATACATTCCCTTTTTTAAGGATTGCCTTTGACATTCTGATACGCAGAAAAATATATGAGCCCAAGCCGTATATTAGCAGAAGAAGCATAACCACAATCCATATGATTGAGAAAACCTCCTGAAAGGTCATAATCAGCGGCGGTGAACTCTGTGTCTCAAAATGCATTATACCCTCATATATCGCATCTTCTGTTCCTGCTATACCGACATTAACTGAAGGCAATCTCGAAAGAGAGCCATTTACATGATCCATATAATCGAGTGTATCTGTAAACTCATTATACACACTGCTCATATCAAAAATATCGAGTGAAAAAATGCTCAGCACTGACTTGAATGAAATCGGCACGGCAAGACGAAAGCCTACAACACTCCACAGCAGATAAGAATATTTCTTCGGCATTTTGCATATCAGAAATCTGACTAACAGTACTGCTAAAATAATATAGCACGAGGTTATACTCATATTGAAAATATAGGTAAATGCATCTGCGAGAAGAACATTTGACATAGTCTTACTCCTTATATTCATCAATGAGCTTTTTAAGCTCTGCCGCCTCTTCATCAGATATTTTCTTACTGCCTAAAAAGGAAACAAGAAAATTAGGCAACGAACCTGCAAAGGTATTTTCAATAAACTTATTGCCTGCATAAGCCTGCACATCATCCTTGGCAACAAGTGATGTTACAACAGTATTAATATTCTGCGCAAAGCCTTTATCGCAAAGCTTTTTAAGGGTTGTGTAGGTTGTCGACTTTTTCCAACCTATTTTCTGCGCACAAAGCTCAACAAGTCTGCGTGATGAAAGCGGTTCATTTTCCCATATTACACACATAAATCTGAAATCACTTTCACATAATTTTAATTCATCCATATAATTTCTCCTTGACAAAACTAATATAACAACAAAGTCTATTGTTACCAACCAAGTATAGTTTATAACAATAGACCAAATTTGTCAAGTATAAATATCC
>CAMWPJ010000148.1 GCA_947176035.1 uncultured Clostridia bacterium | reverse complement strand
GCGTATGTTTTGTGTGCTTTTCGTTTTTTGCTCGGGGGCAGTACCATCGTACAGCTCACGCTCGCAAAAATACAAAATTTTGGGTAATTTCTCACCCTCTAAATACGCATTTTCTCGTTTTTGTGTACTACGATAAACAATAAATTTAAACTATAAATAACTGAAAGGTAAATCTATGAAAATAGTTGTTTTAGCAGGCGGATTAAGCCCTGAACGTGATGTGTCCCTTTCATCAGGTGCTTTAATTTCAAATGCTCTTATAGAAAATGGCCATGAAGTAATGCTGCTGGATTTGTATTTCGGTGACAATAACAGTGATATCGAGCCTGTTTACAGAAATAATGAATCTGATTTCAGATATTCCTATTCTATATCCGAGCAGGAGCCTGACCTCGAAAAAATAAAGCATACAGTTGATAATAACGGCTCGCTTATCGGCAAGGGTGTAATTGAGCATTGCAAGGCTGCTGATATTGTGTTTATGGCACTTCACGGTGCACAGGGCGAAAACGGCCAGCTGCAGGCGGTGTTTGATTTGTATGGTATTAATTATACAGGCTCAGGCTATGCCGGCAGTATGCTTGCAATGGACAAGGATTTGTCCAAAAGAATGATGCGTGATAACGGTATTCTGACAGCAGACTGGCAGTATATCAATGTTAAGAATGATAATGACTTGAGCAAAATAGAATTCCCATGTGTTGTTAAGCCATGCAGCTGTGGATCAAGTGTCGGTGTAGCTCTTGTTGAGAACGAATCTCAGCTTAATGCTGCCGTCGAATCTGCGAAGGTTTATGAAGATTTTGTTGTAATTGAGGATAAGATAAACGGCAGAGAATTTTCAGTCGGTGTATTAAATGGTAAGGCTCTTCCTCCTATTGAAATCAGACCGCTCAATGGCTTTTATGATTATAAAAATAAGTATCAGGCAGGTCTTACTGAGGAAATTTGTCCGGCTGATATTACCGAGGAAATGTGCAGTATATTACAAAAATCAGCACTTGATGTGCACAAGGCTCTTCGTCTCGGCTTTTATTCAAGGGTTGATTTTATTCTTGATGAGAATAACAATGCCTATTGCCTTGAGGCGAATACGCTTCCGGGTATGACACCTACAAGTTTACTCCCGCAGGAGGCTGCGGCTGACGGAATTACATATGAACAGCTCTGCAATTTGATTGCAACAGGTGAATAATTATGAAACTTTATATGAAGCAAAAAGTATTTTCGTTCTTTGACAAATTCACTGTTAAGGACGAAAATGGATATGATAAATACTATGTTGAGGGTGAGATACTTTCATTAGGAAAAAAGCTGCATATTTATGATATGAATCATAATGAGGTTGCCTTTGTAAGACAAAAAATTTTAGCCTTTATGCCAAAGTTCACTGTAGAGGTTAATGGCATAGAAATTGCCGAAATAGTCAAGAAAGTAACCTTTTTCTCTCCTAAATACTATGTTGACGGACTTGACTGGGAGGTCGAAGGCGATTTTTTTGCACACGATTATGTAATTACTTCCGGTAACAGGGCAATTGTATCTATTCATAAAGCATGGATGAGCTGGGGCGATACATTTGAGCTTGATATTGCAGATGACAGAGATGAGGTTACAGCCCTTGCAGTAGTCCTTGCAATAGATGCGGTTATGGATGCTCAGAATTAAAAATAATACTCAAACAAAAAGGACACTCACTGAGTGTCCTTTTATCTTTTCTTAAATTCTTCACCTGTAATCAGATAATCTATTGATACATTAAA
This sequence comes from uncultured Clostridia bacterium, assembly GCA_947176035.1. GTDB lineage: Bacteria > Bacillota > Clostridia > Oscillospirales > Acutalibacteraceae > Eubacterium_R. The sequence continues at coordinate 2,669 of CAMWPJ010000148.1, read as the reverse complement.
ATATTCCGACATCTTTTTCAGCATAGCGAGGCTTGGCTCTCTTTTATCATTCTCATAGTGAGATAATGCCTCCTGGCAGATATTTAAATCCATAGAAACCTTTTGTTGATTTAAATTTTTTTCTTTTCTGATTTCTCTAAGTCCAATCAATAAAATCACCCTTAACTTCATTATAACAAATTATTTCAATGAATATGTTACGTTTTGCAATATATCAAAAAAAGAGATTATGATGCCAAAACAATCTAAACAAATACTTAAAAAAGGCTTGATTTTCCAGGCCTTTTCTGTTATAATGCTTACGCATTCGTGAAAATGAACGCGAATACGCACGCATTTCAGCTAAGCCTTAGGTTATAAACGGGGCTTTTGCCAAGCTGATTGCGGAGGATTAACCTTAAAGGAGGAAATTATAATGGCAAATGTAGTTTCAATGAAACAGCTTTTAGAAGCAGGTGTTCATTTTGGACATCAGACAAGAAGATGGAATCCTAAAATGGCTGAGTACATCTTCACAGAGCGTAACGGCATCTACATCATCGACCTTCAGAAGACAGTTAAGAAGCTTGATGAGGCTTATATGTACGTTCGCGATCTCGCAGCAGATGGTGGTTCAATCATCTTCGTTGGTACAAAGAAGCAGGCTCAGGAGTCTGTAAAGGAAGAGGCAGAGCGTTGTGCAATGCCATACGTTAACGCTAGATGGCTTGGCGGTATGCTTACAAACTTCAAGACAATCCGTGGCAGAGTTGCTCGTCTTGCACAGCTTAAGGCTATGCGTGAGGATGGTACTTTCGATCTTCTTCCTAAGAAGGAAGTTGTTGGTCTTGAGCTTGAGATTGAGAAGCTTGAGAAGTACCTTGGCGGTATCACAGAGATGAAGAAAATTCCTAACGCAATGTTCATCGTTGATCCACGCAAGGAGAGAATCGCAGTATCAGAGGCTATGAAGTTAGGTCTTCCTATCGTTGCTATCGTTGATACAAACTGTGATCCTGATGAAATTGACTACGTTATCCCTGGTAACGATGATGCTATCCGTGCAGTAAAGCTTATTGCAGGTGCAATCGCTGATGCAGTTATTGAGGGCCGTGACGGTAAGGATACAGCTGACGAGGCTCCTGCTGAGGCAGCAGAGGAAAAGGCTGAGTAATTAACTCTAAGTTATATCGTATGGAGCGGTTCCTAAATCGCTCCATTTCATAATTAATATAAATTACCTAAAATAGGAGGATAATATAATGGCATTTACAGCTCAGGACGTAAAGGCTCTTCGTGAGAAGACCGGCGTTGGTATGATGGAATGTAAAAAGGCTCTTGTTGAGTCTGACGGTGATATGGATAAGGCTATCGACTATCTTCGTGAAAGAGGTCTTGCTGCAGCTCAGAAAAAGGCAACAAGAATTGCTGCTGAGGGTGTAGTTCTTCCATATTATGACAGTGCTGCAAAGAAGGGTGTTGTTGTTGAGGTTAACTCAGAAACAGACTTCGTTGCTAAGAATGAAAAGTTTATGGACTTTGTAACAGGCGTTGCTAAAACAATCATTGCTACAAATCCTGCTGATGTTGAGGCTCTTTGTGATACAGAGTTTGACGGCACAGGCAGAACAGTTACTGAGACACTCAATGACCTTGTTCTTGCAATCGGTGAGAATATGAAGGTTCGTCGTTTCGAGCTTATGGATGGTATTGTTTCAACATACATTCATGGCGGCGGTTCAGTTGGTGTTATGATTGGCTTTGATGTTGCTGACGAGTCAAAGGCTGCAACAGCTGAGTTCGAGGCTATGGGTAAGAATGTAGCTATGCAGATTGCTGCTATGAGCCCTGCATATCTTGATGAGGCTTCAGTTCCTGCAGAGGTTGTTGAGCACGAGCAGGGTATCCTTGCTGCTCAGATGAAGGAAGATCCTAAAATGGCTTCTAAGCCTGAGGCAGTTCTTGCTAAGATTGCTGCAGGTAAGATGGGCAAGTATTATAAAGAAAACTGTCTTGTTGAGCAGGAGTTCGTTCGCGGCGACTTGTTCCAGGGTTCAGTTAAGGGCTACATTGATTCAGTTGCTAAAGAGCTTGGCACAGAAATCAAAGCTACAGGCTTTATCCGTATGATGAAGGGTGACGGTCTCGAGAAGAGAGAAGAGAACTTCGCAGAGGAAATCGCAAAGCAGATTAATGGTTAATATTTAACGGCTGTCGAAAGACAGCCGTTTTTTGATATGAAAATTTTTTATAAGGGGAAAATATGGAACAAAGCACTTATTGGAATTCAGTGGCTCAAAAAAGAAATTTTACAACAACCTTCCAAGAAAATGAGTTTTGCAAATATGTAGATAAAAATGCAAAAGTTCTTGATGTTGGCTGTGGATATGGCAGAACAATGAATGAACTTTATAAAAGCGGTTACAAAAATCTTATTGGTGCTGATACAGCAGTTGAAATGATTAACCGTGGTAAAAGAGAATTTCCATATCTTAAATTTGTCAAAAGCGGAGCAGAATTGCCTTTTGATGATGATACATTTGATGCTGTTATTTTGTTTGGAGTGTTATGTTCTGTGGTAAGTGATGATTCACATTTAGATTTAATCAATGAAATTAAACGAGTTCTTAAACCAAATGGTGTTATTTATGTGAATGATTTTTTGATTAATACAAGTATTCCTTATAAAC
>CAMWPJ010000147.1 GCA_947176035.1 uncultured Clostridia bacterium | reverse complement strand
ACAAAACACTACATATAAAGTTTATATTAAATTGACAAAAAAGTAAATAGAAATTTAAAGGTTACCACATTTTATTTTACGGAATAGTAAATTTACCTCAATTTTATTGAGATTTCACATTCCCTGTGCTATAATAATCCATATATTTTATCTGTTTTACAGAATCAAGGAGACTTAATTATGAGATGTAAAAATTGCGGAACTTATAATGATGATAACCGCTATATTTGTGAAACCTGCGGTTCTCCGCTTTATGATGAGGAGGATATCGAGGTTAATCCTGCTGAAAATGAGCCGGCAGCACAATTCACACCTGCACCGCCATCTTTACAGCAAAATGCAAATCCCACAGCTCAGAATTTGCCATATCAGCAGGAGAACAATACAAAAAATCCTGCCGAGAAAAAAAGTGTTATAGTAATAGCAATTCTCGCTGTTGTTCTCGTTGCTGTTATTGCATCTGTTGCCGTTATTGCTCACAGCAAATCAAAAAATAATGATTTAACCACTACAGCCGAGCCTTCAACATCGCAAACTACTTCACAGCGCCCCTCTTCATCTAAATCTGAACGCACTACTGAACCCGATACCACTGAGGAACCACCGACAACAACTACCACAACCACTACAACCACTACAACCACAACTACACAGGCTCAGATTTGGTATATTAATGTATTCACAGGCGGCGGCGGAACTGTAAAAGGCAACGGCGATTACAAAAACGGTGAAAAGGTTACAATCAGCGCAAAGGCTGACAGCGGATATACCTTTGACGGCTGGTATTCAGACGGAATTAAAATCAGCAGTTCTGCAAAATATACCTTCACAGCTAATAGCAATATGAGCATCTCTGCAGTATTCCTCAAGGATGAAACAGAAGATAACGGTATCGAAAACGGTGATATAGGAGAGGATTTAAATTTTGGAAACTAATATGATGACCAAAGGTGAAAAAGCAAAAGCACTTTTTATGTCCGGCTGTAATTGCTCACAAGCTGTAGCGGCAGCTTTTTGTGAAGAAACAGGACTGAGTGAAGAGCTTACAAAAAAGCTAACTATGGGCTTCGGCGGCGGTATGGGCAGAATGAGAGAGGTCTGCGGTGCCATATCAGCGATGACATTTGTTATTTCCGCAATATACAGTGAGGATAAAGCGAATATATATAACCGTGTTCAGACAGTAGCGAATAAGTTCAGAGAAGAAAACGGCTCGATTGTCTGCCGCGAGCTTTTAGGACTTAGTATAAAAGGAGCAGATTCACCTGTCCCCGAAAAAAGAACTAATGAATACTATAAAAAAAGGCCTTGTCCGGAGCTTGTAGCAATGGCTGCGGACATCCTTGATGAGTATTTAAAAAATAATCCTGAATAATTCGTAAAAAAAGTATTGCATTTTGTTAAATGATGTGGTATAGTAACAGGGCACAAAAGCAATGTGCCTTGAAAATTTGCGCTGGTAGCTCAGTTGGATAGAGTGTTTGGCTACGAACCAAAAGGTCGGGGGTTCGAATCCCTTCCAGCGTACCAAAAGAGCCTTGGAAACAATTCCGAGGCTCTTTTAATTTTATTATACAACACAACTTCAAACATAAAAACAGCCGTTACATAATGTAACGGCTGTTCGCACTAATACTCGTTTCAATTATTCATAATATTCCTCTTTAGTTACAGTCTTTTTCAGTTTGCCTGCTGTAAGCAATATACTCTCGAGAATCAAACTCATACAGCAAGGTACAAGTAAAGCTGTAAGCTCAAAGCAATATGAAATAACAATTACAGTAATAATCACAAGCAATATTATCAGGGAAATTTTACGAAAATGCTTAAATTCCTTATCGGACAAAGGCTTTTCAGGTGTATCAAGCGGACAAAAACAAAAAATACAAACAGCACAAATTGCCGCAGCAATCAGCAGAACCATCTGAAAATCAAATTGCTTTGAAAGCCTTATAACAACAATAGAAGCCAGAATAGACAAGGTTGACATAAGCTCACATCTTCCCTCACTTGAAGCATGATATCCACCTGCATACTTTCGTATAAATTGAAATGAAACGTAGAAAATAATACTCTCAAGCAAACAGCCAAGCAACAGACCAAAAATGGCTGTTATGATAAAAAACATCATCTGCGAAATCAGGATAAATAAACCATAAGTGTACAGCTCGCTGTCATCCTCGGTAATTGTTCCGCTTGAAAGCAATTTCTTTGTCAAGCGCTCAGCAAAATTATTAATCATTCGTCTATCTTGCTGAACTTCTTAAGTGCTGCAGGTGCCTTTGGCTGATAAATATGAGCGCAAGTTGTGCTGTTTGCATTACCCTTGAGTGAAAACTCAACAGCTTTTTTTAACATATTTTTTGAAACACTTTTTTTATTCATAATGAATACTCCTTCCTAATTTTTTGTTTTTCCATATTAACAAATAAAACATCGCTTAACAATAACATTTGCAAAAGCACTCAATAATTATACAAAAACACAAATAATACAAATACAATTTTGATTATACAGATTTATTTTTGAACATTCCAAATATTAGTTGTAATTCCCCTTTTTATGTTATTCAATTTATCAAAGTACAGTGTTAAAATCAAATGGGTGATAAAGATGGAAATAAATTCTAATAAAATGGGATTCAGAATCGCACAAAAAAGAAGAGAAATGGGCATAAAACAGGCTGCTCTGGCAGAAGCTGTCGGCATTTCAGACAATCATATGTCAAATATTGAAAAGGGCTACAGTACTCCAAGTCTGGAAACATTAATTAAAATATGCAATGCACTGTGTGTAACCCCCGATTACATATTGCTCGGAAGCATAAGAAAGGATACGGCGCAAAACATTATCGACGATATTATGCTTTGCAATTATGAGGATAAAATCATCATCGAAAAATTGATTCAAGTTTTTGTCGAAAAAGTAACAAAAAAATAAAATTTGACAAATATTGGTAAAATGCTGTACACTATATAGAAATAAGTATACAGCATTTTTTAGGACGTGATTAAATGAATATAGCAATTTGCGATGATGAACAGGAATACATTGATGATGTTGAAAAGCATTTAAATTTATATTTTTCCGAACACGGATTATCATATGAATTATTTGCATTTACCAACAGCAACGATATTTTGAACAGTAAAACTAAATATGACATTGCTTTCCTTGATATTGAAATTGACAATATTAACGGAATTGAAATAGGAAGGCAGCTGCAAGCCCGCAATCCAAAAATTGTTTTGATTTATGTCACGGCATATGACAATTATATGGATGATGCAATGGATTTGGGAATAATCCGATTTTTCAATAAACCTATAAATAGTGAAAGATTCTATATCGGACTTGAACGTGCAATTGCAAAAGTCGACAATACCGAAGTTAAAATCTACTTAAAAGATGAAAAGCTGGGTGTTGAAACAGTATATTGCAGAGATATCGTTTATGTGGAAATATCCGGCAGAAAAACCAAGGTTGTTACAGCTGATAAAACATATATCTGTAGGGATAATATACAATTTTGGCAGGAAAAGCTTACGAAATCTTATTTTGACTTTCCTCACAAAAGCTTTATTATCAACACAAATTTTATTACCAGCTATAACAGAGAAAATATCATTTTAGATAAAAAATACAACATCCCAATTGCATATTCCAAAAGAAGTGAATTCAAGAGAAAATTTATGGTACTTATGGAGTCATAGTATGGCTAAACAATTAATATTTTTTATAGTATACATAATTGAGGCTTTAATAGCTTATATGTATTTTAACGACAATTATAATATAAAGCGAAAACATTTAACATCACTATTAATTGCATTTTGTCTATATTCTCTAACTTTTGGCATTAATGTTATATGCGATAACAATATTGCAATTAATTTAATAATGTTTTTCATAATAAATCTGGTGTACTGCAAATCTTCATTTGATATAACAATAAAAAATGCTATATTGCACTCATCAATACTTTTAGCAATTATGACAGTATCAGAACTTATTATCGAAACAGGAGCATCATTACTGCTGGATATTCCGATAGATGCTTATAAGCACAACTTTGCATCACTTGTTATCCTTGGAACAATTGAAAAAGTGTTATATTTACTAATCTGCAAATTCATTTCAACCGCATTTTCTTACAAGAAAAACAACATACCAAATAATCTTAAACGAGATTTTGCATTATTCCTGTATCCCATTATAACCACTATAATGCTTTTGGTTTTTTCATACACCTCTGCTGCTTATCAAATTTCGGACAGAATAAATTTCATTTTTACAGCAGTAAGTATTCTGGCGCTGATATTCTGCTGTCTGATTTTCATTATAAATCAAAAAATTCAGATTCAAGAGAATGAGTTAATCGAATTACAATCAGAAAAGCAAAAAAACGAAATAAACCAATCGTTTTATGATCTGCTGGAAAAGAAAAATGAGGAACAAAGAATTTTTGTTCACGATATGAAGCATCATATATCTACATTAAAATCTATACCTGATATAAAT
>CAMWPJ010000146.1 GCA_947176035.1 uncultured Clostridia bacterium | reverse complement strand
GGTCAGCATCAGCTATGGGCTGCTCAGTTCTATAAGTATAAATTACCGCGTACGCTCCTGACCTCAGGCGGTCTCGGTACAATGGGCTATTCTATGGGTGCTGCAATGGGTGCTGCTGTAGGCTGTCCTGATCAGCGAGTTGTTTTGTTTGCCGGTGACGGTGGATTCCATATGAACTTGACAGAGCTTGCCACAATGGCATCATATAACATTCCTGTTGTAATGTTTATTATGAATAATACCGTGCTGGGTATGGTTCGTCAGTGGCAGAAGATTTTTTATGGCAACCGTTTTTCTGATACGGATCCTCACCGTGCAACCGATTTTGTAAAGGTGGCAGAGGCATTCGGTGTTAAGGGTATGCGTATTCATAATAATGATGAAATAGATGCTGTTATTGACGAAGCATTTAAAGTTAACGGTCCTGTAGTTGTTGAGTGCAGAATTTCACCGGATTCAAACGTACTTCCGATGATTCCGCCGGGCGGCTCAGTTTCAGATATCAAGGAGGAGATGTAATTATGGCAGAAGAAAAGCTTGTTTTATCCGTTCTTGTTGATAATGTATACGGTGTACTTCAGCGTGTTGCAAGCCTTTTTTCAAGAAGAGGCTATAACATCAGTTCTCTTACTGTAAGTGAGACTGAGGACCCTTCTTTTTCAAGAATGACTATTGAGACATACACAGAGCCTGAGAATTTCAGACAGATTAAGGCTCAGCTTTTAAAGCTTGAAATTGTTAAAAAGGTTGCCGAGCTTACCGATGCTGATTCAGTATCAAGCGAGCTTTTGCTTGTTAAGGTTAAGGCAGCAGGTATTGAGACTAAAAATCGTCTTCTTGCTTTCAATGTTCGCTACGGTGCACGTGTTCTTGATGTTTCTATGACAACTATGACTCTTGAGTTTACAGGTGCAGGCACAACGATTGATATGTTTGTTGAAGAGCTTGAAAATGATTTTGGTATAGTTGAGCTTGCACGTACAGGCATTACCTCACTCGTAAGAGGTGAAGGCTCGTTTACCGATGATATTTAAATGTATTAATATATAAAGAAGAAATAAGGTGAATAACTATGGGTATGACAATGACTCAGAAAATATTGGCAGACCATGCAGGACTTGATAATGTCGTTGCAGGTCAGCTGATTGAGGCTAATCTGGATATGGTGCTCGGTAACGATGTAACCTCTCCTGTGGCTATTAATGAAATGAACAAGTTCGGCAGAACTGACGTTTTTGACAAGACAAAAATTTCACTTGTTATGGATCATTTTACTCCGAACAAGGATATCCAGTCTGCTGAGAACTGCAAGCAGGTCAGAGAGTTTGCTAAGAAAAATGATATTTTACATTATTATGATGTAGGTAACATGGGGATTGAGCACGCACTTCTTCCTGAGCAGGGTATTGTTACAAGCGGTGACTGCATTATCGGTGCAGATTCACACACATGTACATACGGCGCACTTGGTGCATTTTCGACAGGCGTAGGCTCAACAGATATGGCTGCAGGTATGGCAACAGGAAAGGCTTGGTTTAAAGTGCCGTCTGCAATAAAAGTTATTGTTACAGGCAAAAAAGCACCTTGTATCAGCGGTAAGGATGTTATTCTTCATCTTATTGGTATGATTGGTGTTGATGGTGCTCTTTATAAGTCACTTGAATTCACGGGTGACGGTATTAAAGAACTTTCTATGGATGACCGTCTCTGTATTGCGAATATGGCAATTGAGTGCGGTGCTAAAAACGGAATTTTCCCTGTTGATGATGTAACTGTTGAATATGTTACAGGCAGAGGAGAAAGACCTTATAAGGTTTATGAGGCTGATTCTGACGCTGAGTATGAAAGTGTGGTTGAAATTGATTTGAGCACGCTCAAACCAACGGTGGCTTGTCCTCATCTTCCTGAAAATACAAAGACTGTTGATGAACTTGATAAAATTGAAATTGATCAGGTTGTTATCGGCTCTTGTACAAACGGCCGTATTGAGGATATGCGTATAGCTGCATCCATTCTTAAGGGCAAAAAGATTGCAAAGGGTGTTCGCTGCATAGTTATTCCTGCAACTCAGTCAATTTATCTTGAGTGTATCAGACAGGGCTGGGCGGAGATTTTTGTTGAAGCAGGCGCAATTGTTTCAACACCTACCTGCGGTCCTTGTCTCGGAGGTCATATGGGTATTCTTGCAGCAGGCGAGAAGGCGGTTTCAACCTCAAATCGTAACTTTGTAGGCAGAATGGGTCATACAAAATCTGAAATTTATCTTGCATCACCTGCAGTAGCAGCTGCATCAGCGCTTGCAGGCTATATCGCAGATCCAAGAAATGTGTAAGGAGGTAAGTTATCAATGAAAGCAAAAGGTTCAGTTCATAAATTTGGCGATAATGTTGATACAGATGTTATCATTCCTGCACGTTATCTTAACAAGAGTGATGAGGCTTGGCTTGCATCACACTGTATGGAGGATATTGATGCAGAATTTGTTAATAAAGTTAAGCCCGGTGATATTATGGTAGCTGAGGCTAATTTTGGCTGTGGTTCATCACGTGAACACGCGCCTATAGCTATCAAAGCATCAGGTGTTTCCTGCGTTATCGCATCAACATTTGCTCGTATTTTTTATAGAAATGCAATTAATATCGGTCTTGCAATTCTTGAATGTGACGAGGCGGCAAGAGATATTAAAGAAAATGATGAGGTTGAGGTTGATTTTGACAGCGGTGTTATTACCAACTGTACAACAGGCAAAACCTATCAGGCACAGCCGTTTCCTGAGTTTATACAGAATATTATCAAAAACGGCGGACTTATGAATTCTATCAATAAATAAGAAAATTTTTTCGCACAGCAAAAGAGGCAGAAGAATGCAACTTGTTTTAACTCCGGAGAACCTGCGTTATGCGTGGGGTTCAACAACTGAATACTGGTTTTCCCGCACAGATTATTCTATTTATAAAAACAGTGAGCTCCCTTGCGAGGATCAGGCAAGGCTTTTTGAGCTTGGATTCATACCTTTTCTTACAATCAGCAATGAGGAGGTTATAAGAGCCTATATCAGCTCGCTTAATAATCCTAAGGTAGCTGCAAAATTCGAAGGTCTTTCAACATATGATTGTGTTGAGATTTTTTGGAAATACTTCAATGCTTATAAGGATATTTCCGCCGGCTTTGATTCCTTTGAAAATGAGTATGTTATGAAAAAGGTTACTGATTGGTGTAATGAGAACGGTGTTCAGTATAAAATAGAAGAATAATGAAAAACTCCCTTGATATTCAAGGGAGTTTTTTTATGTGTATCTACTTTTAAAAGCGGATATATTATCATATTTAGGATCTGCTATACGTATGAATGCTCAATCGTTACAACAAGATTGATTGCTTCATTTTCTTCGCTGAATCGGTTACGCAGCCCGTGCAGAATTTGTGCACTTGTTCTATTTTTTTCATATGGTACAACAAGATCGAAAATGAGATTTGTGTGGGTTGGTCCTTTTACCATTTTAAAATCATGAAAGCTGTATTGCTCATTCATTTCGCTGATGATTTTCTGAGTAAGACTTTTGTAATAATCTACCTCTTCATCATTAACAACAATCGGATCCATATGAATGCAAATTACTATTTTTAGCTTTTTTGAAATTTCTTTTTCAATGTTGTCAATAACATCGTGTATTTCAACGATATCAGCTGTTGATGGTACCTCTGCGTGTGCAGATGCAATAATTCTTCCGGGGCCGTAATCGTGCACAATTAAATCGTGTACACCGATAATTTCCTCGTGGCTTGTGATAATATCCTCGATGCTTTTTACAAGCGTTTCCGATGGCGGCTGACCAAGTAATCTGCCCGAAATATCCTTAACAATATTAACTCCGGCGATGAGAATAATGATTGCTACAACCAGGCCTATTATTCCGTCAGCTCTTTTAAATTCTGTGAAATATGATATCAGCAGTGCCGCAATTGTTGCACCTGTTGCAAGGCAGTCATTCAGGCTGTCCTGCATCACTGCTTTAAGGTTAATATTATCTGTTTTTTTATACAGAATATTGTTGAAATAGGCCATGAACAGTTTGACTAGAATCGCAGCTGTAAGCACAATTACATACCATATGCTGAACTGAATATTCTGCGGATTGATTATTTTTTCAACAGAGCTTTTTGCCAGCTCAAAGCTCATTATAAAAATGAAGAACGATACCACAAGAGCCGAGATATACTCAATCCTTCCGTGACCAAATGGATGCTCCTCATCAACGGGCTTGTTTGCAAGCTTTGTTCCGGCAATCGTAACTATGCTTGATCCTGCATCCGAAAGGTTGTTTACGGCGTCTGCTGTGATTGAAACCGAGTTTGTCAGTGCACCTACAAGGAATTTTCCTGCACACAGTAAAATGTTGCAGAAAATACCGAATATACCGCTGATTATTCCGAGCCTCTCACGTGAAAGAGATTTGCTCCAGTTTCTTTTTTTTATAAAATCATCTATCAGTTTGCTTATCATATTAAGCCCTCAATTACAT
>CAMWPJ010000145.1 GCA_947176035.1 uncultured Clostridia bacterium | reverse complement strand
TTACAGTATTGCTTGTAAATAAATTCAAAATACAGTATAATAGATATAAATTTCGGAAATGAAGGTTCTATTTATGTATCAAAGTGACTTTTTCTTTTTCAATGATTTTAGCAAAGAAAAAATATTTGCACCTGAAGTAACGAGTGTTTATAAAATACTCGCTGATATAAGCTATGTTCACCAATGTGACGAACAGGAAATGCAGAATTATTCTCCAAAAACAATAGCGTTTATCAGATGCACTGATGGAAAGGGTCAAATTCGTCTGAAAAATACGCAAATCATAATCAACGAGGATGAATGTGTGTTTTTGAATTTTTATGATATTATGGAATATAGAAGTCTTACCAATATATGGGGGTACAGATGGGCTAATTTCAGCGCGGATTATTTTGGAACGGAATTTGAACTTGGCAAAATCTATACTGTACCATTCAGCGAGAATGAAGATAAGGCTTTCAACAGATTACTGGCTGTCGGAAAGAGTGATTTTAAAAATAAAAGCTATCTAAGCCATGCTTTTTTAAGTTATTTTTACAGTGTTATGCTTGAAAATCAGCTTGATGATGAAATTGTGCTCGCAAACTCAAAAAAGAGAATTGTTGACGATATATGCTCATATATAAATCAAAAAAGATATTCCAAAATATCGGTAGAGGAAATTGCAGATTTCTTTAAGATATCACCAAGACGAATGCACCAGATTTTTACATCAGAGCTTGGTATTTCGCCAAAGAAGTATATACTTAAAAAAAAGATGGAGGAGGGTTACAGACTGCTTGTGCAAACCTCCAGTCCTATAAATGAAATTGCATATATGCTTTGCTTCAGCTCACCATATCATTTTACGAATGAGTTTAAAAAGACCTTTTCACAGTCACCTAATGAAATCAGAAAAATGCAAAAGAAATGTGATGAAGAAAGTAAATTAATATAAATGTTGGAGTATTATGTAATTTGTGTTACAATAATACCAATATAATAATTTGAGGTTACATTATGAAATTACTTGTTATTGACGGTAACAGTATCGTCAACCGTGCTTTTTACGGTATAAAGCTGCTTGCTACTAAAAATGGTGATTATACAAATGCCATTTATGGTTTTTTAAATATCATGTTAAAGCTAAAGGATATTTGTAATCCTGATGCAATTGCAGTTGCATTTGATGTTCACGCACCAACCTTCCGCCATAGAATGTATGATGAATATAAGGCCGGCAGGCATGCTATGCCTGATGAACTCAGACAGCAGATGCCGGTGCTTAAGGAAATACTTAAAAATCTTGGTATATCAACTCTTGAGCACGAGGGTTGGGAGGCTGATGATATACTCGGTACACTTGCTGAGGCATGCCGAAAAAATGGTGATGAGTGCTTTATTGCAACGGGTGACAGGGATTCACTGCAGCTTGCACATGGCGGTGTTAAAGTGCTGCTTGCCCGCACTAAAATGGGACAGGCTGTGACAGATGTATATGAAGAAAATGCCATTGCCGAGGAATATGGTGTAACACCTGCTGAGCTTATTCAGGTTAAGGCACTTCAGGGAGACAGCTCGGACAATATCCCCGGTGTTGCAGGTGTTGGCGCAAAAACTGCACTTGATTTGATTCAGCGTTTTCATACACTTGATTATATTTATGAAAATCTTGATTCACTTGATATAAAACCGGGTGTAAAAGCAAAACTCGAAAAGGATAAGGATAAGGCTTATCTGTCCCTTAAACTCGGTACAATTTCTACAGCAGCTCCTGTTGATTTGAACGTTGAAAGCTATCGTTTGTCTGATGGTGACAAGCAAAAGGCAGTTGCACAGTTTATTAAATTAGAGCTGTTTTCACTTATTCCAAAGTTCAATCTAGATCCGAATAACGTTCAGTCTGCCGAAGAGATTGAAGAGAAGAAGCGTGAAATCACGCGACTTACCTGTGTGGATGCCGATTATCTTCTTGACAGAGTACGTGGTAAGGATGTATATTTTTATCCGAATATGATTGACGGCAGTATTACTGATTTGTATTTTGCATTTGATGATGAAATTATCGTTATGCCGTCGGAAACGCCTGAGTATTCCTACTTTGTCCGCAATTTCTTTGCGGATGAAAGCACGAAAAAATATTCATATAACACAAAAGAGCTGCATCGTCTTGCCTGTAAATATGGTGTTGAATTAAAGGGCGTATGCGGTGACCTTATGCTGTCTGCATATCTTCTCAGACCGAGCGATAATAATTATGATATCGAGCACCTTTGTATGGAATATGGAGTGAAAATACCCGAATTTTTTAATACTCTCGGTGAAAGTGATATAACTGTATCCATTTCAGCAGTGGTTAAACCGCTGTTTGAAAAGCTTGATAAGCAGATTAAGGACGCAGGGGAGACTGAACTGCTTACAGAAATTGAATTGCCGCTTTCTGCCGTGCTTGCTAAAATGGAGTTTGCAGGCTTTGAGGTTGATAAAGAAGGAATAGAGCAATTCGGCAAAATGCTTGGTGAAAGAGTAAATGAGCTGACCAAGTCAATTTACGAAAGCGTGGGATATGAGTTTAATATCAATTCACCGAAACAGCTTGGTGTTGCTTTGTTTGAAGATTTGAAACTGCCCTGTAAGAAAAAGACTAAAACAGGCTATTCGACAAATGCAGAGGTGCTTGAGGGACTTGTTAATGAACATCCTGCAATTTCACAGATACTTGAATACCGCTCTCTTTCAAAGCTCAAGTCTACCTATTGTGACGGATTGTTAAAGGTTATTGAATCAGATGGACGAATCCATACCCGTTTTAATCAGGTTGAAACCAGAACAGGCAGAATCTCATCACTTGAGCCTAATTTGCAGAATATTCCGATTCGTACTGAGCTTGGCAGAGAAATGCGAAAGTTCTTTGTAGCAGGTGAGGGGAAAAAGCTGATTGATGTTGACTACAGTCAAATTGAGCTTAGAGTTTTATCTGATCTCGCGGATGATGAAACCATGATAAATGCGTTTAACAGCGGTGATGATATTCACGCAATCACTGCGTCACAGGTGTTCAACCTTCCGCTTGAAATGGTTACACCTCAGATGCGAAGCAGGGCAAAGGCTGTTAATTTCGGTATTGTTTACGGTATCGGTGCGTTTTCACTTGCCAAGGATATCGGTGTTACAAATAAAGAGGCAAAGCAGTATATTGATAATTACCTTGCAACCTACAGCGGTGTTGATGCCTATATGCACCGTATGATTGAGGTGGCAAAGGAAAAGGGCTACAGTGAAACGCTGTTTAAAAGAAAACGTTATCTGCCTGAGCTTGCGGCATCAAATCATATGATGCGTGCTTTCGGCGAACGCGTTGCAAGGAATATGCCGATTCAGGGCACAGCGGCAGATATCATTAAAATTGCAATGGTCAAGGTGGATAAGCGTCTTAAGACTGAGAGTATGCAGTCACATCTTATTTTGCAGGTGCATGACGAATTGATTGTTGAATCACCTGACAGCGAGGCACAGAGGGCGCTTGAAATTGTGACCGAGGAAATGGAAAATGCCTGCAAAATGAAGGTTCGCCTTAAAGCAGACGGAAAAATAGGTACAACGTGGTATGATGCACATTAATTTAAGTTATTGTTTATATTAATAAGTGCAGGATAAACAATCGTAGGGAACGATGTGAACCCTTTTGTCACTGCGTGACATTTCCCCTGACAGGGGAATAACATCGTTGCGCGGTGCGATGTGGGCATCACACCCTACGAACCACGTAATCTACACTATCGTAGGGGCGAACATTGTTCGCCCGTGGGCACAACGATAATGTTGGCGGGCGCACACTGTGCGCCCCTACGATAAACAATAATTTAACACAAAAGATAGACCAAATGGAACATAACATATGAACATTAAAATTATAAAAGCCACAAAAGAAAATACAACTGACATTGCCTTGATTGAGCGTGTCTGCTTTTCCATCCCTTGGACAGAGCAGAGCATTGCCGATTCAGTCGGCAGTGACAATACATATTTCAATATTGCCTATGCTGACGGCAAGCCTGCCGGCTATATGAGTATGCAGGTCTGCTGTGGTGAAGGCGACATAATGCGTGTTGCAGTTTCGCCTGATTTCAGGCGGCTTGGCATTGGCAGAGCACTGTTGGAGGAATGCTTTTCAGCAAATAAGCTTGATGCTGTTTTCCTTGATGTGAGAGAAAATAATATGCCTGCCATAAAACTGTATGAATCCTTTGGTTTTGAGAAAATCGGAGTGCGTAAAAACTATTATTCCAACCCAACCGAAAATGCAGTTATGATGAAAAAAAAGTTTTCCAAAATTGCTTGGAGTGATAATAATAAGCTGTTTGATTTGTATGACGGTATTATCGGACGAGATTTAAAAAAGTTCCCTTGTATCTGTCCGCTATGCAATAGAGAATCTGTGCATTTTTACTTTCACAGATTTAAAAACATAGATAATAAAAGTGGACTTTGGATATGGTGCAGTGAGTGCAAGTCTTATATTCATTCTTTCGGACAGGTTCCTGATTG
>CAMWPJ010000144.1 GCA_947176035.1 uncultured Clostridia bacterium | reverse complement strand
TTATAAATATCAAGTGAGTAAAATCCGCCCCAGTTGTGACCTGTTTTATAAGGCTTTCCGTTTTTATCCGTAATGAACCAGTCTTTATGTTCCTTATATAGCTTTGAAAATTTAGTTCCTGCAAACGGCGCAAGCCACAGACCTGCAAGCATATCGTTATTATGAATATTTTCAGCAATACTTTTCATACCGCTTGGAAATTTCTTTTTATCAGTATCAAGCCAGTCACCGATTGCATTCTGATAGCCATCATCAATCTGAAAGCAATCAATTTTTGTATCAAGCTTTGAAATACTGTTTAAATCACGCAAAACAACCGTTTCATTGATATTACCATAGTAGTTATACCAAGTGGTATAGCCTGTTCTTTTTTTATTTTCACGGCACTGAACACCCATCTGCTCAAAATACAAATCAAAGGCCTTGTCGTATTTATCACTTATAAATGTAAAGGACAATAGCTCGGTTTCATCGCTATAGGTTACACCCTCTAAATCCTTGCTGATGAATACACAATCCTTTTTCGTATCAAAAGTTATGATTGTGTATCCGCTCCTTTCACTCAAAGAGCCGAAAAGGTCAATCTGATTTCCGTTTCTTACATAAGCATAGGACCAGCCGTAGAATATTCTGCTTTTTCTTGGGAATTTATGAAAAAGATTATCACCTGATTTGCTGAATCCGATATGTTTCAACGGTGATTTGGTAACTAAAAATTCGGTCAGCTTTGACAGCTCCTGCATCTGCCCGTCAGGAGTATATTCATAGCTGTCCGTCCAGCTCTGATAACCATTAACAAAAATTCTGTTATCAGCATTAAAATGATATGGATATTTAACGATAAATTCCGTTATCTTTACTTCTGCTTTAGGAGTAATGCTAACATTCAATTTATTATCAGCATTTTTAACATTCAATAAAAAATGCTCGGTATTAACAGAATCGGCAGTAAACTGCTTTCCGCCTGCTTCATATTTCAGTTTAAATGATATATTCATAACTCTGCTCTCATTCATAATTAATTATTAATATCTATACAGTTTTCGCTTTCCTCGCCCCAACTGTCTACAGCATAAATCTTGTAATTATGTGTACTGCCGTCATTTTCAAGTTCAAGTTCAACGGTATCCTTCATATTATCAATACCGTTATAAAAATCACTGAAGAAATATTTTACAGCCTTATCGTCAATTACAACCTTATAGGAATGAACAAAATCATCATCCATACCTGCTGCAAAGGATAAAACAACCTTATCATTATTTACGGACACACTGGCTGTGGCATCACTAATAATCGGTGCTTTGTTATATGCTTTTCTTGAATCAAAAGCATATTTACCATCATTTTCATACGGAAGAGAAAAACTCCAAAGCATATCCTGTTTTTCTTCATAACCCATATTGCCGTCAGTAAAATTCATACGGTGAATATCAATTGAATTATCTGAAAATTCCATAATATATCCCATTGGAGTAGAATCTGCATTCGGCGGAATAGTTCCGTTTTCCTTACCTTGTTCTAATTCTGTATAAGAAAGTGACTGAGTATTTATGACAATATATTCTCCTTGCCATATTGAACGCTCATCAAGAAGTGAATAATGCACATGCCCGCTGAAGCTTATTACATTAGGATATTTTGATAAAACATTGTTAATTGTTGTATCTCCCCAATCCTCACTGCCGTAGCTTGTATTTTTGGGCTGATTATGTGTCATAACAAAAATCGGCTTACCATCTGATTCAGCACTTGCCTTTTGAAGCTCTTTATCAAGCCATTTTGATGTAATTCTGTATGCATTTGTCATACTTCCCCATGTTGGTGATGCACCGATAAAATGATAACCGTTCACAACATAATGCGTCCAAGGAGACTGTTCTGTAATATCTTCAAAGGCTTTAATATGATTAATTGCAGTTAACGCATTTTTATTCCAGTAATCGTGATTACCCATTATATTCTGAATTATTGGTTTATCGTCACCGAATACCTCATCAATTGCATCAACATATGTCTGAAATGCAAAACGTGTACCGAGGTCGCCCATATCACCTGCAAACAAAATCATATCAACATTATTGTTTTTTATAACCGTCAATGCTTTTTTTAGATTCTGCAGATATGTATCATCATTTTTTAAATCCTCTTCCGTAGGAGGGAGCTGAGTATCTGAAATAACGGCAACTTTGAACGAAGCGCTTTCAGTATCAAAAGATTGTATTTCTGTTTTTCCAATTAAAATTTTATCCGAAAAGCACCACAAAACAGCTAAAACAATACATATAACTAAAATAACACACAATACAGTTTTCATAATTTTTTTCATTACTTAACATTAAACTCCTTTTTTACCTTCTGCCAAAGCGTTTAACTCTTCTATCTCTCTTTTTTCCTTTTCCTCACGAAATAGCTTTAATTTACCTTCCTGTGCCTTTTCATCAAATTTGTAAAAAAGCATAGGAATTACTTGTAAAATTAAACCGATTGCACCAAATGCAGTAAGCATAAAGAATATTACATTCAAAAGTGTAGTATAGTTAACATCGCCAACAATCGAAGCCTTTGTTGTGCTTTCAATGAGCGGCTTAGCAAGATTGTTTGTTATTTTGGACATAATATCAGCGTCATAGCCAAAATTATCGACAACAGCAAGCATAAGAACATTACCCACTGCAATTGCTATTTTATTCAAAAGACTTCTGAAGGAGAAAACAGTTCCCTCAAGTCTTTTGCCTGTTCTCATTTCTATATCATCAATAACATCTGAAAACATTGCAGCAAACAATACTGTCATAATACCAATGGGGAAGTTTGTGAAAAACCTTAAAATAGTGTATGTAACCGCACCTGCTACGGTATTATAAGGAACAATCCATACACCGATAATAAAGCATGCAATATCTGCAATAATACCGAAAACTGATGTTCCTATTAACAATGTCTTTTTATCCATCTTCTTAAGGAATATAGGAACAAGTGCCATTGAAAGCATATAAGAAAGACCGCTGCCTACTTGAAGAAGAGGAGTAAGAAGGCCCTCACTTGTAAGCTGAACATCAAGATTGATTGTATTTTTTATCCAAGCGCATAAATCATCTATCGGAATAACGCCTGCACAGTTCCATTTTGCAAAATAAGGCAGGAACATTGCACCCATATTTACAAGTGCTGAAAAGAAAAATGCAACCACAAGGCAGACAAACTTTTTATCCTTAAATACAATTTTTAAACCATCAATATATTTTTCCTTTTTAGGAGGAATGTACACCTTTTCCTTTATACCGAAAGAAGCAAAAATCATCGGTATACCACCAAGTACAGCAAAAATAAGTGCTGCACTGAAATAACCTGTGCTTTGATTTTCCCTTCCCCATAATCCTGCAATTGTAAAGAACAGCAGCGACGGCAGGACAGAACCGAGAGATCCGATTATATTGCTGAATGAAAGCGCTTTAACTCTCTTTTTATCCTCAGGAAATACAAGCGGTGCAAGACCCTGATAAGGAATATCAAGTGCTGTATAAACAGTGTAATAAATAAGATAAGCGATTATAGCATAAATAAAGTTACCCTTTTGACTGAAATTAACCGGTGCAAAAAGCAAGGCAGTTGCTAAAATCACAGGAACCGTCATCCATAATATGTATGGTCTGCATTTACCCATTTTAGTATGTGTTTTATCAACAAGCATTCCCATTAATGGGTCATTAACAGCATCCCATATTCTTGTGGCAGACAATATGATACTAGTCATTGCAAGTGACAGTCCAAGAACATCCGTAAAATAAAGATTAAGTGCCGTTCCCATAATACCGTAAATGGTACTTGTGCCAAATGGAATCAAGGAAAATGCAAGTATTTCTCTAAAGGTTTTATCTCTAAATGGTTTGCTCATTTTTATTCCTCTGCTTTCTTAAAAAATCCATACTTATTTATTAAAGATATTAATCCAACAATTATACTATCATTATAATTATCAGATATTTCAAATCTTGGCACAGCATAATGCGGCAAGCCTGTAACTGCTTTTTCGAATATCTCATTGAATTGATTTTGCCTGTCCGATTTGTAAAACACAATTACCTCAGGGTTCAAAAATACAATAGTATTCCTTACAATTTTTGCAGGATATGAAATACCCATTATATTTTTACGCAAATCATTTATAAAACCAACTTCACCGGCAAAGCCTGCATTGCCCTCAAGCAAATGACCATTTGCCATTTCACCTACACCAATACCATTATGACCAAACTGCATTGTTACAATGTTTTTTGTGTTTTGTTTGCTTTCTGTACTTTCACCTATAACTGTCAGTTTCATATCATTTTGAATGATTATGTTAAAATGATATCGGCTTTCAAGAGCAGATTTCAAGTCAAAGCCATTCATATTCGGATTATAATACCAATCCAAAATTACTCCGTCCTTAACTACGCACGGCATGGATAAGCAAATAGTTCCCAAATCATACTTGCTGATAATTTCATCTATATTCCTGCAAACAATCCCAAAAAATTCGTTCATTTTAAAATGAACTGAATAATTTTTAATACATTCAAATTTAAAATTATTAATTTTAAAAATCAAATCATTGTTAT
>CAMWPJ010000143.1 GCA_947176035.1 uncultured Clostridia bacterium | reverse complement strand
TTATTAAAGCTGTCAATATAAAATACAAAACTGCACATTTTTTTGACAAAAATGTTTATTATTCACCATATTTCATATCAAAACAACAAAATTTACCTTTATAATATAAGTGTCGAAAAATGTAAAAAGTAACAAGAATAATTTAAAATTTTTATTTAATGAATCTTATAAAAAAAGTGACCACATAAAAATGCGGTCACTTTTTAAATATTATTACCTTTAATTATTAATTAATTTTATCTCATAAACAGTTGGATAGTAAAACGGTGTTTCTTCGTTAAAAGCATCTTTTAGGTTTACTTTAACTTTACTGCCTTGTTGAAAATCTTTAACTGATATTTCTTTACCATCTGCATCAAGTAATTTTGTATCTTCGCTGATGCCAAGAGAATTGACAGGGTCGCCGTATATTTCAGTTGTTCGTTCTACAATCAGACGGACTTCACCATCCGGCTGTGTTACGATTTCCTGCACAACCGCATCAAATGATTTTTCAGACATTTTTGAGGACTGGCTGACTGCAGTTATACCGACAATCGCAATTATTAAAACAGCAATCACACCGATAATCATAATTTTTTTCTTTTTCATACTTTTTCTCCTTACGCAACCTGATGTTTCTTAAAGCCTAATCTTGCTAACGGTAACATAATTACCGTCAACAGTACATACAAAATCGCTCTTACAGTAAGTGCATCCAAAACCAAGCCGCCGAACTGATAAGAAATATATTTACCAAGTTCCGGCATAGTTGCACGATACGGCATTAAGAATAAAATAAGATTATAAATTCCTGTTGTGCCATTTGGTGTTAAGAACATAGGAATAAAAAGTATCGGCACAAGCACAATCAATACAAGATACGGTGTTTTCATTTTCGCTGACAAAAGCAGAGCCAAACTGACCATAGCAAGCAGTATCAGATAAATAATACCGATATTCATAAGAACTGCCTGAAGAAACGTTAAGGAATACGGCACGGTTGTATTGGCAATCTGCAATGGCAAGTTCCAGCCGTCTGTGCCAAATGCCATAAGCGGCAAGCCACAAGCCACAAGAATATGAAGAGCAAATGCTATTGTAGCAAATAAGAGTGATGCAACAATTTTGCCTGTTGTTAATTTCGTTTTTCCATATTTTGCAGATAAGATTACTGCATCTGTTCCCGATTGATATTCACCTGAAAATACAGGAGCAATCACAATACAGATAGCAAGCATCGCAAACATAAGCAGTTCAAAGCTGCTGATTATTACATCCCAACCCTCATAATATCCGTATTGCAGCGGTGTATCAATATCATTCGCTTTACTGCTCCAATATTCCTTTTGATTATCCGTCAATGCTCTTGAAGGTGTATTCAGCAAGGCTTCATTTTTTGCTTCCATTGCCTGATAAAAATCCGCTCCGTCTGTTATATCCAAATCCGCCAAATCATTATAAGCCTTAAATTCATTTGGTGCACTGTATGTGCTTGCAATCATATTCAGCAGCTTTTCTCTTGGTGCAATGCCATTCCAATAGGCATCACCGATTAAAAACTTCTCATTGCCGTCATATCCCACATTGTCAGGATTTTCAAAAAGTGCCTGCACCTCTTTGATTGTTTTGGTCACATATTCCTCTGTTAATGGAACAGAGAATTTTTCATACTGCTCTTTTTCATAAGCAATACCCTGTGAGCCTTTTATAATACCATCCTGATTGTACGTCTGAAATTGCATAATCGGCAATCCAAAAAGAACACCTGTTAAAATCAGACTGATTGCCATTACAATTAAAGTTGACTTTTTGCGTAGTATTTTTAAAAATTCATATTTAACCAACATATCAGTTTTCCTCCTGTTCTTCACCAAAATGATATAAGAATAAATCCTCTAAACTCGGCTCTACTGTTTGTGCATTCTCACTCGGTGCATTTTCATCTACAATACGCAGACGCACCATATTGCCTTCATGATGAAGATTTACAACTGAAAACCGCCTGCTGTATTCTGCGGCAGTCCTTTCATCAACCAAAAGCTCCCACACCTTGCCGTTAATGCTGTTTGTAACTGTTGTCATAGGCTCTTGTAAAAGAATCTGCCCCTGTTTCATCATCAAAATTGTATCTGCAATGTAAGAAACATCGGAAACGATATGCGTGGACAGAATAACGATTTTTTCTTTTGCAAAATCTGAAATAAGATTTCTGAAACGCACACGCTCTTTCGGATCAAGTCCCGCAGTCGGCTCATCTAATATCAGAATCGACGGATTGCCGAGTTCTGCCTGTGCGATTCCTAAACGCTGTTTCATACCGCCTGAATAGGATTTGATTTTTTTGTCTGCCAAATCGGACAGATTTACCATTTTAAGCAATTCTTCCGTTCTTCGTTTTGCCTTGCTTTTATTCAGCCCTTTAACTGCCGCCATATAAAGCATAAACTCACGAGCCGTAAAATCGGGATAAAAGCCAAAATACTGCGGCATATAGCCTAAATGCGTATAATATTTCTCACCAAGTTCCTCTATTGTTTTTCCGTTCAGACTGATACTGCCTGAGGTCGGTTTCAAAACACCACATATCATTCGCATCAATGTTGTTTTTCCCGCACCGTTTGCACCAAGCAGACCATATACGCCAGGTTTCAGATTGACACTTACATTGCTGACAGCACATTTATCTCCATACTGTTTGCTTAAATTCTGTAATTGTAATTCCATACAGAAAACCTCCTGTCATTTATTCATAGGCATAAAAATAGATGACCTATGATTAGTAAATAAATAGTAATCTGAACTTTGCTTTGAATTACTATTCATTGTCTATATCATAAATCATCTATCTTAGGCTGTTCTTTTCTGCAGCTTAATTTAACCTTAAGTTACTTGCTTTCCAATGGAAAAACAACAGCAAACTGTGTACCCTCATCTAATTTACTCTTAACGATAATATCGCCATTATGAAGTGTTATAATCTGCTTTGCTATGGCAAGACCAAGTCCGCTTCCTTCAGGCTTTTCCTTTGTGTTTGTACCCCTGTAATATCGGTTGAACAACTCTGACTGTTCCTCTTCACTCATACCGCTTCCATTATCCGAAATATAAATACACGCCTCTTTTTCGGAGTTTATATCTACGCTTATTGTTACTTTTGTTTCAGGCGGATTATGTGTAAGTGCATTAATAATCAGATTGTTCATAGCTCGGCGGAATAAATCCGCATCAATACAAATCTCTATGTCTTGAGCATTACTTTCAAAAACAATATTCCTATCCTTAAAAGTAGGATCATTCACAATATCAATTACCAATTCTTTCATATAACGCACAAGTTTTACGGATTGTGGATTAAACGGCATTGAACCTGAATCAAGCTGATAGGTCAGTTTTAAATCATTAATCAGTTTTTCTGTGTGATTCACATTTTTCAGGATAATCCCGCCATATTCCTGCATAGTTGCCTTGTCAATTTCAGCATTTGAAGTCAGCAATTCTGCGTAGCCTTTAATCGGTGAAAGCGGTGTTTTCAAATCGTGTGTAATATTTGTAATCCACTCGCTACGAACGCGTTCAGTCTCTTTCTGTATCTTATCACTATTGCGGATTTCTTTATCCATTTTATTGAGTGCACCATAGATTTCACTGAATATGCCTTTTTCAGAAAGCTGAGTATAGGTGCGCTGTGAAATATTGTCTATACCTTTTTTTATTTTACTAAGATGTCTGATAAGCCAGAGTCCACAAATTGCCATAATAACAAAGATGATGAATAGAGGTCGTCTTCCCATCTGAAGTATAGACAAAGACCGTCCGGCAAGAAACAGTATTATTGATAAAGTAGATATCAGAAAAAATAAATATAATTTCTTTTTATTCTTCATACGGATTTACCAACTTATAGCCTAAGCCTTTCATAGTGATAATATACTTTGGATTGGTAGGATTGTCTTCTATTTTTTCACGCAAATGGCGAATATGCACCATCATCGTGTTGTCACAGCCAAAGCTGTCCTCTCCCCAGACAGATTCATACAATCGTTCACGGCTGATTACTCGTCCCATATTTTCCGCCAGATGCTTTAAAATTTCAAACTCTCGTGCAGTTAATTCAATTTCCTTATCATTTTTCATGACTCTGCAGCCGTCAGTATCTATAAGCAATTCACCGATTTTAATAGAAAAATCTTGTGTTGGAGCTTGTCTGTATTCTGCACGGCGCAACTGAGCTTTGACTCTATATGCAATTTCTTTAGGACTGAAGGGCTTGGTTACATAATCATCACCGCCAACAGCCAAGCCAAGTATTTTATCAAGCTCATCATTTTTAGAAGAAAGAAATAATATAGGACAATGTGAAAATTCTCTGATTTGTTTGCACACTTCATATCCATCAATATCGGGCAACATAACATCTAAAATAATAATATCAGGCTGAATTTTTCTGCAAGTATCAACAGCAGAAAGCCCATTATCAATTTTAGTAATGTTGTTAAATCCCTCAAGAATCAAAGATTTTTCAAGCAAATCCAATATATCAGGCTCATCATCAACAAGCATTATTTTATTTGTCATCTCAACACCTGCTTTCATAAAAAATTATATATAATAACAATATTGTATGCAATATTATCAGCCTTAAGTTTA
>CAMWPJ010000142.1 GCA_947176035.1 uncultured Clostridia bacterium | reverse complement strand
TGCAATTGGCTTTGCTGACATAAGCTTTTCATCTATGAGTGTGGATGAAAGCAGCAGGGAGGGCAATATTGCTGTGTTTATGGACATTTTTGTTCCGATCAAAATGAGCAGCTCAAGAGCGTCTGATATTCTTTCAAGATTATGCAGATGCTTTAGAGATTTGAATATTTTGTCGGTTCGTGCTGACAGAATAACAGTTCATGTTGACACTGCAGCATATTTGCTCAGGACAGTTTTTACCTTTAATAATGAAATTGAGGTGGTTTGATGAATGATGAATTTGATATCTGTGAGCAGATGAGTGAAATAATAAGACTTGATCAGAAGAGATATGATAATGGCCTTGGTGATAGTGAATGAGACTGAAGTATAAATGGTTTGAATTTCCATCAAATCCGTATAAAATCGAGATTTCATCATCTGTAAACTGCAGCAGTAAATCATTGCCGGGCAGGAACAGTGTTGTAGAAAATATCTCAGTCAATCCGACTGTTGTTTGCGGCAATGGTGAATTTTACGGTGAGGGCTGTGAGGAATATTGTGCAAGACTTAAAATAATGCTTGCAGATACCGAGTCCGGATGGCTTTTCCTTCCGTCATCACCGCCTGTTAAAGCGTTTTTTACTCTTTTTAAATTCAGTAAAAGTGCAAAGAAAAATGCTGTATCATATTCCTTTGAGTTTATTGAGGACTGCACGGACAGAAGGTCATATAATAATCCTGATTTTATAATAGCTGACGGAATGGAAAACGCTTATGAAATTGCAAATCGCTTTGATGTATCTGTAAATGACATAATGATTCTTAATGATTTCAAATCACCATTTTCTATAGTGAAAGGAGATAAGGTGGTGCTCAGATGAAAGTTGTAGTTAACACGCTTGATGACAGTGAATATGTTCTTGAGAGCTTAATCGAAATTAATTTTACACAGACTGCAGATGCGGCTTGCGATTGCTTTTGGACAGTGTTTAAGAGTGACGACATAAAAGGTGAAATAGTAACGATAAGAGTGTTTGATAATGATAAGCTTATATTCAACGGTTATTGTGATACTCAAAAAATCAGTGAGGATGAGAATGGTGCTGAGGTGTTTTTTTATGCAAGATCAACCGCATCATTGTTAGTTGATAATGAAGCTATGCCATTCACATATAATAAGCCGACAGCAAATCAGCTTTGCTTTACTTTAGCTGAGCCGCTTGGATTTCACAGCGATTTGCCCGAGATTATGACAGAGCAAAAATATGAAATAGCAAAGGGCGCATCGTGCTATGGTGCTATAAGCCGTTTTGTTGTATTGACTACCGGTAAGCAGATATATATAACTCCTCAAAACAGTATCAGGCTTTATGAAAAAAGCAAAGATATAAAAAGTCTCGGCAAATATAAAATTCTTTCTGCCAAGGCAGTGATTAACCGTAGTGAGCCTTTGTCGCAGATTTGTTTTAAAAGGGCTGCAGCCTCAGTAGGATATAAACTTCATACTGTTGCTGAAATTAAAAATGATTTTAAACTGTGTGAAAGAAAGCAATATGTAAATCTTTCCTCTCTTGAACAGTGGCAGAGAGAATATGCAGTTTTGCAAAAGCTAAAAAACTCATATAAAGACTATAAAATATTAGAGCTGACTGTTTCAGGGTATGTAGGAGAGGAGTTATATCAGCGCTTTTCGTATTCGTCAAAAATCGGTGATTTTAACGATTATATATTGGTGGAGAAAAAGTATACTGCTGATAAAAATGGCAGTGTTACCCGACTAATTCTGAAAAAAGAAATTGATGTGAAGGAGATAACCTATGTGGATTAGCAGACAAATTACAAAAACACAGGAAAACACCGCGTTACAGAGTGCTGTCAGTACACTTAACAGTAATGGTGAGGTAGAGGCGGTGTCAACAGGTGCAGAACGAAGCATTAATATTTATGCACCATATGGTTATAGCTTTTCTTTGCCTGCCGGTGTTGATATGCTGCTCACTAAGAGTGATGGCGAACAGGCGGCGATAGGAACTTTGATGAAAAACAGTGGTATAAAAGCAGGCGAAATAAAGATAACCGCTGCATCCGGTGCGTATATTCATTTAAAAGATGACGGCAGTGTTATTATAAACGGACTGCAAATTGACAGGGACGGAGTGATGGTAAATGAATGATTGGATAAATACAATTCTAGAGGATTGTGTCACAGCACTTGTTTGTCCTCGTACGGAGTTTTATCCTGACAAAAATTTCGGCAGTCATATTAAAAGGGCAAAAAAATTATTGGATTGCGAAAAACTTCTTGCTTTTGCCAGACAGGCCTTGAGCGAATTTGACGGAGTATATGTCAAAAGTGCCATTATGAAAAGTGATAGTGCGGATTTTTTGTTATTGATTAATGATTATGAAAGGGAGGTGAGTATTTCGCTGTGAATAAGACGTATGAAGAAATACTTGACAGTATGAAAACTGCATACTTTAAAGAATGCGGAAAGCAGTGTGATAATAACAGCAATACTATCAAAAGACTTGAGGCTGTAGCAAGCGAGCTTTTTGCTCTTTCGTGCTATGGTGACTACATATTCAAGCAGGCATTTGTTCAAACTGCTACAAAGGAAAATCTTGACAGGCATGGTGCGGTAAGAGACTGCAGCAGAAAAAGTGCTGCAAAGGCATCAGGTTTTCTTACTTTTTATGTTGATGAGCCCTCATCAGAAATAATTAATATCAGCAATGGCACGGTATGTTCTGTTGCAAATAAGCCGTATCTTCAGTATTCAACAACAAATGACAGTGCAATTGCGGCCGGGCAGACAAGTGTAACCATTCCTGCAATTGCACTTGGAGCAGGATGTTCGTATAATGCCAAGGCAGAGACAATTACGGTTATGGTTAATGCCCCTATTGGTATCAGCGGAGTCAGAAATGACTCAGCCTTCAGCGGTGGTTATGATGATGAAAGTGACAGCTCCTACAGAGACAGAATAATGAAGCATTATTCTGTTTTGCCAAATGGAGTTAATACTCAATCGATTCAAAATGCTGTGCTGATGCTTGATTTTGTAACAGATTGCTTTATTCCTAATGCAGAAATTGGTGGTGAAATAATGGTTATAGCAGCCACGAAAAGTAATTTGCTTTCACGAACAGAGGAACAACAGATAAGGCAGGCCGTTGGAATAGCAGAGCTGACAGGTTCGGTTGTAGATGTCCAACTTGCACAGCCACAGCATTTTTCATTGTCAGTTGAGCTATATATCCGTTCGGGATTTGATAAGACAGAGATTAAAGAAATAGTGGAAGGCACTGTCAGGGAATTATGCTCTTCCTGCAGGATTGGAAGGGAATTAGTGCTCAACAGTATATCAAAGCAGTTGATTGGCATTAATGGAATCAGCAACTTTAATATTTATTCTAACGATGCATATGGTGAGATAATTCCATGCGGCAGCAGAAATTATCTTTATCTTGAAAATATGGTGGTGAGCTGTTTTGATTAATGAAAGTTATGAAAGACTTGCTGTGCTGTTTGAACAGCTTGGTATTTCAGCCGTCAGCGGTTCGGAGGATAAGGGGGAGCTTATGGCGTATCGGGCAGGAATAGAGCTTGTACAAAATGAGCTTGAAGATGGTTTTAATCAGTTATTTGTTGACACAGCCTTTGGCATAGGATTATCTCAGCTTTGTGAAATGTTCAAAATTGATGGTATGCTGAGTGATGAAGAGAAAAAATTACAGATTGCAGAAGGATTTGCTGAAATATATGGGAATTACGTCTGCGGAGATTTTGAAAAAGAGCTTGATAAACAGTGCCCAATGCTTTCAGCTGTACCACTGGATTTTTATATAACAATCAACGGCTCAGTGAAAAATGATTATGATCAGCTTGCAAAGCTTGGCAGAATATTAGAAAATTATATGCCTCCGTGTACAGTTGTTGAATTTGGAGGAAATGGTTTTAATTTTGATTATTGGGATTCAACACCATATTTGTTTGAAGATTATGATAACTTTAATTTGAATTTTGAGTTGCTTGATGAATTGATGTAGGGAGAGAGAAATGAGCAGTACAAATAAAACAAAAAAGCTTGGGCTCAACAGCTGGATAGGCTCTGATAAACCCAAGAGAATAGATTTTAATACAGATAATGAAATAATTGAACGTGTTATTACGCAGCATACAGAGAATTCGATTGTTCATATTGATGACAGTGAAAGAGAAAAGTGGAACAATTATATGCACATGGGTATGTATTATGGTGACGGCACAACAAAACGCGTTATTGATACAAGTTGTCCGTTTAAGGCACGCATAGGCTTTGTTTTTGCCAATAGCCGAACCGCTACAATTACACATTTTACAGAATTGAAAAGCAGCAATTATTTCGGCATTTTCGGATATCTTGCAAATTCGCTTGGTATAAAGCTTAATGCGGATCAAAAAAGTTTTACTGTAGAAAACAGTGTGCTTGCAATAACTGCTAATGAATATGCAAATTTTAATCAGTCGGGTGTTGCATATAATTATGTAATGTTCAGATAATGTATTATAAATTCAAAGCAAAATGCGACAGAAGAAATTCCGTCGCATTTTTGTTTTAATAACGTATATTTAAAATCAATAAGTGTATTTATATTAAAAGTTACGCTAATACTATTATAGGGGCTGTTGAAATTAACGATGATAATTTTGCTTTTTTCTGTTAGTTT
>CAMWPJ010000141.1 GCA_947176035.1 uncultured Clostridia bacterium | reverse complement strand
CCATATTGTATTATAATATTACAACATTGTCAACAAACTTATTTATTCAATTCAGGATTATTTGTCCTGCCCAAAATATATTCTATTGAAACATTATAAAAATCGGATAATTTATCAATCGCATTAACTGATATATCCCGGCTTCCCGTTTCATATTGTGAATAAGTGCTTTGTTTGACATGCAAATACTCTGCAATCTGTGCCTGCGTAAAATTATTATTCGTTCTTAAATCTTTGATTCTTTGATACTTTGCCATAAATAGCCTCTATTTTTTACAACACTTATTTTGTATAAACATAATCATAACAAAACATCCTTTGTATGTCAATACAAAATTTGTTTTGTATGCTATATTGATTTGGGAGGTAAAATTTATGACATATTTCGAAAGAATGAGAGCAACAAGAGAAGATAAAGACCTAAAGCAATGTGAGGTTGCTGAAATGCTGAATATTAAACAACAACAATATAGTGAATATGAAAGAGGAGCCAGAATGATTCCAATAAATTATTTAGTTGATTTTTGCAAAAAACTAAATATATCGTCGGATTATATACTCGGCTTACCTGACGACTTACCAAACCCAAAAACAAAAGTATAAATTTTCCTTTACAAATAATAATAATTGTGATATAATCATCACGCTGTGACGGATTACACGGTTATGGGTGCAAGCCTGATAAGGAATCACCTATCCCATTACTGAGTTTTTCGACAATCGGCAAAATATTTTAAATGAGGTGAAAATTATGACACAGGCTGAAAAGCAGGCAATTATGGCAGAGTATGCTACACACGAGGGTGACACAGGTTCTCCTGAGGTACAGATTGCTGTTCTTACAACAAGAATCAACGAGCTTACCGCTCACCTTAAGGTTCATAAGAAGGACCACCACTCACGTCGCGGTCTTCTTAAGATGGTAGGTCACAGAAGAAACCTTCTTGTATATCTTTACAATAAGGATATCGAAAGATACCGTGCACTTATCAAAAAGCTTGGTATCCGTGATACTCTCGACAAATAATTTGTCATATAGGCAAGCATCCGAGTGGTGCTTGCCTTGTTTTACTTTATTTTAGGTTGTACAATGTTGGATAACCTATTTAATTTGTAATCAAAGGAGGGGCAGACAATAGTAGTAAATTGAGCATATATCGAGCAAAATATATGTTGAATTTATTACTATTGCACCTCCTTTCATTAAATAAAATTTCATTAGAAATGAGGTATGAAAAATGTTTTTCAAAAACTTTAAAGTTTGGGAAACTGAGCTTGCCGGCAGAAAGCTTACACTTGAAACCGGTAAGATGGCAGGACTTGCAAACGCATCTATCTTAGCAAGATACGGCGAAACAGAGGTACTTTGTAACGTAACAGCATCTGCTAAGCCAAGAGAGGGCGTTGATTTCTTCCCACTTTCAGTTGACTATGAAGAGAAAATGTATTCCGTAGGCAGAATCCCGGGTTCTTTCTTAAGAAGAGAAGGCCGTGCAAGTGAGAAGGCTATCCTTACATCACGCTGCATTGACCGCCCTATCAGACCGCTTTTCCCTAAGGATTTAAGAAATGACTGCTCAGTTGTTGCAACAGTTATGTCTGTTGACCCTGACTGCTCACCTGAAATCACAGCTGCTATCGGCGTATCAGCAGCAATTGCAATTTCAGATATTCCTTGGGACGGCCCTATTTCATCTGTTAACGTTGGTCTTGTTGACGGCGAAATCGTTATCAACCCAACTCTTGAGCAGAGAGAAAAGACTGAGCTTACACTTACAGTTGCATCAACTGCTGACCTTGTAGCTATGATCGAGGCTGGCGGTAATGAAATTGATGACGACACAATGTTCAATGCTATTATGGCAGGTCACGAGGAGAACAAGAAAATTGTTCAGTTCATTCAGGGCATTGTTGATGAAATCGGCAAGCCAAAGTTTGCTTATGAATCATCAGATCCCGATCCTGCAATTATGGCTGAGATTGAGGAATTCTGCATTGAAGATGTAAAGAAGGCACTGGACACTGATGATAAGCTTGTTCGTGACGAGGCTCTTCTTCCTATTTATGCAGCAGTTCACGAAAAGTTCGACGAGCGTTTTGAAGGCAACGAGGGAAAGCTTGACGAAATTATGTATCTTGTTCAGAAGCACGTTGTTCGTGCTTGGCTCAAGGACGAGCATAAGAGAGTTGACGGCAGAGGAATTGACGAAATCCGTCCGCTCAATGCTGAGGTTGATTTGCTTGCAAGAGTTCACGGCTCAGGTCTCTTCACAAGAGGTCAGACACAGGTACTCTCTGTAACAACACTCGGCCCTATGAACGACTCACAGCTGCTTGACGGTCTTGACGAGCAGACTGAAAAGAGATATATCCACCACTATAACTTCCCATCATACTCTGTTGGTGAAACAAAGCCATCAAGAGGTCCGGGCAGACGTGAAATCGGTCACGGTGCACTTGCTGAAAAGGCGCTTGTTCCTGTTCTTCCAAGTGTTGACGAGTTCCCATATGCAATCCGTGTTGTATCAGAGGTTCTTTCTTCAAACGGTTCAACATCACAGGGCTCAATCTGCGGC
Source organism: uncultured Clostridia bacterium (assembly GCA_947176035.1). GTDB lineage: Bacteria > Bacillota > Clostridia > Oscillospirales > Acutalibacteraceae > Eubacterium_R. The sequence goes on along the minus strand of CAMWPJ010000141.1, from coordinate 2,205 downwards.
TCAACACTTTCTCTTATGGCTGCAGGTGTTCCGATTAAGGCTCCTGTTGCCGGTATCAGCTGTGGTCTTATCACAGGCGACGAAGGCGTTTACGGCGACTTTATGACAATGGTCGACATTCAGGGGCTTGAAGATTTCTACGGTGACATGGACTTTAAGGTTGCGGGTACTAAGAAAGGTATCACAGCAATCCAGATGGACCTTAAGGTACACGGTCTTACACCTGAAATTATCAAGGAGGCTTTTGCGAAAACACACGCTGCAAGAGATTATATCCTTGATGAGGTTATGCTTCCTGCTATCAGTGAGCCGAGAAAAGAGCTTTCAAAGTATGCTCCTAAGATGTACACCCTTACAATCAATCCTGATAAGATTGGTGATGTTATCGGTAAGGGCGGCAAGGTAATTCAGGAAATCCAGGCTGACTACGATGTTAAGATTAACATTGAAGAGGACGGCAGAGTATTCATCAGTGGTGTTGATGCTGATAAGTGCGAGGGTGCTGTTAACATTGTTAAGCTTATCGCTACTGATCCTGAGGTTGGCTCATTCTACAATGGTATTGTTACAAGAGTTATGAACTTTGGTGCATTTGTTGAAATCGCACCTGGCAAAGAAGGTCTTGTCCACATTTCTCGCCTTGATGTTAAGAGAACTGAAAAGGTTGAGGATGTTGTTAACATTGGTGATTCTATCATTGTTAAATGCATTGAGATTGACGATCAGGGCAGAATCAACCTTTCAAGAAGAGATGCACTCATCGAGCTTGAGGGTATGACACCTGAAAACGATATCGACGAAGCTCCAAGAAAGCCAAGAAGAGATAATCACCGTCCAAGAAGATAATCTAAGGTGAAATCAGTCAATAAAACTACAGCCACGGCAGTTAAACTGCCGTGGCTTTTCTTATATCCGGTGATTAAGTAATCCTTACCACTGATGAACATTATCATAATTCCTTTGTAAATATAATTTCCAAGTCATTGCAAAACGGGAAAAAGCTGCCTGCATCCTGATACCCGAGCTTTCTGTAAAAATGCTGTGCACACTCATTCGCCTGTGTTGAGGTCATCAGTCTATCATAGCCAAGCTTTCGCATCTCATTTTCCCAGAATTTTACAAGCTGTGTGCCGTAGCCTTTTCCTCGATACGCCTCAAGCAGATACAGCATATTCATAAATGGTATTTCATCCCAAAATAAATTATATCTAATCCAGCCTGCAAAATGACCATCAACGAGCATAATAATTTCACGCTTGTCTTTTATTATCTCCTTCAGTATTTCTTCTTTTATATGACCATCCTCGCTAAGGAGTAAATTTTTATCCTCCATAGCTGCATATCTTATTTCTATATTCATAATCCACCTATGTGTCCGGATGCGAAATTATACACTTGACTTTTGTTTTTTCAATCAATATAATATAAATTACAAGGAGCTATCCAAAAAAGGCAAGCTCTTATATTGTAAAAGTAACTGCTGCATTTTCACCGATCGGCAGTTATTTTTTTATGCTTATAATATATCCTGTTGCTGCAATTAAAATAATTGCAGTTACAATTAAATATTCTATAATGATCACCTCCCATCAAATAATTACATAGTCAAGAATTCTATAAATTATTTTTAAAGAGAGATAACCTTTCTTCAGATAACTCCTTGCCGGACTAATCAGTCCTGAACAAAATCAAATTAATGATTTTATTTTCAACAATCAGTCACTCAAAAGCTGCTGTGCAATACTTTCAAGCTCAACTACACAATTTTTCAGCTTCTGCAAATCCTTCAATTCAGCATCACTTGCTGTTATGTAGTCAATTTTTCTTGCAATATTTTGTATATCTGATATTGCATTTTCGCATATATTTGAGGCTTGTTCAAGCAAAGAAATATCATTTTTCTTATCCACATCGACAAGTCTGTATGTTCCTACACCTAATTTTTCACACTCAGGCATATTAAGAACACTTTGCAGGCCTCCTGTTAATGCACCATATGAAAATTCTTCAAGTCCCAATTCTTTACCTCGGGTCTTAATATATTGTATAAGCTCCTGCCGGCTGTGTGCTTCCATATCTTCTAGTTTTTCCAAGGCTAATAATTTTACCTGTGCAGTAGGCTTTTTAAGTGAAATATAATCGTCAACAGGACTTGTGGTTTCATAATATATTTTCATCATTATCACCTCTTAATTGCATATTAAC
>CAMWPJ010000140.1 GCA_947176035.1 uncultured Clostridia bacterium | reverse complement strand
AATTAGAATAATAAAAGAACCTAAAAATTCCATTTTGAAGCAGTATGTAAAGCTTTTTGAAATGGATGATGTTATTCTTGAATTTAAAGATGAGGCTCTGCTCGCAATTGCAGATATTACTCTTGAACGTAAAACAGGTGCAAGAGGACTGCGCAGTATTTTTGAATCTGTACTTACAGATTTGATGTTTAAAACTCCGAGTGATTATTCAATCGAAAAGATAATTATTACTGAGGATACTGTCAGAAATGGTGACGAACCTATTATTCTTAGAAATTCTGACAAAAAACCAAAGAGTATAACAGCGAACAGCTTAAAAAATGCGTAAAATAGTGCAGAAAAGGCAACTTTTATGTTGCCTTTTTTTATTTTATATTATATAATTGCATTAATTGTTTTATATTATTTAAGTAGGTTTATATATGAGTGAATTTAGTATATTAGAAAATGTAATTGACTTACCGATTATACCGCTTCGTGGTTTGGTGGTATTTCCTGATATGGTATTACACTTTGATGTCGGCAGAAAAAAGAGTGTCGAAGCTTTAAAAAATGCAATGCAGGCTAATCAAAAGGTATTTCTTGTATGCCAAAAGGACGCATCTGTTGATGACCCATCAATTGATGATATGTATGATATTGGTGTTGTTTGTCATATTAAGCAGATGATGAAAATACCAAACAGTGATAATCTGCGTATAGTTGTAGAAGGTCTTGAGCGTGGTGCCCTCATAAGCCTTACACAGTCGAAACCGTTTATTAATGGTGTAATTGAAATCATTGATGACATTTCAAATCTATCAAATTCCGATGAGGAAAAGGCGTATAAAAGAGCTGTTAAAAAAGAATTTGAAAATTATGCTTCCTTTATTACAAAAATCAGCAGTGATGTAATTGCCAAAGTTATTTCAATAAAATCAAGTAGTGAGCTTGCTGACTATATTTGTTCAAATACATTTCTTGAGTATACTTCAAAACAGCTTGTGCTTGAAGAGCTTGATCCATGCAAGCGTCTTATGCAGCTGCTTGTTCTCTTAAAAAAGGAAAATGCTACACTCGAGATTGAAACTGAAATTCATGAAAAGGTTCAGAATGAAATAGATAAAAACCAGCGTGAATATTATCTGAGAGAAGAAATGAAGGTTATTTCTGAAACTCTGGGCGAGAGTGAAAGTCCTCTTGAAGAGGCTGACGAATACAGAAGAAAAATTAAAGCCCTTGGATGTGATAAAGATATCATGAACAAGCTTTTTAAAGAATGTGATAAGCTTATGAAAATGCCGTCAGGCTCACATGAAACTGTTGTTGTCAGAAATTATCTTGATAAATGCCTTGAAATTCCATTTGGAAAATACACGAAAGACTCTGTTAAGCTTGATAAGGCAAGAAAAATTCTTGACAAGGATCATTATGGGCTTGATAAAGTCAAGGAAAGAATTGTTGATTCCTTAGCTGTCTATAAACGAAATCCGGACTATAAAGGACAGATACTTTGTCTTGCCGGTCCTCCCGGCGTTGGTAAAACCTCAATTGTAAAATCGCTTGCTAAAAGTATGAATAGAAAATATGTTCGTATCGCTTTGGGCGGTATTCACGATGAGGCAGAAATCAGAGGTCATCGAAAAACCTATATTGGTTCAATGCCGGGCAGAATTGTTGATGCCGTAATTAAAAGCGGAGTAATGAATCCTATCATTCTGCTCGATGAAATCGACAAGGTAGGAAATGATTATAAAGGTGATCCATCATCAGCGCTTCTTGAGGCACTTGATCCTGAGCAGAACAATACTTTTTCAGATCATTATATTGATTTTCCAATTGATTTAAGCAAAGTTTTCTTTATTACAACAGCCAATGATATTTCATCAATAACCGCTCCGTTGTATGACAGAATGGAGGTTATTGAACTAAATTCCTATACTGCTGTTGAGAAGCTGCATATCGTAAAGGAGCATCTCGTGAAAAAAGAGCTGAAAAAGCATTCCCTTTCGGCCAGAGAATTTAAAATAACCGATGATGCCCTTAATACGCTTATTGAAGGATATACACGCGAGGCAGGTGTTCGCTCGCTTGAAAAAATGATTACAGCGCTTTGCAGAAAAGCGACTGTTGCACTTGAGAGCGGGCAAAAATCCTTTAAAGTGACTTCTGACAATATTGAAGATATTTTAGGCAAGAAAAAATATTCACAGGACAAAATCAGCAATTCTCCGCTTGTTGGAACAGTCAATGGCCTTGCTTGGACAAGTGTAGGCGGGACAATGCTTCCTATCGAAATATCGGCACTTGATGGCACAGGCAAAATAGAGCTAACAGGTAATCTTGGTGATGTTATGAAGGAAAGTGCAAAAACTGCTATCTCTTTTGTACGTTCAAAATCAAATGAGTTTGGAATTGCTGCGGATTTCTATAAGAATAAAGATATACATATTCATGCTCCTGAAGGTGCTATTCCAAAGGATGGTCCTTCAGCAGGACTTGCTATTACAACTGCCTTAGTCAGTGAGCTGACAGGCGTTGCGATTAAGCAAAACGTTGCTATGACCGGTGAAATAAGCTTAAAAGGCAAAGCCATGCAAATCGGCGGTCTTAAGGAAAAGTCAATGGCCGCATATAAGGCTGGCTGTGATACTGTTATAATTCCTGAAGATAATGCGAAAGACCTTGCTGAGATATCAGATGAGGTCAAAAATTCAGTTAATTTTATTACTGTGTCAACCTTTGATGAAATCATTCCTATAGCACTCAATGCACCGATAGTAATAGAAAATGAATCAAAAAAATCGAACGTTGTTATTACAAATGGTAAGAAAGCACAATCATCTGTAATAACACAGTAGGTGAAATATGAATTATAATAAAGCAGAATTTGAAAGAGCATATGGACTTTTGTCTCAGCTGCCTGAAAGCAACTCACCGGAGATCGCCTTTGCAGGCAGATCAAATGTAGGAAAAAGCTCATTGCTTAATAAGCTGTTTAATCGTAAGCAGCTTGCCAGGGTAAGCTCTGTGCCTGGTAAAACCATTACAATTAACTTTTATAATGTAGATGATAATAAGTTTGTTGATTTGCCTGGATATGGCTATGCACGGCTCAGTAAGCAGGAGTTGGGCCGTTTTTCAGGCTTAATGGAAGGTTATTTTAAAACCGACCGAAATATTGTTTTAGTTGTGCAGCTTATTGATATGAGACATCCGCTTACTAAGGATGATGAGGGTATGATAGAATTCATGAAAGCTATGGATATACCTTTTATCATTGTTATGACTAAAGCAGATAAGCTGAAGAAAAAGGCATACGAAGAAAGATTAAAGCTTTCCAAGCAGGAGCTTGCTTTTGCAGGCAATGTGCCTGTAGTGCCGTTTTCTGCTGTAACAGGGCAGGGGTTAAACGGAATTAAGAATTATATTGAAAATGCAATTTGTGATGCAGGAGGACAATAAATTATGGCAAAGACACCATTTGTTACTAAGGAAAAGGTTGAGGAGATTGCAAATGTCTACCCAACACCCTTTCATCTCTATGATGAAAAGGGAATTAGAGAAAATGTTTCAAATTTAAAGAAAGCATTTTCTTGGAATAAGGGCTATAAGGAGTATTTTGCTGTTAAAGCAACACCAAATCCTTTCTTGATTAAAATTCTTCAGGAATATGGTTGTGGCTGTGATTGTTCATCAAAACCTGAGCTTATGCTCTCCAAGGCCGTTGGTGCAACAGGTGATGATATTATGTTTTCATCAAATGATACACCGATTGATGAATTTAAGTATTGCAACGATTTGGGTGGTATAATAAATCTTGATGATATTACTCATATTGATGCGGTTGAAAAGGCTTGCGGCAAACTCCCAAAAAAGATGAGTTGTCGTTACAACCCAGGTGGATTGTTCAAAATTACTAATGATATTATGGACAACCCCGGTGATGCTAAGTACGGAATGACAACTGAGCAAATTTATGAAGCATTCAGAATCATGAAAGAAAAGGGTGTTGAGGAATTCGGTATTCATTCTTTCCTTTGCTCAAATACTGTAACTAACGAATATTATCCAATGCTTGCAAAAATTTTATTTGAGCTTGCTGTTGATCTAAAACAAAAGTTAGGAGTGCATATTACTTTCATCAATCTATCAGGCGGTATTGGTATTCCTTACAGACCTGATCAGGAGCCAAATGACATTTTTGTTATTGGCGAGGGCGTAAAAAAAGCTTACGAAGAGACGCTTGTACCAGCTGGTATGGATGATGTTGCTATCTTTACCGAGCTCGGAAGATATATGATGGGTCCTTATGGTGCGCTCATTACCAAGGCAATTAATGAGAAGCATACACATAAAGAATATATCGGTGTGGATGCTTGTGCAGCAAATCTTATGCGCCCTGCAATATATGGTGCTTATCACCATATTACAGTGCTTGGCAAGGAAGATGCAGTCTGTGATAAGAAGTATGATGTTACAGGTTCACTTTGCGAAAACTGCGATAAGTTTGCTATCGATAGAATGCTCCCTCAAATTGATATGGGCGATTATCTGTTTATTCATGATGCAGGTGCACATGGTTTTTCAATGGGTTACAACTATAATGGAAAACTTAGAAGCTCAGAGATTTTACTTAAAGCGGATGGAACATTTGAGCTTATCAGAAGGGCAGAAACTGCTCAAGATTACTTCGCAACTTTTGACTGCTTTGATTTCTATAGTGATTTAATTAGTGAATAATTATATTAGAAAAATCCCTGAAATTAATCAGGGATTTTTCTTTACTTTCACAATTTAGTGTGTTACAATATG
>CAMWPJ010000139.1 GCA_947176035.1 uncultured Clostridia bacterium | reverse complement strand
TCCAATTTGAATTGAACATATAAAATCCTGAAATTCGCATAAAATCAAGAAAAAATGAAAAATACCTATAGCTGTCCAACCTTAAAGAGTTCGAATTGCTATAGGTATTTCATATGGCGGAGTGGGTGGGATTTGAACCCACGGGTGATTGCTCACACGATGGATTTCGAGTCCATGCCGTTATGACCGCTTCGGTACCACTCCGTATTTATATCCACTTTTTTATAAATGGTATAAGCTTAATAAAAAATGTAATTAAACCGCCTATACAGTATACAATACTTACCCAAATCATACTGGCAAACAATGAACCGATAGAGGCTCCATTGTATTGTAAATCTGATTTGTATTATATCGTATAATATTTTCTGTCAGCATAATGCCCGATTATAGGGTGGAAGATTATGTCGGCTATCAGATGTAATTCAAAATCAGCCGAATGTTTTACTTTGCTCTTCCAGATTAAAAATTCGATAATGGGGGTAAAAAAGCAATTAAAAAACACAGCGAAACTCAGATATAAAAAATCGGTGTTTTCTCCCGGCTGCAAGCCTTCGTAATAACGTAAGCATTAGCAAATAAGCCATATAAGCATATAGTTACCAATAAACTGTAGCAAAAGGGATTGAATAAAGCTTCGTAAACAATATGTTATAGAAATCCTTGAAAAATCGAAATTTAAAGACACTATATACTGGATTGCGGAAAAACAAGCAACACTACAAGAAAGCGAGGAACTCTTTTTAACAGTACTTGGCTGATGGGTTCTTCTCTTTATTAGAAGTAAAGAACGTAAAATCATCCGTAATAGCGCAACTGCTATTATGTGCAAAATATGCATATGTATTTTGCGATTGTGAGTTTTAATATCTTTTGCCTGTAATTTCAAAATTTTAACCTACAGTCCATCAATATTAAACATATGCAACAAAAGGATTATAATAAAATAAAATTTATTTGTCAATAGAACAATCCCGTATTCTATTGCTTTATACACTTTAATGTGCTAAAATATTTTCATTAAAAATTACGGAGAAAATTATGGTAGCAATTATTGATTACGGTGCAGGTAATCTTTCGAGTGTGAAAAAGGCACTTGATTATCTTGGCGCCGAAAGTGAAATAACACAGGATAAGGATAAGATTATGTCAGCCTCTCACGTTATTCTTCCGGGAGTAGGCTCTTTTGGTGATGCTATGAAATCCATGGCAGAGCGTGGACTTGTTGATACTGTAAAAAAAGCAGCACTCAGCGGCAAGCCTTTTCTTGGAATCTGTCTTGGCTTACAGCTTTTGTTTGAAAGCAGTGAGGAGAGTGAGGGCGTAGAAGGCTTAGGGCTTATTAAAGGAAAAATTGTTCAGATACCGCGCGACAATGGATTGAAGGTGCCGCATATCGGCTGGAATTCAGTTAAGATAAATCAGAATTATGGTATTTTCAGTGGTATTGATGATGGCAGCTATTTTTATTTTGTACATTCCTTTTACCTTAAGGACGCGGAGAATGATGCTGTTGCTGCAACAACCGAATATGGTGTAGGTATTGAATGTGCAGTGCAAAAGGGTAATCTTTGTGCAACACAGTTCCATCCTGAAAAAAGCAGTAAGCTTGGCTTGCAGCTGCTTGAAAATTTTCTGAGTATGAGCGAATAAAGGAGGGATTGATTATGTATGCGAAAAGAATTATACCTTGCCTTGATGTGAAAAACGGACGAGTTGTTAAGGGTGTGTCATTTGTTGATTTAAGAGATGCAGGTGATCCGGTTGAATGTGCAGCGGCATATGACAGGCAGGGGGCAGATGAGCTTGTATTGCTTGATATAACTGCTACTCATGAGGGCAGAAGCACAATGCTTGATATTGTGAAAAGAGTTGCTGAAACGGTATTTATTCCATTTACAGTAGGTGGTGGAATCAAAACGGTTGATGATTTTAAGGAGCTGCTGAGAGCAGGTGCGGATAAAATTTCTGTTAATTCTGCCGCAGTAAGAAATCCTGATTTAATTAACGAAGCGTCATACAAATTCGGTGCACAGTGTGTTGTTTGTGCGATTGATGCTAAAAGAAAGGCTGAGGGCGGCTGGGAGGTTTACCTCAATGGCGGCAGAATACCAACAGGTATTGATGCAGTAAAATGGGCAGCTGAGGCACAACAGAGAGGTGCCGGAGAAATACTGTTAACCTCAATGGATTGTGATGGACAGAAAACCGGCTATGATATTGAGCTTACAAAAGCGGTGAGCGAAAATGTAGGTATACCTGTTATTGCGTCCGGTGGTGCAGGGAAGGCAGAGCATTTTTTTGATGCTTTTACAGTAGGTAAGGCAGATGCGGTTCTTGCAGCAAGTTTATTCCATTTTAATGAATTGCCTGTTCCTGAACTGAAAAAATATTTGAATGAAAACAATATTCCGGTCAGAATATAATTAAACCAATTCAATGTTTTCGCATAACAAAACGGTGCAGTAATCTGCACCGTTTTTATGTTGTATTTTAATAATGATTTTTACAGATGATAAATGATTTCATCGCTTTTCCAATTAAAGAATATGATACCGATAATGAGTGAGCATACAGCAATTATTAATGAATAGAGCAGCATGTGCCAGTCCATTATTTCACCGTAAAGAATACAGCTTCTGAACATCTCTATCATTGAATAAAGAGGATTGATTTTAATAACCTTTACAATCCATTCTGTTTCAATTGCATCAATATGATAAATAATAGGCACCATATAGAACAAGAGCTGACTGAGTACATCCCAAATATATTCTATATCTCTGAAAAATACGCTGACAACAGATAAAATCAAGCCGATACCTGTTGCAAATACAAGTAATATAAGCATCGGTACCCAACAAAGCAATGCGTAAGGGGTCACAGCTAATTTATCTCCGCCGGAAATACCTGATGCTCTGAAGAATATCCAAACACAAATAAGACATAGAAGAGATATTGCTAAATTAACAAAGCTGCTAAGAATTGATGACAGCGGATACATATACTTTGGCACGTAAACCTTTTTTATAATCGCCTGATTTGAGCGGAAAGAGGTCATCGCCTGTTTGGTTGCAGTAGTGAAAAAACTGAATAACAGTCTTCCTGTAAACAAGTAAATCGGGTAACAAATCACATCTCCGCCTTTAGCTCCGAACAGACCGCCGAATACAACTGACAAAACGATCATGTTAAGCAACGGCTGAAAAAAGCTCCAAAGAATACCTAACCAGGAATTCCTGTATTTCATCTTGACATTCTTTTTTGTGAGCTCGCCGAGAAGATTTTTATATTTTTTAAACATCTCAATATCATGGTCAAGCTCTTTGTTTTTTATAGACACAAAAGCACCTCTTTTGTTTTAGACAAATTTAGCTTACATAGTATAGCATATGCAATTGTATTTTTCAACCCAAGTCGAAATAATTAACAATTTATCTAATTATCTGAAAATGTCTGCTATCTGCATAGCTGTTTTTCTTGCAGACATATTACCGTCTATAACATAATCGGCAGCATTCATATATTTTTCTTTTCGCTCGTCATAAAGCCGGCGAGCATTTTCTTTGTTTTGAAACAGCGGTCTTGTTTTTGAATTGCCTATACGCTGGCATATAACATCAAAATCTGCATCAAGAAAAACGATTTTTCCGCCAAGCCTGAGCGCATCTACATTGCGCTGAAAGGTAAGTGCTCCGCCACCGGTAGACACAACACAGTTTTTTAAATCAGAAATGCTTTTGCAGCATTCAAATTCAAGGTCGCGGAAATATTCCTCGCCATGTACAGTGAAGATTGCTTTAATCGCTATACCCTGTTCTCGCTCAATCATTTCGTCAGTATCAATAAATTTTCTGCCCATGATTTTGGCAAGTTCCATACCGACAGTGGTTTTGCCGCTGCCCATAAAACCGCAAAGAATAATATTCATTATTTATTAAGCTCTCTTTCTGTAATTTCGATAACACTTTGCACCTGTTCCATTGAAAATTTAACACCGAGCCAGATTTCCTGTGCAACAGCTGCCTGCCATACCAGCATTGGCAGCCCGTTTGAGTATTTAGCACCGCATTTCTTAGCATACTTTATCAGCAGTGTTTCCATCGGATTATATATAGCATCAAATACAGCATGGCATTTCTGTACCTTATCTTTTGGAAGAACACAGGCTTCTGTATTCGGATGCATACCGACAGGTGTACCGTTGATTAAAACATCATATTCATCATTGACTTCGTCAAGAGGAATAACCTTGACATCTTTATTGAGCTTATCGGCAATTTCCTTTTTTATTTGATTACCTGAATCAATATCTGTATTACGAACAGCTATTGTAAGCTCTGCTCCTGCAAGCACACTTTCAAAAGCGAACATTCTTGAAACACCGCCGCTGCCGCAGAGCAGTACCTTGCCCTTAAGCTCAATACCTGCCATTTCAAGTGCACGCAAAAAGCCGAAGCAGTCTGTGTTATAGCCTGTAGAAATGCCATCCTTGTTATCAACTGTATTAACTGCACCGAAAAGCTCGGCTCTGTCAGACAGCTTGTCAAGCAAAGGAATAACTGTGGTTTTATGCGGAATAGTAACGTTAAAACCATTAAGCTCTTTAAGTTTGCTGATATCCTCAACAAGATTATCAGGATTGATTTCCTTAAGATTATAATCGGCATCTATACCATTTATTTTGAAAAGCTCCCTGTGAATAACGGGCGACATTGAGTGACCGAGAGGGTAGCCTGTAAGACCGAAATTTTTCATTTGTTTTACCTCGCTGAAAAAATATATTGACAACTGTTTAAGAATTTTATAATATGATAATAACATAATAAAAC
>CAMWPJ010000138.1 GCA_947176035.1 uncultured Clostridia bacterium | reverse complement strand
CCCTTTTTTTTTTAATGATACGGCGACCACCGAGATCTACAATTCTAGCTTCGTCTGCAGCGTCATATGTGTATAATATACAGGTTGCACAAAGGCTTAACATCAGCCGCAGCTATGTATCAAGAATTGAAAAAAAAGTACTTAAAGATTTGAAAGATAAAACAGAATGAGAAAAATATAAAAAGTGTGCAGTTCAAAAATAATCTGCACACTTTTTATATTTAATACTATCTACTATCTTTCAAAAATATTACCACCGCTGCAATCAATTGCAACTGTGAGCGGGAATTTATCAAAATTCAATCTTTTTACAGATTCACAGCCAAGGTCTTCAAATGCAATAACCTCACACGCAGTAATACACTTTGATGCCAATGCACCTGCACCACCGATTGCACAAAGATAAACTGCTTTATTACGAACAATAGCATCGCACACTGCACTATTTCGCTCGCCCTTGCCTACCATAGCAACGACGCCTTTGTCAAGAAAATCCGGTGCAAAAACATCCATTCTGCTTGATGTTGTAGGTCCACAGGAGCCAATTGCAAGGTGTTCAGGAGCAGGAGTAGGTCCTGCATAATATATAACCGCATCCTTTAAATCATATGGAAGAGTTTTTCCATTCTCCATATATTGTGTAATTCGCTTATGCGCAGCATCACGTGAGGTATAAACCGTACCTGACAAGATTACTCTGTCGCCTGCCTTTAACTGAGGAGCATATTCTCTCAGTTGATTTGTATTAAGTATATATTCCATTAAGCTTTACCTAATTCTTTTCTGAGTTGTTTATTTTCTTCTTTAAGAACAGCATTCTGTTCCTCAAGCGTTTCGAGCACTGCAATATTCTGCTTAAGCTCACGGCTTATGGATTTAAGTTGAAAATCAAGATTTGAATTCACAATCTCAAGTCTTTGACATTCAAAATTAACGTCCTCAAGAGCTGCCATAAGACGTGATATTTCATTTATTAACTCTTGTACGTCATTACTGCTGGTCATGGCAGTCTCCTTTCAAATTCAAGAATAAAAGCACAAAAGAGGTTGTATAGAACAACCTCTTTGCTTATTTTATTCAAGGTTGATAACAATGATACTTTGCTATTAATCAAGCCTTATTTATCAGTTAGAAATGTCTACATCCTTTTCAAAGTAACGAGAGCCGAACCAATTCTCTTTAAGAGTATATTCTTCCTCGAGCTGTTCTGTAGCTGATGTAGTATCTTCAGATGCAAGAGCCTGCTGTGAAGTGTACTGCCATATAGTCTGATCATTTGCACCTGCAAAATACATAATATGATAACCAAACTCTGTTCTTACAATACCTGTATCACCTGTCTGTCTGCTGCTGTCAAAGCACCAGTTTGAGAATGGATTAACCATCTGACCGGTCACAACATTTGAGTAAAGTCCGCCTGTTGATGCTGAGCCATCTGATGAATTATCCTTAGCAAGCTGAGCAAAACCATCCTCTGTGCCGTCCCAGCTGTCAAGAATCTCTCTTGCCTTATCGTATGCTGCATTCCACTGAGCATCTGTAGCCTGCTTAACATCTGTTACATCCTCATCAAGCTCAGGTGCTATAAGAATATGACGAACATTGATTGTATTTCTGTCTGAAAGAGATACAGGTGAAATTACATAAACAACAGATGTACTGTAGTTATAGATATCACCGGCAACTCTGTCAGCGCTGAAGAGCCAATCCAGACCTGAGTAGGTAAGTTCCTCATCCTCTGAATGCTCCTCGCCCTCTTCGTGCTCGTGAGCATCAGCGGTTCCGATTGCAAAGCCTCTTGACTGAAGTGAAGACTTAGTAGCACCTACTATAGTTGAATAGGTATCATCAGCATAAGCCTTTTTATCAAAATCAGCTGTTGAATATTCAACACAAAGGTCTGCAAAGTTTGAACCATCTGCTGCAAGCTTATCAGTAAATTCCTTTGCCTGATCAGCGTTGTCACATTCAAAAATCTTAATATCAACGCTCTGGAGAGCATCCAAATTCTCGTCCTTATACTTATTGATATCCTCAGCGGTATACTCTTTTTCTGATAAATCCTCACCAAGCTGGGTTCTGTAGTTTGATGCAATATACTGACGTGTAGTCTCTCTTCTGAATACAGACTCGGTTACGCCTTTACCCATTGCTCTTACAAGGTAGCCGCTAAGTGTATAGCCATACTTTTCTGCTGTTTCTCTATACTGTGAAAGCGTACTGTTAATTTCTTCCTTCTGCTCGTCTGTAATCTCCGGCTCTTCACCGTTATTAGCAGCAACAGCAGCAAGATAGAAAGTATATGTGCTTTCGATAGATTCAAGAACAAGGTCGTGCATATGCTCTTCCCAAGTCATTTCTTCATTAGTCTCTGAATCTGTATAGGTCTGCTTTGAAAGCTTTTCGTTAAAATCCACATTAAGATCAAACTGAGCGAGATCAAGACCATACTGCTCATAGGTCTGCTTCTGTGACTGCATATTGTTATAGGTTGATGCAAAATAGAAATTGTAGGTGCTTACCTTAATTCTTATCTTGTTCTCACCATTGCTTACTGTCATACCTGTGAGAGTCTGAGCAGGAAGACTGAGAGATGCAATAAAGCCCTTTCTTACTGCACCTGTAGCAACATATGTTACAAGAAGTGCAAGCACTATAACAACACAAACTACAGACTGAATAATTTTCTTTGTTTTAACAGGAATTTTTACTCCTGCATTTTTTGCGCTCTTTGAAGATGACTTTTTAGCCTTCTTATCACCGCCGGCATTAATGCTGCCGCCTGAGAGCAAATCTTCGTCTAAATTTTTCTTTGCCATATTTTTTCTTCCTTTTACAGAGTTTAATATTTATTCAACAGTATTTTACACCATAATTGTAAATATTACAAGTGTTATTTTTATTATCATTCTGCTGACTGAGACTGAGCTGCTTTTTTATCAGCTAAAAACTTATCATTAGCCTTTTTTACAACAGACTCGTGAATATCAAGCTCAGCATTTTCAATTAACTCATCAAGCTTTTCATTTCTTATATCAGCAACAATCTGTGACTGATAGCTTGGTCTGTCAGAAATAAAGAACATAATATGATATCCGTAATCAGACTCTACAATCTCTGTATCGCCATACTGACGTGATTTATCTGTTGCCCAGCCTTCAAAGCTTGGTACCATCTGACCGAGAGGTACACCCTCATAAAGACCGCCGAAAGCTGTGCCTGAACCTGCTGATGTTGATGCTGTATCCGTGCTGTGCTCTTCGGCAAGAAGTGCAAAGGAATATTCGCTCTTGTCACCATCGGTAAACTGCTTATAAATTTCTTCTGTTTTTGTTTTGGCAGCAGCCCATTCCTCTTCATTGAAGATTGTATTGCCGTTTTCGTCTTTTTCAGCATCAAGACGCTCTGTTTCAGGCATAATGAGGATGTGTCTTACTGTGTAGGTCTCATCTTCAACACAGGTTGCCTGCTCTGTTTTAAGAATGATATAAGCATAGCCTGTTTCCTCATTAATATAGTATTTAATTGTGCCAGTTGGCTGAGCTTCGTCAAAGAGCCAATTATTGATTTCGTCACTGAATGGTGAATCGGAACCATAAATCACGCCGTCAATATTCTGCTCATAGCTTTCTAGTGCCTGCTTGCGTGCATCCTCTTCTGTAAGAGATGAATCATACTGCATAGCAGTCTGCGTATCCTGTTCAATATAATCTGCATAAGCCGTAGGAACTAAATCGAGAATTGACTGTCTGTCAGTAATCTGTGACATATAATCCTTGATTTTCTGTTCAGATGCTGCTTTGGCTTCATCTGAACTTGAATCATATTCGCATGCAAGATAACTCATATTGATTTGATAATACTTGGATTTATTTTCTTCAAAATACTTGCTTATTTCATCATCAGCAACAGTGGTTTCAACTGCAAACTTACCTCTGTAGTTTACAGACATGTAAAACTGCTCCATATAGAGCTGAACTGTTTCGGCAGTGCAGTAGTCACCAAACACGCTTGATATATAATCATCAAGTGCCTTACCCTGCTCTGAGGCAGATTCCTTCAAGCCGTCGAGCTGAGTATCTATCGTCTCCTGCTGCTTTGCTGTAAGAGTGATACCATCTTTTTTTGCAGCATTATAGTATGCGCTGTACATTTTGATTTGATTAATAGTTTCCTGCTGGAAGAAATCAAGCCAGCTTATTTCATTACCGTCCTTGTCGGTTGTATACTGTGTTGCGTAGTCTGCAGTTGTATCAAGATTGTAGTATCCGTAATTTGCATATTGCTCATACTGACTGACAACACTTGAGAAATAAAGGTTGTACATACCAAGACTGATTTTTTCACCATCAACTGTAGCAGCAACAGAGGCAGGATTCATCATCTTGCCCTCCTTACCGTTCGGTACGGTAAACCAGCGAACAGTAAACACAGTTGCAATTGCAACAATAATTACAGCAAAAACCGAAAGCGTAATTATTTTAACCAGCTTCATATTTTTCTTTGGTTTTTCCTCAGTGGTCTGTTCAGCAGAAATATACTCCCCCATATTTATTTGAGAATCACTGTTTTCCTGCCCGGATTTCGATAACAGATAATCCGTCATTGCAAACATATCGTCATTTAAAGTCGGAGCCTCAGCCTCAAACTCCCAATTATCGTTTGTTTCATATTTAACTCCGTCTTTTTCCTCGAAAGAGTCTTTTTCGTTATCAGCTCCATTATCAGGAATCTGATTATCGCCGAAAACCTTTTCCTTCTCGTCCATAGTAGCACTCCTTAATAAATTATAAATACTAATAAAGTATACAATAATCCCTGAGACTTTGCAACAAATTTATTATTATCAATTATGAAGAAAATGTAAATTGCCTGTAAACATTAAACTCCGCCGACTGTATGCGACATGATAGGACTTGAAAAAAACTTCACAATGTAGTATTAT
>CAMWPJ010000137.1 GCA_947176035.1 uncultured Clostridia bacterium | reverse complement strand
CTGCAATTTGTATATAGTTTTTTTAGAATTTTCTCACATTTTTTCCATTCATTTAGTGAAAAAGTTGTCTGAGAGACACAAATAAGTGACTTTTCTTCACATAAATTGTGCTTGCTCAGGATTTTTTCAAGCTCATCCTGATTTTTAAACACAAAGCTCTCACCCTTGCAGTAAGAACGTATCCCCATAACTTCAGGATGATTTTCGTCACCGGCTATCAGAGTAACAGTCCCATCCTCCTGCTCGCTGACAATCCTGTGAATTTTCAGAACAAACGGACAGGTAGCATTAATAAAATCAACATTCTTCTCAGAAGCACAATCGATAACACTTTTCTCAACACCATGTGTTCTGATTACAACAGTATAACCTTGCGGACATTGAGATATGTCATCTATAATTTTAACACCCTTTGATTCCAAATCAGACACAAGCTGACTATTGTGAATAATCGGACCCAAGGTGCAGACCTTTTCGCCCTTTTCAACCAGCTCATAAACAAGGTTAACTGCCCTGTCAACACCAAAGCAAAAACCGGCAGTTTCAGCAAGCTTAATCTCAGTCTTATTATCAGTCAATATTCTTTTCAGCCTCCCAAAGAGATGTAATGTTATCCATTACCATATTCGCTGCATTCTTGATATCATGAGGACCAATATTCTCTTTATCAAGTCCCATGTCTGAATTTTTAATTATTTTACCATAGGAAACAGTAACCTTCTTACCTGCCTTGATTTTTCCGTCACAGCAAATAGCAACAGGCAGTACATCAGCGCCTGTTGCCTTTGCAATTACAGCAACACCAGCCTTAGCACGCTGAGGTACACCATCCTTATCTTTAATACGCTTGCCCTCAGGACAGATAGCCATAACATGACCTTCTTCAATGATTTTGATACCATAGTCAATTGCGGAGTTATCACCCTTACCACGCTTAACAGGAAAGCCATACATATGCGTAATAAACCATCCTGCAATCGGATTTTTAAACAACTCTACCTTCGCCATAAAGTGAAGTGCAGGCACATTCTTAGGACAAGCAACAAATACAGGGTCAAGTGCACAGGTATGATTGATTGCAACTATGTAATTTGTATTATCTTTAGGAATATTTTCAAGTCCCTTAAACTCCATTTTGTAAACAATTTTGACAAGCGGTCTGAAAACGCACTTGATGAAATTGTACATTTTATAATGCTTTACCTGTGAATAATCAAACTCTTTCAACTCATATTCTCCTTATCTTTCAATTTATATTAGCCTTTATTGTATCTATAATCAGGCTGATAGACTGCTCAAGTGTGAGCGTGGAGGTATCTGCCATTACAGATTCATCGGTAGGTTTTAAAGGTGCAACTGCACGATGTGAATCCTGGTAGTCACGCTGGTTTACATCTGTCAAAACCTCTTCATAGGTTACCTTTTCGCCTTTTTCAATAAGCTCTTTATATCTTCGTTGCGCCCTGCATTCCGGTGAGGCAAAAAGAAAAATCTTAGGATTGGCATTTGGAAGAACAACAGTTGCAATATCTCTGCCGTCCATAATCACATTATTTTCAGCAGCTATATTTCTTTGTAAATCCAGCAGGAATTCACGTACTTTAGGTATAGCAGAAACCTTTGATGCGCCCATTGAGATTTCAGGTGTGCGAATTTGTGATGAGACATCCTCACCATTAAGATATACACACTGTGTGCCGTCATCAGCAAAGCCAAGCTTAACTGTTATATCATTAAGCATTGAGACTATTTTATTGTCATTATTAAGTACACCAAGACGAACAGCACTAAGTGCAATTGTTCTGTATAGTGCACCTGTGTCAACATATATAAAGCCAAGCTCCTTGGCAGCAGCCTTTGCAATGGTCGATTTTCCTGCACCTGCAGGTCCGTCAATTGCAACATTAATCATTATCGTTACTCCTCTTGTCTATTTACATATTCTGTGCACACAGCACTGCGGTTGAAAATGCAATCTGCAGATTAAAACCACCTGTGTAGGCATCAACATCAATAACCTCGCCCGCAAAATAGAGATTATCCATTATTTTTGATTTCATCGTTTTAGGGTCAATTTCTTTCACATTTATACCGCCTGAGGTTATAATTGCATCCTCGACAGGACGGAAAGCTGACACATCAACTGTAAGATTTTTAATCAGCTTTACGAGCCTTTGTCTTTGCTCCTTCGTAATCTGATTCACTTTCGCTGACGGCTCAACACCGCTAAGTAAAACTATAACAGGAATTAGTTTTTTAGGCAATAGCTTATTTAAGGAATTTATAAAATCTTTATTTGACTGCTCAGCAAAATCACGCTGCAAACGTTTGTCAAGAATTTGCTCATCAAGTGCCGGCTTTAGGTCGATTGAAATCTTATATTGCTTTTTGCCCATATTTCTTATATGGCTTGATGCTGAAAGAATAACAGGTCCTGAAATTCCATAATGTGTAAACAGCATTTCGCCGAAATCGGAGTAAATCACTTTATCATTTTCAAACAGCTTAATCGAAATATTTTTAAGAGACAAGCCCTGAAGCTTCGGCACAAAATTATTCGAGCAGACCAAAGGGACAAGACTCGGCTTAATCTCAGTAACTGTATGGCCGACTGATTTGGCAAGGGCATAGCCATCGCCTGTTGAGCCAGTCAACGGATAGCTTTTTCCACCTGTGCAGACAGCAACCTTGTCACATTCAATCTTTGTTTTATCATCAAGAATAACCAATGTAATCCGAGTACCATCACATTCAAAAGCCTTCGCACAGGCATGAATAATCTGTACACCGCTGTCCTTACAATAATTTACAAGTGCGTCAACAATGTCAACTGCTTTGTCACTCTGTGGAAAAACCCTGTTTCCCCTTTCAATTTTAAGCGGTACACCAAGTTCCTCAAAAAGCGCCATAGTATCATATGGCATAAAATTTGAAAAAGCAGAATACATAAAACGAGGATTGGTCGGCACATATGAAATCAAATCGTCAAGCTCAAAGGTTGCATTTGTAACATTACACCTGCCCTTGCCTGTAATCATAAGCTTTCTTGCAGGGCGTTCCATTTTTTCAAGTACAATTACATCATTGCCATTAAGTGCACTTTTGGCAGCACACAAAAGCCCTGCCGCTCCGCCACCGATAACAACTATCTTCGCCATTTCAATCCTCCTTTTAAAATATAGAAATAAGTATATAATAATGCAGAGCTACAATCAGACATCAAGATCGCTGTAATCCTCAAGCTCTGCTGAAGTCTGCTCCCACTGTTCGTAAAGTGAATCTCGCTTTTGTGTTAACTCATTAAGCTTTTCTGTAAGCTGCATAAGCTCATCATAAGGTGCATTGGTCAGCTTTTCTTCAATCTCAGCAATTTCCGTCTCAATTTCTTCAATATCCTTTTCACATCTTGAAAGGGCAGTTTTCAGCTTTCTGAAATTGCTCTGTCTTTCCTTTTTCAGCTTATAGTCATTTACCTTCGGTTTATCCTTAGCTGCCTTCTCTTCCTCAGCAACATATCTGTGCTCAGCATAATCATCATAATTTCCGAGGTAATTATTGCAGCCATTCGCTGTAAGCTCTACAATCCTTGTTGCAAGCTTGTTAATAAAATATCTGTCATGAGACACTATGAGCATTGTACCTTGGTAATTCAAAAGTGTATTCTCAAGCTCTTCACGTGAAAAGGCATCAAGATGGTTCGTCGGTTCATCAAGCAAAAGGAAATTAAAACCGCCAAGCATTAATTTTAAAAGTGCCACCCTTGCACGCTCACCGCCGGAGCACACCTCAAGAGGTCTGAAAACCTCCTCACCTTTAAACAGAAAAGCTGCAAGTGCATTTCTCACTCTTGTTTCTGTCATATAAGGAAAGTTTGTCCACACCTCATCAATAACACTTTTGGACAAATCCAGCTTAGCCTGTACCTGATCAAAATAGCCCGTCATAAGCGATGCACCAAATCTGAACGTGCCGTCATCACGTGCCAAATCGCCCATCAAAATTTTGAGCAGCGTTGTTTTGCCGCATCCATTATCACCAAGAAGAAAGACACGTTCTCCTCTTTTTACATTAAAAGAAGCATTTTGAAAAACAGCTTTGCCGTTAAAGGATTTTTTCAAATCAATAACATCAAGCACATCCTCACCCGATGCACATTTAGGTGTAAAATCAAAACGTATTTTTTCAACCTTACTGTCCGGCAGAACAAGCTGTGCTTTGATACGCTCAACTACCTTTTCCTTACTCTCGGCAGTTTTGATATTCTTTTCTCTGTTCCATTGTCTCTGCTGTGCAATTATACCTTCAAGGCGTTCAATCTCTTTTATATCATTTTCATATTTATCTTCAATTGCCTTTTGTTCAGCTTCTTTTTTTATAAGAAAGGTTGAATAATTGCCCTTATAGGAACGAATTTTTTTATTCTCAAGCTCGATGGTCTTATCTGTAATTTTATCAAGAAAATATCTGTCATGGCTGATTATAAGGCAAGCACCGTTAAAATTTTTCAAAAAATCCTCAAGCCACTGTATTGCACTGATATCAAGATGGTTTGTAGGCTCATCAAGCAAAAGGAAATCCGCCTTTGACAAAAGCAGCTTTGCAAGAATAAGCTTTGAGCGCTGACCGCCTGAAAGCTTTGAAGTAGGTTTGTGAAAATCCTCTTCACTGAAGCCGAGACCTATAAGTGCAGACCTTGTCATCGATTTATAGGTAAGACCGCCGTTAAGCTGAAATTCGTTTGTCAAATAGTCCTGTCTTTCAATAAGCTCCTGCGACACATTTTTATGCAGTTCATCAGCCAAATGCTCAAGCTCCTGCTCCATTTTGATTAAATCATCAAATACAGATACAAGCTCATCCCATATTGTTTTATTATCCGAGCAGGTGTGCTGCTCCATATAACCAAGTCTTATATTTTTAGATAAAAAGCAATTACCGCTGTCAGGTGTATAC
>CAMWPJ010000136.1 GCA_947176035.1 uncultured Clostridia bacterium | reverse complement strand
TTTGATTTTGAATTAACAGATGAAGAAATGAAGCAAATAAAAGCACTTAACAGAGATGAAAAGCACGATTGGTATTAATTATATTTTATAGGAGTAAAGTTATGAAAGTTTTAGGTATAAACGCAAGTGCAAGAAAAGACGGCAATACCGCAATTCTCATAAATACAGTATTTGAAGAACTTAATAAAGCAGGTATTGAAACCGAACTTGTTCAGTTATCAGGAAATAGAATAGAACCCTGCAAGGCATGCTGGGCATGTGCAGAGCAGAAAAATTGTGTTCACAAAAAAGATATTTTTCGCGAAATATTTGAAAAAATGGTTGATGCAGACGGAATTATTCTTGGCTCACCTGTCTACAACGCAAATATATCAGCAAATATGCAGGCATTCTTGGAAAGAGCCTCTGTTGTTACAGATATGAACAAAGGACTATTAAAGCATAAGGTTGGTGCAGCAGTAGCAGCTGCAAGACGAGGCGGAGCTCTTAATACGATTGATGCGATGAATCACTTTTTCCTTTTACAGGATATGTTTACAGTTGGCTCATCCTATTGGAATATGGCATACGGCAGACTTCCTACTGAAGTAGAACAAGACGAGGAAGGCATTGAAACCATGAAAAATCTCGGTGAGAATATGGCATATTTGTTAAATGCAATAAAGGAGAAAAATAAATGATTAAAAGAATAAGCATTGCTTTATTATCACTATTACTGATTTTTGCTTTTTCAGCTTGTTCAAATAATATATCTGAATCAACAGAAAAAGAAACAATTTCTTCGTCTGATAATAATGAAATCATCACTTCCGATACCGAACAATCAGCTGAAAATGAAAAGGAGGAGAATGCACAGATGAATTCAAGTGTATTAGTTGTATATTTCTCTGCTACAGGTACAACAAAGCAGATTGCAAAAAATGCCGCAGAAATACTTAATGCCGATATATATGAAATAACTCCCGAGCAGTCTTATACTGATGAAGATTTAGCATACTATACAAACGGCCGAGCTGACAGAGAACAGAATGACTTATCTGCTCGCCCTGCAATTTCAGGAAGTGTGAAAGATATGGATAAGTATGACACAATCATTTTAGGATATCCGATCTGGCATTCTCAGGCACCAAGAATTATAAGTACATTTCTTGAGAGTTATGATTTTTCAGGGAAAACAATTATTCCATTCTGTACATCACATTCAAGCGGTATCGGTTCAAGTGATACAGATTTGCACAACCTTTGCTCAGATAATACAAATTGGATTAAAGGCAAACGCTTTTCATCAGATGCATCACAGAATGATATAAAAGACTGGCTGAATAGTGTTAATTTATGATTGAAAAAATAGCAGTTTTGTATATGCATTTAGAATTTGATTCAATTATAAATCCAGTCATTTCAATGGTTCAAATTCATACACGAAATTACTTAATGCATTTTTTCTGTATTCTTCAGACAGTAAGCGGTGATATTATAGATGTCACCGCTTTTTCTATGCAAAATAACCGTAAACAGTCTAAAATCGCCCTCAATCTGCTACTGATTTAAGGGCGATTTATTATTTTGTGTTTTGTTGAGATTATCTAGAGATTATCTGAATTTGAAATACTTTAAAGTTATGATATAATACTATTAAAGAATTAATTATTTATAGGGGGAATTATGCTGATCATAAGAAAGTATCAACCGTCAGATTGTAAATGTTTAGCGGAATTGTTTTATAATACTGTTCATACAATAAATGCTAAAGATTATTCAGAGGAGCAGTTAGACGCTTGGGCAACAGGTGAAGTGGATTTGATAGAGTGGAATAAATCTTTACTGAATCATCATAGTATTGTCGCTGTAAAAGAGGATATAATTGTTGGTTTTGGTGATATTGATAAAACAGGGCATCTTGATAGGTTATATGTTCATAAGGATTATCAAAGTCAAGGGATAGCAACTATAATTTGTGATAATTTGGAGAATGCAATTGATGTTAATAAATTAACTACCTATGCCTCTATTACAGCAAAACCTTTCTTTTTGAATAGAGGATATAAACAGATTAAAGAGCAACAAGTTATTAGAAATGGAGTGTCGTTGATTAATTTTATTATGGAAAAAAGATAAAGACGAGGAATTCAATCCTCGCCTTTAACTTTTTGTTTTACGACAAACGGGGTCTGCGTTTCTGCAATACAACACATACCACACTTTTTCTGAAAGTCCAGACCAAATAAAATTTTTTAGCTTTTATTTTGCGTGAAGCGGATAACAAGGTTCTCAAAGCTCGTTAATGGGGAAAATTTTTATATTGCTTTCACTAAATCTAGAGATAAAGGTGCTGTAAATTTTGCAGTCTGCCTATCTTTTTAATCGTTGCTATTTATCTGAAAGTTTTTTCGGTACTCTCTCGGACTTTGACCCGTTTTATTACGAAAAATACGGCTGAAATACATAGGGTCATTGTAGCCGCATATTGTTGCAATATTTAAAATTGAAGTATCGGTTGTTATCAATAATCTGGAAGCTTCTCCAAGTCTTACAGTGTTTATGTATTCCTGCGGTGACATACCTGCATATTCTTTGAATTTATTTCGAAAACTGCTTACGCTCATATGCTGTTCTTTTGCAAGCTCATTTACCGAAAAAACTTTACTTATATTTGACTGAATATAAGTGGCAACCTTTTCCATTTCCGTTGTTATATTTTTCTTTTCGTTATTACGGCTTATTGCTTTGCCTGTTTCGGCAAAAAATCTTATTAATTCAGATATTGATATGCTTTCCCAAAATAATTTTCTGTTTTTAAACGTATTCATTATTTTTTTCAGTGCAATCAATAGATTTTCTGAAATACCGGGATGAATTATTTCATTTACCTTTATTTCACATGATGAAAGAAACTGCCGGGCGCAGCTGCCCGAAAAGTGTATCCAATAGTAGCTGAACGGTTTTATACCTGTGTATTTATAAGAAATATTAGGTGAGAAAATCACCATATCACCTGCGTGCATAGTTTTTTGAAACGGATACTTAACACTAATTTCACCTTGTGTAAGATAAATGCAGTAGAAATCTTTTCTTAAAGAATCACCACAAACAGTACAGTTATACTGTGAATATCCTGTGCAGTTAATACAAATTGGCTGGTCTGTTACACAAAAATCATTGTCCTTAACAGTTGGTATTCTATAGTATGATTCTAATTTGTCATTATAAAGTTTTGGCGATTTGTCCATATATTCTGTGCATTCCTGTCTTGTTGGTGGTTTTTATTTATTGTATCATACAGTTATGTGCTATGCAATAATTAGCTGAAACACTTGAAAAGAAGGGTTGATAAATATGGAGAAAAAACGGCAGATTTTAAATATCGTTAATTTTATCAGAGGCTATAACTCTGAACCACAGCCGGAAGGTGAAACATATCGCACTGTGCTTGAGCAAATAAAACTGATTGATAAGTACAACTTTAAATCTACATTTTTGATTCAATATGATGCTCTTACTTTTCCCCAATACCAGGAGCTTATGCCATCATTGGATGAGAAGCGCTATGAAATCGGCGTATGGTTTGAGATACATAAGCCTCTTGCTGAGGATTGTGGTATTGAATGGAGAGGAGAAAGAGAATGGGACGGGCACGTTCAATTCGGTTTCCCTATGGGCTATAGTAAAGATGAGCGTGCAAAAATGGTCGACAGGCTGTTTGAAAAATTCCACGAGGTAATGGGTTATTATCCACGTGTGTTTGGCTCCTGGTTTTTTGATTCATTCACGATTCGCCATATCACTGAAAAATACGGCTTGGATGCTCTTTGTAATTGCAAAGAGCAGTATGGAACTGATGGCTACACTCTTTGGGGAAGTTATTATGGTCAGGCATATTATCCGAGCAAAACCAATGTGTTTATTCCTGCTCAGAGTGAAAATGAACAGCTGCCTGTCCCTTTATTCCGTATGCTTGGCTCTGATCAGGTTTATCAGTATGATTTTGGTATGAATGAGGATAACAGTGCACGTTCTGCTCAAAGTGTTATAACTCTTGAGCCAGTTTATAAAGAGGCAGGCGGCGGTCTGCCAAGTTGGGTAGACTGGTATTTGAGAGAAAACTTTAACGGCGAATGCTTAAGCTTTGGTTATGCACAGGCCGGACAGGAAAATAGCTTTGGCTGGCAGAAAATGAAGGACGGTCTTCGTTATCAGTTTGAAGAATTTGCAAGGCTTGAAAAAGAACACAAAATAGAAATCGAAACGCTCGGCGAAAGCGGAAAATGGTTTAAAAATGCTTATAATTCAACACCGGCATCAACAATCACAGCACATAGTGCATTTGATGATCCTGATAAGGATTCTGTCTGGTATTGTTCAAAGAATTATCGCATCAATCTTTATGGGGAAGATAATCAGCTGCGAATAAGGGATTTGCATATCTTTGATGAAAGTATTGAAGACCCTTTTGAAAACACTATCTGCAAAGAGAATTATGCAGTGTATGAAACTCTGCCTGTTATTGACGGATTTTTGTTCAGTGGAAATCATATAAGGTCAGGAATATATTTTACTGATAAAGAAACAGGCAAAGCGTTTACATATGATAGAATGATTTTTGAGGATAAATCAAACGACAGATGTAAAGTAAGTTTTATATCTTCAAATAGCAATATTGTTTTTTCGCTGAATGAAAATTCTCTGACAATTTCATCAGATAATGATTTTGTGTTGGAAAACAAAATCGGCAGAAAGTGTGAATTTCTACCGACGATATACAGTATGAACGATACGGAACTTGTACTGTGTTATAAAGATAAAAAATATGCTGTTAAGCTTTCTTGTGGTAAATTTGTTACTGAAAATAGAATTATTTCTGAAAACGGTGAATTTAAAGCAGCATTTAATCTTTTATAAAAGAATTTTTACGCTATATTACTTTCAAAGAAGCAATGTTCAGATAATAGCAACTGGATTGTTATATAT
>CAMWPJ010000135.1 GCA_947176035.1 uncultured Clostridia bacterium | reverse complement strand
GAATAAATCACACTATTTTTTTGAAATATCACACAAAAAAAGCAGTTCAAAAAGAACTGCTTTAATTTTTATATTCAGATATTGCATTATTCATAAGGCAGAACAAATTGAACATGTCTGCTCCCAGAGTATCCTTATAATATTTCTTAACTGCACAACAATCATAAAAAAATGCTATTCATTATCAGTTAAATCAGATATTTTATTCAATAACGCCTGCAAACGATAATACACCCGGCGATATAATTTTGCTTATCCACAAAATATACATCTCATAAATTACGCTCATATAAAAGAAACTTTTTGCCATTCCCGGATAAATTGCCAAAGTCACATGCATTTTAATTTGTACTGCCAGCAAACATATTTATCACCACTGGATTAATTATATCACAAACAAATTGATAAATGCTCTTAATGAAATGATACTACAGAGCCAAATATCAAAATTCAACTTTGATATGATGGATGCGAGAGTTAGAATACACTCGAATAAATGTGACGAAACCACGCTATTTGGAAGTTGTTTTATTAAATACAAGCTGCAAATTTATAAATACCGTTCTACAACATCTTTTATGCTTACAATATCGCCTGAAGCATCTTTAAATCCAACAGACAATACAGATATATGAAAAGAGTTCTTTTTATATAGTGCTTTCATAACTACAAGTTCGTCATTTTCAAATATATCTTCAATGCTGACTAATTCTCTGCTTTCCCCAAGGTACATATTGTCACTCCTATATGTTATTCGTTTAAAAACTATGTATTACTGTTTTCAGTAAAAACATCTAATACACAAGCAATCATCTATATATTTCCGTGAAAAAACATTGGAATATATGCTGCTATAATGCAGCAAAGATAGCAGAGAGTATTGTTCCTAAGTCATCTAATAAAAAAGTTCAGATTAAAATTCAATGATACAACAGCAATTTCAACATTCTTGTAAGAGCCTGAAATTTGCATATTACTGCCCTCTTTAGACAATTCAATTCTAATTCAGAATTATTTTCCCCTATAGTAACAAACGACGCAAATATTTGTCAATAAAAATGCAAAACAACATATTTTTTTGACAAAAAACTTTTATAAAAATAAAAAAGTCCTCAACTCGTAAGAACTGAGAATTGATTTATATGTATTAATCTTTTACAACCAGCCTCTTTTGGGTAAACCAAATCTCAGCATCGGCCTTTGCCTGTAAGCTTAGAACATTTTTAATTCAACAGCTGCACTGCCATTAGATATAATTTGGATAACAAACATAAAAAATGTATCGCCGATTATTTAACAAATGTACTAAGCAAATAAAGTGGTAGAAGAAAGGCAAAAAAATAACAGAGCCAAACATAAAATTTGACTCTGTTACGATGGTTGCGGGAGTAAGACTCGAACTTACGACCTTCGGGTTATGAGCCCGACGAGCTACCAACTGCTCCATCCCGCGATATTTAATTCAACTGCGTTGTGCTCTATATTATAGCACAAAAAATTATAATGTCAATAGTAAATTGCATAATATGCAAAAAAAATATAAAAATAAATTTAACAAATAATTTGGTGATTAGATGAAGAATGATGAAATATTTTCCATTTCGCTTGATATCGGCGAGGCAATCATCCGCTGCGGCGGTGAAGTACACAGAGCCGAGGATACAATTAAACGAATAAACAATGCCTATGGCAGCAGCTGCAATGTATTTGCAATACCATCGCTTATTATTGCACAAAGTGAAAATAAAATTCAGCTGAGAAAAATTGAGCGTGAAGAAACTGATTTAGCAGAGCTGGCAAGACTGAATGAGCTTTCACGAAAACTTTGTTATGAGGGCAATGAAGAAATAAATATTACACAAAAAAAGCTTTATCCCAAAATGCTTGATGCTATCAGCGTCTGTGCAGCAACATCTGCATTCTGCATATTTTTCAAGGGAACTCTGATTGACGCAGTTTTTTCAGCAATTATAGGCTTGGTAATCACATATGCACCTTACAAAAAAATCAGCTTTCCGCTTTTTTCAGCTAATCTTATTGATGCTTTTATAGCAGGAATACTTGCACATTTACCATTTATTTTTGGTCTAGAAGTTCAGCCGGACAAAATAATTGTAGGTACAATTATGCTACTTGTGCCCGGACTAACTGTTGTAAATGCTATGCGTGATATGATGAATGGTGATCTGGTAGCAGGAATGTTTGAGCTGTTCAACGCAATTATGTCTGCTCTTGGAATAGCACTTGGAACAGCAGGTGCGATATTGATTTTTACAAAATTATGATAACTGAAATAATATGCTGTATTATCGGCTCAATCGGTTTTTCAATAATAATGAGAGTGCCGAAAAAAAGTTTACTATTCGTTGCATTGGGTGCAGCAATAACTGCAACAATTGAACGCATACTATCAGGCTTATACGGAGAATTTGCAGCCTGTCTTATTGCTATGGTATGCCTTTCATTCTACTGCGAGATGATTGCACGGATTATAAAAACACCGACAACAGTTATACTGATGCCGTCAACAATTCCGCTGCTGCCGGGAAGTTCGATTTATTACGCAATGCTTTATGCTTCCCAATCAGACACAAAGCTTTTTGTCAGTTACGCAAAATCAACACTTTACGCAGGGCTCGGAATTGCACTGGGAGCAGTTATAGGCTCAACAATAGTGCAAATAGTCACTTTTTACAAAAAAAATAAAAATGATACTAATTAATTTTAGTGGCGTGTATCATCATCAAAGCACTCGCAGAATCTTGCGGCAAATGCAGGCTCTTCACCACCGGCATACAAATGACTTATATCACCAAACTGCTGACATCTGAAAACAGCAATCCCCTTTTCCCTTTCCTCTGTCACAAGAGTTGTTACCGAGGTCGGTAATGCAACAAAATTGTGCCACAGAACCATCGGTGAGCATGACAATATATGTGACAAAATAACACATTCAACCGCAAAATGGCAGAACAAAACAATTGTATCATGATTTGAATTGCTAACCTTATAATATCTATCGCTATGCTCATAACCATGTTTTTTTAGCAATTCATCAATTCCGGAGCAAACCCTTTTATATTCCTTCTCTGCATTAAGACTTCGCATCAGCTTCGTTTTATACCATGTTTCATTACGGTAATAATTATCATCCAATGTCCATTCAAGCGGCTTTCTGTCCCAACAGGAGCTGATTTTCAAACCCTTTCTGATTTTGCCCTCAAACTCTCTGAGCCAATCCAACTCAGTTGCCTTTCTGTTCATTTTCTCAAGTGTTAAGGACGCAGTGTCTTTTGCCCTACCAAGCGGTGAGCAATAGAACGCTTTAACATCAAGCATTGAAATTCTGTCTGATAAAAGTGTTGCCTCACGCCATCCTTTAGGAGTAAGCGAATCCTTTACATAATCAGGGTCACCATGTCTTATAATAACTATTTTCATATCATCACCTATCTGCATAATATCACATTTGATATGTATTTGCAATTATGGTAAAATAATAATATGAGAATTTTAATTGATGCAGACGGCTGCCCTGTAACAGGAATAGCCGCAGAAATTGCAAAAGAATATAATGCAGAGGTTATAATATTCTGCGATACAAGCCATATATTTGATTACGATAATGTAAAAGTGATAACTGTAGGCAAGGGTGCAGACAGTGCAGATTTTGCACTTGTAAATAATATAAAAGAAAATGATTTGGTTATTACGCAGGACTACGGTTTATCAGCAATGGTACTTTCAAGAAAAGGAATCGTACTTAATCAAAATGGCTTAGTAATTAATGATATGAATATTGACACTCTGCTTGCCACAAGACATATATCAAAAAAAGCAAGGATGAGCGGCAAGCATTTGAAAGGACCGGCAAAAAGAACGCAGCAGCAAAATATCAGATTTGAAAAAGCACTGAGAGGTATACTTGATGAAAATTTTAATAGTACCCGACAGCTTTAAGGGAACACTCAGCTCAAGTGAGGTATGCGAATGTGTAAAAAACGGAATATTGCAAACAAAAGATGCACAGATAACTGCACTTCCCTTTGCCGATGGCGGTGAGGGATTTGCAGAATGTTTAGCAAACAGTTGTAATGGCAATACACTTTACACCCGTACAACTGATATATATGGAAAACATATAAAAGCACCTATATATACATACGATAAAACTGCTATAATTGAATGTGCAGCAGCAAGCGGACTGCAAATGAAAAAGGATGTTATGAACGCGACATCTTATGGCACAGGTGAGTTGATAAAACACGCTGTATCAAAGGGATTCAGGCACATTGTGCTTGGTCTCGGCGGCAGTGGGTGCTGTGACGGCGGAGCAGGAGCATTAGCGGCACTTGGTACACGATTCAGAAATATTGACGGGGAAATAATTGACTATCCGTGTGGTAAGGATTTAGAGAATATTTACGGTGCAAGCTTCATCAATATTGTAAAGTATGTTCACTTTACATACGCTTGTGACGTGGATAATCCATATTATGGAAAGAATGGTGCGGCTTATGTATTTGCACCGCAAAAGGGTGCTGATAAATCACAGGTAGAAAGACTAGATAACGGCTTAAAAATGCTGAATGCTTTTTTGCCGAATGATGTCAGCCTTATCAAAGGAGCAGGTGCAGCAGGCGGAATCTGCGGCGGATTATATTCAGTTTACGGCGGTGAAATCAAAAGTGGTTTTGATATATTGTCAGACGCATATGACCTTGAAAATAAAATCAAAGAAAGCGATTTGATTGTAACAGGTGAAGGCAGAACGGATAAGCAAACGTTAATGGGTAAGCTGCCATACAAAATCAGTCAGCTTTGTAAAAAATATGACAAAAAATGTGTTATTATCAGCGGAAGTATTGAAAATGTAAAATTCGGTGACAAAATGATAAGTCTCGTTGACGAAAGTACAACAGCGGAGCAGGCTATGGAAAATCCTATTGAAATTTTAACGGAGAAGGCAAAATATATATTGCAATAGCAATGTTTTAAATATATAATATATAATAATAAATTTTATTGTTAGGAGATAAAAG
>CAMWPJ010000134.1 GCA_947176035.1 uncultured Clostridia bacterium | reverse complement strand
GGTCAGGTGCACGCAAAGTCAATTACATACCATATTCCGCAGGCTGAAATAGTTGCTATTTCTGACATTTATGTAGATGGCGCAAAAAAGGTTGCAGAAGAGCTTGGTATTGCAAACTATTATGAGGATTATCACGAGATTTTAAATAATCCTGAGATTACAGCAGTTCTTATCTGTTCTTCAACCGATACACATGCAGACATTGCAATTGAGGCTGCTAAGGCAGGCAAGCATATTTTCTGCGAAAAGCCTGTTGATTTAACTATCGAAAAAATCAAGGCAGTTATTAAGGCTGTTGATGAGGCCGGTGTTAAGCTTCAGATTGGCTTTAACCGCCGTTATGACCATAACTTTGCACAGATTAAGAATCTTGCAAACGAGGGCAAAATCGGTGAGCTTCAGACAATTAAGATTACATCACGCGATCCTGAACCACCCCCAATTGCATACGTTAAGGTATCAGGCGGTATCTTCCTTGATATGACAGTTCATGATTTTGACATGGCTCGTTTTATCGGCGGCGAGGTTGAAGAGGTTTATGCGAATGCAGCAGTAACTGTTGATCCTGCTATCGGTGAGGCTGGTGATGTTGATACAGCACTTGTTGCTCTTAAGTTCAAGAGCGGTGCAATCGGTGTTATCGACAACTGCCGCAAGGCTGCTTACGGCTATGACCAGAGACTTGAGGTGTTTGGTAAAAAGGGTCAAGCAAGTGCAGCGAATGATACACCTACTCACGTTGAGTTTATGGATGAGAATGGTGCTACAACAGATAAGCCGCTCTATTTCTTCCTTGAAAGATATATGCAGTCCTTTACAGACGAGATGACAGAGTTCATTGACTGTGTTATCAACGATAAGGCAACAAAGACTACAGTATATGATGGTCTTGAGGCTCTTCGTTTAGGTCTTGCTGCTAAGCTTTCCGTAAAGGAAAACAGACCTGTTAAGCTTTCAGAAATCGAGGGTTAATTATGAATCGTACAAGACTTACAATGTCACAGGCACTTGTTAAGTTCCTTGACAATCAATATATTGAGTGTGACGGGGTGGAGACCAAATTTGTTAACGGCATTTTCGGTATCTTCGGTCACGGCTGTG
This sequence comes from uncultured Clostridia bacterium, assembly GCA_947176035.1. Classification (GTDB taxonomy): domain Bacteria; phylum Bacillota; class Clostridia; order Oscillospirales; family Acutalibacteraceae; genus Eubacterium_R. The sequence continues at coordinate 3,984 of CAMWPJ010000134.1, read as the reverse complement.
TTGTCGGTGTAGGTCAGGCTTTGGAGCAGGGCGGACATAACCTGAAATTCTATCAGGGTAAGAATGAGCAGAATATGGCGCTTGCTGCAATGGCTTATGCAAAGCAGATGGACAGAAAGGCAATTATTCCCTGTGTATCTTCAATCGGTCCGGGTGCTACCAATATGGTAACTGCCTGCGGTTGTGCAACTGCTAACAGAATTCCGCTGCTTGTTCTTCCCGGTGATACCTTTGCGTGCCGTCAGCCTGATCCTGTTTTGCAGCAGGCAGAGTTTTTTGACAACTATGGCAGAACGGTAACAGATGCTTTTAAGGGTGTCTGCCACTATTTTGACAGAATCAACAGACCTGAACAGCTTATGACAGCTTGCCTTAATGCAATGCGTGTGCTTACAGATCCTGCTGACACAGGTGCGGTATGCCTTGCAATGCCTCAGGATGTTGAGGGTGAGGCTTATGATTATCCTGATCATTTCCTTGCAAAGCGTGTATGGCATATGGACAGACGTCCGATTTCTGCATCTCAGCTTAAAAGAGCAACCGAGCTTATCCAATCCGCTAAAAAGCCGATTATTGTTTGCGGCGGCGGTGTAAGATACAGCGAGGCTGAAAAGGAGCTGCAGGAATTTGCAGAAAAATATAATATTCCTATCGGTGAAACACAGGCAGGGAAGGGTATTATCGATTGGAAGCATCCGCTCAATTTAGGCGGTATCGGTGTAACAGGCGGCAAGGCTGCAAATGTTATTGCAAAGGATGCTGACCTTGTTATTGGTGTGGGCACACGTTTTTCAGATTTTACCACATCATCAAAATGGCTGTTTAACGAGAACAGAAAAGTGCTTGGCATTAACATTTGCCCGTTTGATGCATTCAAGATGGATGCTGAGGCTGTTATTGCTGATGCAAGAGAAACACTTACAGCACTTATTGATTCCTGCGATGGCTATAAATCAGCATATACAAATGAAATTGCTGACGCAAAGTCTGAGTGGGATGCGATTGTTGATAAATATTATTCAACAGAGCTTGAAGGCGGTCTTAACCAGACACTTGCCCTTGGCATCATCAATGAATTTATGGATGATGATGCGATTGCTCTCGGTTCAGCAGGCTCGCTTCCTGGTGATATGCAGAGATTGTTCCGCCCTAAGGACAGAGGCACATATCATATGGAATATGGTTATTCTAATATGGGCTATGAGGTTAACGGTGCCCTTGGTGCAAAGCTTGCGAAGCCTGAATCTGAGGTTTATACCTTCTGTGGTGATGGCTCATTCCTTATGGGACACAGCGAGCTTTATACTGCGCTTCAAGAGGGACTCAAGATTAACGTTTGCTTGTTTGATAATATGGGTTGGGGTTGTATTGAGAATCTCCAGAACAATCAGGGTACAGATACCTTTGGCACTGTTTTTCGTGCAAGAAATCCTGTAACAGGTATGCTTGACGGTGCTGAAATTGATATTGATTTTGCCAAAATTGCCGAGGGTTATGGAGCTAAAGCATATACATGCCGTACCTCTGATGAGCTTCGTGCAGCACTTGCTGATGCTAAAAAGCAGACAGTATCCTGCCTGTTTGATATCAAGGTGCTGCCAAAGACAATGACACCCGGCTTTGAGTCATGGTGGAGAGTTGGTGTTGCGGAGGTATCTGAGTCTGAAACCGTTGCAGCGGCATATGAGGATATGCAGGCTCATATTGCACAAACTTTTGATTACTAAAAAATTGCGGGTGCACACTGTGCACCCCTACGAGATATTCTATAGTGTTAATAACATTGTAGGGGTATTTACGATTACCCGAAGCAATCCATAAATTTTGAAAGGTAATAACAATATGCTTGATTCAAACAAAGTAAAACTTGCTATTGCACCAATCGGCTGGACGAATGATGATATGCCTGATTTAGGTGCTGAAAATACATTTGAGCAGTGCATAAGTGAAATGGCACTTGCAGGCTTTAAGGGCTCTGAAATCGGCAACAAGTATCCTGCTGATCCTGATGTTTTAAAGCCTTATCTTGATATCAGAGGACTTCAGATCTGCAACGCTTGGTTCTCATCCTTCTTAACCTCAAAGCCTTATAAGGAGACAATTGAGGCTTTCAAGGCGCATTGCGATAAACTTCATAAGTTAGGTGCAAAGGTTATCGGTGCATCAGAGCAGGGCAACTCTATTCAGGGCTGTCTTGATAAGTCAATCCTTGATGAAAAGCCTTATTACACTGACGAGGAATGGGCAATTGTTGCCAAAGGCTTTAATGAAATGGGTGCATATGCTAAGGCAAAGGGTATGTATTTCACAGTTCATCATCATATGGGCACAGGCGTGCAGACTGTAGAGGAAATTGATAAGCTTATGGAGCTTACTGATCCTGAGCTTGTTTATCTTCTTTTCGATTCAGGTCATCTCACCTTTGCAGGCATTGACCCTGTTCCTGTTCTTAAAAAGTATATCAACAGAGTGAAGCACGTTCATCTTAAGGATGTAAGACTGGATGTTTATAACAATCAGGTTGTGCCTGAGCACATGTCATTCCTTGATGCTGTAAGAGCAGGTGTGTTCACAGTACCGGGTGACGGCGATGTTGATTTCAAGCCGATTTTCGATATTCTTGCTGAGAATGATTACGAAGGCTGGGTTGTTGTTGAGGCTGAGCAGGATCCTGCAAAAGCAAATCCTTTCGAGTATGCAGTTAAGGCTCGTAAGTATATTGCTGAAAATACAGGCTTATAATGAAAAGAACAAAACAGCGATATCCAAAACGGATATCGCTGTTTTTCTTTGTGTATTTATTTTGTTATGATTAGTCATTAGGGATAAACTTCTTATGAACTGCTGAAACAGCTCTGTCTGCATCCTCAGCATCAATGATAACAGAAATCTTGATTTCTGATGTTGAAATCATTTGGATATTGATGTTTGTCTCGTAAAGAGCCTCGAACATTTTTGATGCTGTGCCCGGATGTGATTCCATACCTGCACCAACGATTGATACCTTGGCAACATCTGTATTACAAACGATTTTGCAATTGTCAAGCATTTCCTCAAGAAGCTCAACTGCAAGAGGACCGTTATCCTTGCTTACAGTGAAAACAATATCCTTTGTGCCGTCTCTGCCGAAGGACTGAAGAATGATATCAACATTGATGTTTTTTGCAGAAAGCTTTGAGAAGATTTTGAAAGCGATACCTGGGGTATCCTGTAAATTTAAGATTGAAACAAGTGCAACGTCCTTATCCTTAGTTACACCGCGAATTAACATTTTTTCCATTTTAGCTGCCTCCTTAACAATAGTACCGGGGATTGGATTGAGTGATGAGAGCACCTCAAGCTCTACTGAGTATTTCTTTGCCATTTCAACTGAACGGTTATTGAGCACCTGTGCACCCAATGTAGCCAGCTCAAGCATTTCGTCATAAGTAATATCCTTAAGCTTTTTCGCATTTTCAACCTTTCTCGGGTCTGCTGTATAAACACCCTCAACATCGGTGAAAATCTGACATTTATCAGCCTTAAGTGCCGCCGCAATTGCAACTGCTGATGTGTCAGAACCGCCTCTGCCCAAGGTTGTAAGGTCATCATATCTGTTGATGCCCTGGAAGCCTGCAACAACAACAATATTGTGCTTTGCAATTTCAGCCTGCAGTCTGTTAGGCTTGATGTTTTTAATTCTTGCCTGTGAGTGAATTGAGTTTGTGTTGAAGCCAGCCTGCCAGCCGAGAAGACTGATTACAGGGAAGCCGAGCTTTTCGATTGCCATAGCAAGGAGTGAAATTGAAATCTGCTCGCCTGCAGTAAGGAGCTGATCCATCTCTCGCTTATGAGCATTCGGATTAATTTCGTTTGCTTTTTCAATCAAGTCGTCGGTTGTGTCACCCTGAGCTGATACAACAACAATTACGTCATTACCCTGCTTGTAGGTGTCTGTAACTATTTTTGCAACATTCATTACTCTCTGAGCATCTGCTACTGATG
>CAMWPJ010000133.1 GCA_947176035.1 uncultured Clostridia bacterium | reverse complement strand
CATTTCCATTAATCCCTTAATTCTATAAGAATGTGTCTTGGAGTCATACAAAAATTGTTTTCTATGAATAAACTTTTTTAACTCATATAGTTTTTGTTTATCGCTTAATTCTTCCCATTTACATTCAAATACTAAGTCTCCTTTAGTGATATAATTGTTGGAAGAATAAAACAGAAAAATTTTGTACTGATTTGCAATCAATATATAGGGAGCACATAGCCTTCGAGCATAAGTAACAGCTTGTACATACCATTTATGTATTGTTTCTGAAGGTTCACATTTGGCTTCTATTATTATTTGGGCGGTATTTAAGAATTCCTTATCAAGTCTATCTTTCAATTTATTTTCATTAGAAAGAATTTGATAATCTGCCTGACAATATATTTTCGCTTCAGCATCTCTGCCCATATTTATTGCTTCATTACATTTTATGTGTCGTTCTTCATATCCTAACTTTTGGAGTAATGGATTGATTTTTGATTTACAAACAAAATTTTTTTCATTTTCAATATCAATATTATCAAGAGATAATATTTCCTTATTATTACTTGCAAAATAGCCTTCGACTATGCCCTCACAAACTCCTATATAATTGGCAATAAAATATCTTCTTGATAATCCTTTAGAATAACCATTTCGTCCAATTTTAATTTTTCCTATTTCTGTTAAACAATTATACAACTCATCTGCTCTTAAAATTTCCTGTTCTAAAATATTTTTGTCGAATTTTCCATTTCTTCCGTTAGATACACGAGGAATTGAACATTCTGTATCTTTGCACAGCAAATCAAAATATTCTTTAGTAATGATATTTACATCTAATTTCTTTGGTATGTTCATATGACAATATTCTCCCTAAAATAAAAAAGTGCGCAGCCGAAGCTACGCACATAAAACACATAGCTCCGATTTCTGTTGCGACACAGTTCATTCCAAGACGGATATGACAATCAAAGCCATACATTTTTAGATATAGTATGACCATCTTGGAATAAACTATTAAACTGTGTCGCAATGCAAATTATATCACAAATTTTATTTTAAGGCAACAAAAAATGCCCTGCATAAAGCAGGACAAATGTCATTTCTCAAAATTATAATCATCTGATTGTTTAGACAAACGGTCTAATTCGTCATCAAGCACACTTTCGTTAATTTCATAAGTGTTATTATCATTATACTTAATAAACGGAATTTTAATTTTTAAAACATCTTCTATCCACCATATAATCTTGTCAACTATTCGTTGCCAATAAGGCTCATAAGTTTCCTTTTTATGAATTTTATAATTCAATTCAGAAATACTTTCATATCTTTCGTTTATTTCATTCTCAAGGTTTTGAAGATGATTTTGTGCAACATCAATTTCGTGCATAACCTCTTTATATTCTTTAACACTCAAATGCTTATTTTCATTATTTATAATTTCTCTTTCAATACCATAATTTTTAGAAATTGAAATTAAGTCGCTCATCAAATCGTCACGCCAATCAGTATAACAAAAATATCCCATTTCTTTCATTGCAAGATTATGGCTATTCTTTAACTCCAATCCTCTGTTTTTGCTATGTGCTATCGGAATATAGTCAAGGTGAAGGTGTGGTGTCGCTTCATCATTATGTATATATGCTCCTATTATAATAACATTGGGATATTTAGTTATAATGAAATTTACTATATCAATTAAAATCTTTGCAGCAATTTCGTTCAGGTCTTTTGAATTATCCTTATTCCCAAGCTGAATTATCAACTCATAAAATGTTTTTTCTTGTTTAGAACGAGAAATTTTATCATAATAGGATTTAATAATTCTATCACTTCTTTTTTGTTTAGCATTATATTTTTCCAATACTTTACCAAACACTTCTTCATAAACCATTTTAATATCTCGGTCTATTAAAATAATGTCATCTTTCACACGTTCCTTATCAACATTCTCCGTTATAAATTTTCTTCGATTATGATTTAATGAGCCTGCACCTTTTGTTATACTCATACTTGCTTTCATAAAATAATCACTTCCTATTAATTATCATCTTGTCTATGCGATAGCATAGAATAGTTTTGTTACTTTTGTTAAAAGTAACGCAAGTGAGCTTATGACACTTCGCATCATAAGCCTTGCGTTCTCCGAAGGCTCTTGCAGAGAGCTATTAATACAGAAGGTGAAGATGATGTAGATGTTTATATAGCGGTGTAATCATCTTCATCATCTTCACCCAACATAGTTAATCAATCAGTTTTAATGATATATATACTCCGTCTTTCTTCCTGACATTATTATATTCAATATGATAATCATTACACAAAACAGATAGATTGCAATTAAGTTTTCTTGTTAATTGATTTGCTTTAATATCAATAGAAATATGATCTGCAAGCTGTTTTGCTGTACCTTGCCAAATAGGTTTTTGTTTATTGATAAGTAAAGATATTTCTTCAATAATCTCATCTTTCGGCTCTTCAAAAGTATCAATTTCTGATTTAACTAATTCCCATATACAGTTTTCATTTCTATGTAAATGTAACCTTTGTTCCTGCATATCCCTGCCAGATATATCTAATATTGCATCACTGTTAGTCCGTTTATCCTTATGCAGTACAAAAGCTCCGTCTGCTGCACCGAACAATCCATTTGTGCCAGATATAGCATCAAAGGCGTCAGATGCTTCTTGTTTTCTTGTATGATGAACTAAAACTATACAAAGGTTATTTTCATCAGCAAAATTCTTCAATGATGTAATAACATCATAATCCTTTGCATAGCTAAAACTATCACCGCTTAGTTCACGAACTTTTTGAAGGGTATCAATAATAATCAATGAAGTATCTTTATGTTCATCAATAAATTCCTTTAATTGATTTTCAAGACCGTTAGCAACCATTTTTGATTTTACTGAAAAATAATAATTGGGTGTATCTTCAACACCAAACATTTTATACAAACGGCTTTGCAATCTTGAATAATCATCTTCAAGAGCAAGATACAATACTGTTCCTTGCGATACCTTTCTATCCCAAATATCAATTCCTTTACTAATATGATAACCAATCTGCTCCATTGCAAAAGATTTACCTGTTTTTGGTGCACCTACAAAAATATAAATACCATTGTACAGTAATCCTTCAATTAAAGGATTTTTCGGCAAATAGGCGGTATCATATAACTCAGTCATTGAAATCGTTTCCAGTTTATTATCCGGGTTGATTTTTCTATTACCTTTTGGTATAATACCACTAACAAGTTTTTGTTGTGGCTGTCTTTCATCTGTGCCAGCAGATGGGTTATAGACAGTCATTTTTTGTTTTTCAATCATTTTCAAACCTCATTTCATTTAAAATTTTCATAATTTGATTCAATAATATTAATTGCTCATCTGTAATTTGAGAGCAATCGTTCAATCTTTGAAACTCGTTGTATAATGCAATGAGTTCTTTTTTCAATCCGATAAATACTCTCGGATTACCATTAACTATTACATCACGCTGTAAGGCTCTGCTAATTAGGTAATCCTGTTTATTAAGACCTGATACCTTAACCAAGCTGTTAAGCATTTCTGCTTCCTCTGGCGACATTCTAAAGCCTACTACAACACTTCGTAATCTGTTCTTGGTATCAACATTTTTATGTGACATCACATCATCCTTTCCATATCCAATTTATCCGCTATTTCATTTTGCCTTTCTGGAAATAGATGGGCATAGATGTCAAGAGTAACTTTGTAGCTTTCGTGACCGAGCCTGTCAGCAATAGCCACAGCATTAAATCCTCTGTCTATAAGGAGTGAGCAATGAGAGTGTCTAATATCGTGTATACGAATTTTCTTAACACCGCTTCCTTTACACCCTCGTTCCATTTCGTGATGCAAATAGCTTTTGCTAATAGGGAATATCCGCATATTATCTTTCAATCCATAAATTGATTTGAAATAATCCTGTAATTCTTCACACAAAAACTTTGGCATTTTTACTTTTCTGATACTCTTTTTCGTCTTTGGTGGGGTTATAACATCTTTCTTGTTAATTCTCTGATATGATTTATTAACATCAATAATGGCATTTGATAAATCAATATCTACTCTCGTTAATGCTAATAACTCACCCTCACGCAAACCACACCAATATAAAACTTCAAACGCATAATATGATAATGGTTTGTCCATTATTGCTTCTGCAAATTGTAGGTATTCCTCTTTTGTCCAAAAATCAATTTCATCTGATTTTTTGCTTCCAATGCTACCAACTACAGATGCAGGGTTAAACTGAAGCCCATAGAATTTCACTGCGTGATTAAATATTGCCGATAACTGAGAATGCAAAGAACGAAGATATGTAGGTGCATAAGGCTTACCATATCGGCTTTTATGTTCCATAATTGCATTATGAAATGAAATTATGTCCTTTGCCTGTATCTCGTTCATCTTCTTGCCTTTGAAATATGGCAGTATCTTATTATCTATCATATATTCTTTTGAACGCCAAGTATTCTCACGAAGTTTTTTTCGCAAATCGTTTTTATAGATTTCCACGAATGCTTCAAAGGTCATATTCAGATTGCCTTTTTGTGACAACTTAAAATTCATATACCAGTCTTCCGCCTGTCGGCGTGTCAAAAATCCTCGCTTTGTACTCTGCTTTCTCGCTCCTGACCAATCATAATAAGCATATTGAATATCCCATTTGCCTGTTTTTTCGTTCTTTTTGGCTTTCAAGTTATCACCTCACTTTTATGCTCCAGAGCCGTAGTATTTTTCTTGAAAAAACCTTGTTGGAACTTTACCTGCTATTACAATATATCCCTTTGATTTCAAATCGGAATTGAGTTCCCTAATTATCTTATATGCAAAGCCTTTTGATACTCCGAGAAGTTCCACAACGGCATCTGCATCAAGATAAATCTTTTCTGTTGTGTTCATATTTTTTTATTTCCTTTCTAAAGAATTGTGGTAACAATATTTTATTACCATAATTAAGATAGCATATTTTTTTTACCTTGTCAATATTTTTTCATATAATTATTTTATAGACATTTTTTCTTGTTCGTGATAAAATAAAGAAAACACTAAAAAGGATTTAAGTAAATGACATTAGGTAAAAAAATAAAGCATTTTAGAAATGCTTTAAATAT
>CAMWPJ010000132.1 GCA_947176035.1 uncultured Clostridia bacterium | reverse complement strand
GGTTCCTGTTCTTCAGGTTTATCAAAATCAATTCCTGCCACAATTACATTAACTTTATTAATAAGCTTACCGGTCATATTTTGAATAGATTCCTTAACAGCTGACTGAACTTCGGTTGCAACTGTTTGGAATTTTTTGCCCGGTGCAAGGTTAACGTAAATACTTATATTGAAATCGTCACCGTCCTGCATCATTCTTACAGGGCTCATCACCTTTAAACTTCTTTGCTTGATAGTGTTGACAACATCAACCGGTCCTGTGCAAAAGGAGGATATACCGTCAACATCCTTTGCAGCATTTATGGCTATTGAAGATACTACTTCGTTTGAAATAACAAGCTCACCCATAGAGCTTTTTGATAAAATCTCCATATATAACCCTCCTTATTTTTTCATATTATAACATATAATGAATAAATATACAAGACAAATATGCAAGATTAATTTGATTGAATTATTGTAACGTCCTCATAAGAGCAGCCAAGCTGACTTGTTGCAATTTCTTTAATCTGAAGAATAACGGTATCACTTAAATCCTCAACGTCAACTATTATATCTACCTGGTTTGAATTTTCATTGATAACAGCAATACAGTTGTTAACTCCTTTCGCTGTTACCAGTGTCTCGATTTTATTTTCAATATTAATTATATCTGAGATTTTTGAAATTTTTTCTGAAGCTTCTTTTTTCGCATCTTCACTTTCTCCAGCAGTATCAATTACTTTTTGCAGTTTTTCAAGACTTTCATCTCTTGCTGATTGTCGGTCAACACGAGCTGATGAAAAATACTGATTTTCAGTTGTAGGCTCAGTTGTTGCATCAACATAAGTAGCCTCTCCGAGTATTTTCTCTTTTGCTGATGAAATTGTGCTTACCTTGTTTGATAAATCACTGTTTTCCCAATACCAGTTGCCCATTACTCCCACTGCAAGCAGCAAAACAAAGCAGGATATAGCAAGTTTTGTTTTTTTAGACTTTTTCTTTTCAAGCTCATTATCTGTTAACACAGGCTTATTGTTTTTTTCTTCTTTGTTCATTTTATTTTTGCTCATTTTTATCACCTTTATGATTTTATTTTTGAAACAGATACTCTGTTTGTTGGTATATTGAAAAGAGAGGTTACGGCTTGAATTATTTTTTCCTTAACTGCAATGTTGTCACCACCCGTGCAGACAACCGTAACGCCCTGTACTTTCGGTAAATATTCTTTTATAAGCACAGGCGTCTCCCCTTTTTCGGAATCATAAAAAACATATTCATCCTTTTGATTTATTGAATCGTTATCATTTTTAAATTCTACATCGGTTGCGTATACACTTTCCGTTGTATTTTCAAGTGTTATCATAACACAGCATTCCCCTACTCCATCTATAGAGGTTATGAGATTTTTTAATTTGCTTTCAAGCTGATCTGTATATTCCTCATAGCTTATTTTTTCATCGCTAACCTCTTGCTTTTTATTATCCTTTCCGAGCATATCGGAGGCAAATATAAGTACAATACCAATAAGTCCCACGGCAACAATTATTTTAATTTTCTTGCTGTCACCTGAAATGAATGACATAAGACTGTCTTTAATTTTATTCACCGACATAATACACCTCTGCTATAATTCCTGCACTGTCAAACAGATAATTTTTTACCTCTTGTTTATCATAACTGCTTGGTATTGATATTTTAATGCTGTTTATATAAATTTCATTTTCTTTAAGGCTTATATTATTTTTTACTGAGCAGGAGACATATCCTCCATCTGCAAGGATTTTCTCTATTTGTGTCTCGACTGCCGATTCATAGGCTTCTCGCTCGGCAACTTCAATTTCACTGATATTAAACTCAGGAAATGTAATATCTATCTCGTCACTTTTCAATGGATAGATAAATGATAAAAAGATGAAGGTTGCAAGTATGATTTTGAAAAATCTGCCCATATTACCTTTGGGTGTGAGCAGTGAAAATACAACTGAAATTATGAGTGTTATACAAATTGTAAATGTCCATTCTTTTATAAAATCCATTTAATTCACCGATTTTGCTGCAACAAGAATACCTATTGAAATTATGGTTGTAACCATTGTGAGTATTAGCAGCACATCAATAATAAGAAGTGCATCCTTAAAAGCTCCGACAGCTTTTACAGCAGCCGTGTCACCGAATATCTCACCGCAGCTGCCTGCCAGAGACAATATTAATCTCCATAAATTAACCTCAATAAGAGAAGGTAGAAAGATTGATACAACTGCAATTATACCTACAACACCAACGCTCGTTTTTATAAGACTGGAATAGCTTTGGATTGACAGCAGGCCCTCACTTATTGAGCTTCCTATTACAGGAACAACAGAATTAATTGCAAATCGTACAGACCTTAATCCGAGAGCATCAGCTCTTGAGGCAGCGGCAGTCTTTACAGAAAGTATTGATACAAATACAGCTGATACTGATGATATTGCAGTTGTTATGGTCTTTTTCATCATTGCTATTGTTCCACTCAGATTAAGCTCCTGTCTGAGTCCTGAGCATATTCCCAGTGCTAAAAAGCAATTTGTTATAGGAATAAATATAGCTTCTGAAATATAGTTAAGTGCTTGTGCTAAAATCAGCAGAGTTGTATTTACGGAAAATGATGTCATTCCAGATCCTGATGTTGCCACAATAACACAGAATGCAGGAAAAAATGCGAACGAAAAATTTGAACAAAGTTTGATTGCTGAGCAGCATAGACCAATACAGTCTGTTAAATTATATGTAAGAAAAATGCAGATAATTAATGTTGATGCTGTTGAAAATGTTGAGGAAATATCACTGCTGCTAAGCTCTGTATTGAATGATCTGAAAAATGAAGTTAAGAGGATAAAAACGATTACAGTCAGTCCTGCCTTCAACGGTCCGTCAGACTGCTTTGTAACAATGCTCCATATGTGCTCAAAAACGCTCTTAACAGATATTCCGCTCAAGTTATCGTAGTTGAAATCAAGTATTCCGAGCGAGTCCAGAAAATCAGTAGTTTCATCATCCAATTGATCAAATGAGCTGATATCGAAGGTGTTAAGGTATTTATTGTATTCATCATACTCATCTGCAAAGCAAACAGACGGTATAAGCAGAAGAACTGCTAAAAATATTAAAAATCTTTTCATTTCAAAAGTCCTATTATTATATTTATTACCGACTCAAAAAGCGGCAGCGTCATTATCAGAATTATTACTTTTGATGCAATTTCAGTTTGTGATGCAAGTGCGTTCTCGCCTGCATCGCGACATAGATCGACTACAAATTGCGATATAAGGGAAATACCTAATATTTTCATCATTAAAGATACATAAGAATTTATATTTCCTATACCTGATGACAGTGAATATATTTTTTCAAATACATTGAAAAAATCTTCAGCTACGTAAATAAACAGAATTATTGCACAGGCAATTGTAAGAATCAAGGCAAATTCTCTTTTTACATCTTTCAAAAAAATTATCAGTAAAAGAGAAATGAGCACTATAACTGCAAGCTTAATCATAAATCAAACAACGACTTTACTGTCGAAAACAGGTCGCTGATTTCAGGTACAAGCATCATCAACACAACAATCACTCCAGCGAGCGTTGTAAGCATTGCCTGTTCTTCTCTGCCACTCCTGATTAGCACCGTATTTAAAACTGCGACAATAATTCCGATTGCCGCTATTTTAAAAATAAAATCAACTTCCATTTATCCTCCTATATAAGCAGTACTGAAATTAAAACACCTGAAAACAATCCAAATACAAGATATAATTTGTAATGGCTGTTGTAATAATCCTGATATTCCTGCTTTAACATTTTAAAATATCCTATGTATTGGTCTATATAGCTGAGCTGACAGTCAAGATCATATTTTCCTACAGTATCAAAAAGCAGTTTTGATCTGTCGTTTTCTGTTGGTGATAAAGGACAGTTTTTATCAAGCAGTTCAAAATCAAAATTCTTTAGCCTGTCATCATTCTTCAATTCACTCATAATTTCATCCGTCTCTGGCGAGGTGCTGCTGAGCATCAGCTGTATTTTTTGAGCAATATAAATCAAACTGTCTATATAGCTCAATTGTCTTTTTTTAAATTTCACCGCCATTAAACCAAGGGAGGATGAAAAAAGGATTATCATTATCATTCCTGTTATTTTCAATTTTCTCCGACCTCAAATCAATGATTTCAAATTCTTCTGTAAATGATTTTAATAAAATAATATAGTCAAATTCTCCTGTTGCAATTAGTTCATTAACAATATGATTTCGTAAAAGCTCTTTTTCGCTTTTCATATGTACTGACACTGCAAAGCTGATTCCTGTTGAAAAGCCATATTTAATGGCATTAAGCTCGCTGATATTTCCGATTTCATCACATACTATAATGTCAGGTGAAAGCGTACGCGTCGCAATTTCAATTCCTTTTGCTTTTTCATAGCCTGTTAAAACATCTGTGTTAATTCCGATATCAAATCCGCTTGCAATTTCACATCTTTCATCAACTATACTTACCTTTCTGTATTTGCCGGCAAATCCGCTTGACAGCAATTTTGAAAAATCGCGTAAAAAGGTTGTTTTTCCGGATAAAACTGCGCCCGCAACGATTATGCTTGGTGTGCTCTGTGCATAAAGAAGATTGAGAATTTTTCTGGAGCAGTCCTTGTGTTCTTTAGCGATTCTTATATTGATTGAATTAATATCCTTTACCGAGCTTATGCAATTATCTTTATAAACAGCTGTTGAAGATATACCTATACGTGAACCGCTCTTGCTTGTTATATAACCATCAATCATTGTGTGCATATTCGTGTGATAAGAGCGATTGCAAAGCCTGTCTGTTATAAAATCAAAACTCTCGTCATCAATTAAGATGGTATTAACAGAAAAACTGTTAACAAGCTTGCCTCCTATGCTGATAAAGTATGGAGTGGTTTTAAGATAAATGATAATCGGTTTATTTCTTCTTATTCTTATTTCTGTAATTAAATTTAAAGTATTTTTGTCAAAACTCTTAAATATATCACTGAGATGTTTTGGCATCAGTGATATGAAATATGTGATATTGTCCAACAAATCACCTCGCTAAAATCTATGCAGCGAATATGCTCAATATCACAAAAAAATATTATATTGAAGATTTGCAGAATATGTG
>CAMWPJ010000131.1 GCA_947176035.1 uncultured Clostridia bacterium | reverse complement strand
AATATTAAAAGCTGAAATAGCTTATTGTACAAAATTCACACTGTTTTCAATTATAATATGTTAAAGAAAGGATGTGATTTTATGAAATATTATGAATGACTAAGGAAAACACGAATTAAACACGGTTTTACACAAACACAAATAGCAGAGCGTTTAAATATAAAACAATCGACGTATGCAAAGTATGAATGTGGAACAAGAACAATACCCATAGATAAATTGAGAGAATTCTGTTTAACTACAAATACATCTTCAAATTATATTTTGGGTTTATCTAATAATTGTAAATTTCCTGAGCAAATTATAAAGACCAATCAAGGCAAATAAACTTTAAAATACATATCTATATAATATTAAAGCAGAGTTGATTTTCAACTCTGCTTTAATATGGGTTCAATCAAGTATTATTATTTCACAAATTCTTCTGCAACCTTAACAATATTTTCTGCTGAAAGACCGAACTGTTTGAGAAGGTCAAGTGCAGGACCGCTGTGACCGAATTCGTCATTAACACCGATTCTCTTAACAGGTGTAGGGCATTTTTCACTGAGCACTGCACAAACAGCCTCGCCCAGACCGCCGATAATGTTATGCTCTTCAACTGTGATAACCTTGCCTGTTTTCTTTGCAGATGCAATAATAAGCTCCTCATCAAGCGGTTTGATTGTTGCAATATTGATAATCTCAGCGCTGATACCCTTTTCGGCAAGCACTTTTCCTGCCTCAATTGCCTCGGCTACCATAAGACCGTTTGCAATAATTGTGATATCTGTACCCTCAGCTACAACCTCGCCCTTACCGATTTCAAACTGATAGCTGTCATCGTGGAATACAGGCACTGCAAGTCTGCCGAATCTGAGATAAACAGGACCTTCGTAGTTATAAGCTGCCTTAACTGCCTGCTTTGCCTCAACATCATCAGCAGGGCAGATTACGACCATACCCGGGATTGATCTCATAAGTGCAAAGTCCTCGCAGCACTGGTGTGATGCTCCATCCTCACCAACAGAAATACCTGCGTGCGTTGCACCGATTTTTACATTAAGGTGTGGATAACCGATTGTATTTCTTACCTGCTCAAAGGCTCTGCCTGCGGCAAACATAGCAAAGCTTGATGCAAATGGAACAAGACCCATTGTGCTCATACCTGCGGCAACGCAAACCATATTTGCCTCCGCAATACCGCAGTTGATGTGTCTGTCAGGATAAGCATTTTTAAAAATGCCTGTTTTTGTTGCAGCTGAAAGGTCAGCATCAAGTACAACTAATTTATCTGCGCCCTCGCCTGCAAGCTCCTTAAGAGCGTTACCATAGCTGTCACGAGTGGCAATTTTTTTAATCTCTGCCATAATTAAGCCTCCTCAATTTCTGCAAGCTTAGCCTTTAATTCAGCCATTGCAATGTTATATTCTTCCTCATTAGGGGCTTTGCCGTGCCAGCCAACCTGATTCTCCATATAAGAAACGCCCTTGCCCTTAACGGTTTTCATAATGATTCCAAAAGGCTTATTGCAATTATGAAACGCATCAAATGCTTTTTCAAGCTCGTCAAAATCGTTGCCGTTGATAACCATAACCTCAAAGCCGAATGCCTTAAGCTTTTCATCAATAGGCTCTGCGCTCATAACTTCGTCGCATGTACCGTCAATCTGAAGTCCGTTGCAGTCGATTATTACGCAAAGATTGTCAAGCTTATACTGGTTAGCAAACATCATTGCTTCCCATACCTGACCTTCTTCAATTTCGCCATCACCCAAAAGGGTATAAACATTAATCTTATCATTGCCTATGTATTTTGCACCCTTTGCCATGCCTACTGCAGCACTGATGCCCTGACCGAGTGAGCCGGTTGACATATCAATGCCGGGAACAGTGTTCATATTTGGATGTCCCTGAAGGTATGAATCAATGTGACGGAGTGTTTTTAAATCCTCAAACGGGAAGAAGCCTTTGAGTGCAAGTGCACTGTAAAGTCCCGGTGCACAGTGACCCTTTGAAAGTACTAATCTGTCACGATCTGCTGCCTTTGGATTTTTAGGATCAACATTCATTTCGTTAAAATAAAGGTATGCAAAAAGATCTGCTGATGAAAGGCTGCCGCCCGGATGACCTGCTTTTGCATAGTAGGTGCCCTCAACTATGCCCATTCTGATTTTTGCGGCATAGGAAGAAAGCATTTTTTTTGTTTTTGCGTTCATAATTAAACTCCTATATAAAAATTATTTTAATCAATCTGTGTGTAGAAGGTATCAAGCACAACCTGCATTAATGCATCTTCATCAGGATAAAATTCTGCATATACAAAGTCTGCATAATCTTGTTTTGTGCTTGCTTTCATTTCGCCTTCTATTGTTACAGTCTCAAAATCAGTAATGTTTTTTGAAATGAGCAGTGATGCAAGATAGGTTGCATCTGAAAGTGAAATGTTGGTTGTGCTGTAATCCGTTGCAGTGCTGTAAAGCCTGCTTATAACGCTGAAATCATTTATAACAGCCGGTGCAAGCTGTGCAGCAAATGCCTTGATATACTGAACCTGTCTCGCAGTTCTGTTAAGTGATGCGTTAACCGTGTTCATATCTCTTGTTCTTACATATGCTTCAGTCAAATCGCCGATAAGGTGAACCTTGTCACCCTTTTTGATGCCCTGTTTCGGTAAATCATAAAGGGATTCAACAGTTACACCGCCGATCGCATCGTTAATAGGTGCGATACCATTCAAATCAAGTGCAAAATATTTATTGATAGGTACATTATACAGAATTCTGCTGAGCGATGTAGTAACATTTTCAGCAGAGGTGTCAGTTCCGTTACCGTAGGCATAGCTCAGACACAGCTGCATTTCCTCATTTCGCAGGAATACATTATTTTCTGAATATATTTCAACCTCAACCATTGTGTCACGAGGGACAGCGAGTACCTTTGCCTTGCCTGTTGAAGTGTCAACTGTAATTACGATTGTAGCATCTGCTTGTCCTGCAGTTCCAATGGCACCGTTTTCAAGACCAAGCTCGCGCTTGTCAACGCCAATAAAAGCGATTGAAATGATATTATCATTATAAATGTAATTGTGACCATTGTATGAGATTTTTTCCTCATAATTGGTTTGCTTTTCAATATTGGTAAGATTGCTTTTTCCCTGATGCTCAAGGAAAAAGAATGAACCAAAAACGCCTACAATAAGCACAAGGATTATTGCGAGTACCGCGATAGCAATTCTTGCGGCAATGGGCATTTTTTTCTTCTTTTTTCTGCTGCGAGAGCTTGATCTGTGCGAATGTGAACTTGAATGATGATGGTGGTGTGATGAACTGCTGCGCCTATGATATTGCTTTTCTCTCATTTTGAAATCAGAAAATTCATTGTTATCAATAGATGTTGTTTTCTGATTTTCTGATAGCGAAATATCATTAGCAGGAGCTATAAAATCAAAACCTGCATTTTCGTCATTACTGATACTGTCAATACTGTTTAAAAGCTCGTCATTGTCAAAGCTGTCTAAATTAGGATCAATTGGTTTTTTCATCGTTTGTTAATACTCCGCAAATTAAATATCTACTGCTCTTTTGATTTGTTATACAGGTTGAAAGTATAACAATTTTGCTTGAGCTGTTTAAGGGCTTGTCTAAATCTGTTCTTACATTTTTTAATGATGATGTGGGATTTTGGATATAGTTCTGGAATTCCTCAAGCTCCTCTAAATTAGCAAAGTTGAAAGAATTCATTATGTGACGATCATCGTATTTGAACGCAGATACCACCTGGTAGGTAAGCCTTCTGTCCTGTGTATAAATATAAAAATAAGGGTGTGTGTTAAAAAATTCTTCGTCACTGAAACGGTGGAGTGTTGTAAACATTGTATCTCCGTAACCATTGTGACCATAAATGAGGGTGACAGCATCTCTGAAGTTTTTGTTGTTTACAAGCTCTGTATAAACAGCACCGCTTGCTGACCAGCTTTTGTCTTCAGCTGCATGCTTGAGATAAAATTCATCATCTGTTGGATTTTGGACAATCGGATAATCAACATTTGTATCATCAACCTTAATCCATGCATAGATATCCTCATTTTGAGCTTTAAGTGTTTTAAAATCAATTGGATTATCAATCTTGCTTTCTTCAACAGTCTGCGAAACTGAAACGGGAGCAGTTGTAGTAGGCAATGGCTTGGTAACATGTGAATTATATAGCTGTATGCTAAAATAAACTGCACAAAATACAATTACAAATACGATTATAAAAATGAGAATCAGCTTTATTTTTCTTTTTTTTCTGTCATTCTCATTCTGATTGTTCTGAGCGTTAAGCTCGTTATTGTTCAATTCGTTTTCATTCAAAGCTTATCACCTTGTTAACCTTAATTGGTTTTTTATTTATTGCCAAGATTAAAAAGACCTGTTTACCCAAAGGCAAACAGGCTTTTTAATTAATTGGATAAATTATTCAGCATCCTTCTTTTTTGTTGCTGCAAGAACTGCTGCACCTGCGAATGCTACAGCAACGCTGCCTGCTACTACTGATGATGAAATACCTGTTGCAGGAGCCTTTGAAGAATCATTTTTCTTTGTTGTTGCTGTTACTGATGTTGTACCTGTACCCAAATCAACGAGTGCATTAACAACTACCTTGCCTGTTGCAAAGCTTACCATAGCATCATCAGTGATAAAGGTGATTTCGTAAGTACCATCAGCATTGGTTGTAACTGAGTAATCCTTGCCATAAGTAAAGCCTAAGCTTTCCATGTTATTTTCCCAGCCCTTAAGTGTGCCTTCGCCCTTATAAGTGAAAACAATAGTGTTGTTCTTGTTTGCAGATGGACCATAAGTAATATCTGTCTTTGTAACAACACCGTTTACCTGAAGGGTAGTGTCCTTTCTCTCAGCAGTTGAAGCTGTTGGGCTGTTAACAGTGTCAGCAGCCATTGCAGGAACAACTGAAAGGGCAAAAACAGTAACTGTCATAACAGCTGCAAGAATGATTGATAATAACTTTTTCATAACAAACACCTCAATAAATGAATTTATAAATAATGCCACATATAATATTTGTTTAAATTATATCACTAAAATTTACGAATGTAAAGGCTTTTTTTAATTTATTCGCTAGGAATTTTAAGGAATAGACAAGCACCACAAGCAGTTGTGGTTAAATTTCTGCCTGAAGTGCTTTTCTATACAATATATTTT
>CAMWPJ010000130.1 GCA_947176035.1 uncultured Clostridia bacterium | reverse complement strand
TCATTATGGTTATGATTATCTGAAGTAATTTTATCGATTAATTTTGCACCTATTTTGACAGTTTGATTACCAAGATTTGTTATCATAAGACGCTTATCAACAACAGCATCATTAAAATTAACATCATCATAAAGTCTTGTCGTTGCAGGTATTTCAATATCCCAATTTGGGGTCTGCATTGTTTCCAAATCTAAAACCTGAATATTGAAGTCAGCAAGACTTGCATTTTCTTTATGCTTCTCATTTGATATATAACGCGCAAAGGATAATCCAAGCAATCCAATGCAAACAATTATGGCAAGTACAATAAGAAGACTACTTCTATTCTTTTTATTGTTACTATTGATTTTTTCAGCCTTCATTATGTTACCTCCTTATTATATATTTCGTAATTAATCCAACTGAATTATTTCGAATGAGAATTCCAAAGATTCCTGATTAGCAAACCCTTCAGGAGCATCCACTTCATTATTAGCGCTATCAATCCATGTTATTCTTTGCGATGCACATAATAACGTATCCATATAAGACTGATCGCCTGAATAATCATCATAAGCCCTCTGCGGCCAAGCACTTGTTATTTTCCACTCACCAAGTTCCGATAAATCAGTGTTCGCTTCAATGGTACTATTAAACTCATTTTCAAACCACAGAACAATTTCCTCTTTAGTAATATTTTCAGCAGACTCAACTGCAATCCATTCGGAATTTTCATCATCTCTGTGATAAATGCTAAATCTAATCGGATGATAATCTTTCTCCGCATGAAAACAGAAGCGATAATGATCCGGATTCTCTATTTCAATTGCCTCATGATCATTTTGATTAATAAACTGAATTGTATCTTCGCCGTAATCAACATGATAATAACCTTGCGGCAAACAAACGTCATAACCTACTAATTCACAGCCAATTGAAACTGCAACCTCCGGTTTACCAGACAAAGAAAATATTAGCCCTTCTGATTCTGGCAATCCTGGAACAAGCTCTGTTTTTGGATTTATAACACTTCCTTGCGTTGTTATAACTACTCCGTACTTTGCAGTTCTTGAAAGGTCACCATTATTTGAAGCAACAGTATATCTGGAAAAAATACCGCTGAGCAAATAAAGTGTTATTAAAACCAAATAAAACAGAACTGCCGCTGCTGTACATATTATATTTCGATTCTTTTTCACGGCAATCCTCCGTTCTAACTAAAATTTTAATTATCTTCTTGATTCAACTCATTTTTTAATTTTCTGATTTGTTCTTTTACACTATCAATCTCTTCATTATCGATTCGCTTTTCTTTTCTATAAGACAATTCAAATAAAAGAAATGCAATAGCAACCAAGAGAATTATTACGATTGGCTGTTTTATAAATCTAACAAGCACTCCTATTTTCGGAATAACCGCAACAACGGTTCCCTTAACCTGTTGAATGCTTATTGGATTATCGGCAACAGGATTCGCATCGCCCCAAGTCACAATAGTATCATCTTCTTTGGAGTAAATACGGTGTGTTATCATCATTCCGTCGGCCTCATAAACAATCACATCTCCAACCTGATAACTGCCGCCTTCACGAACTAAAACCATATCATCAACAGAAATACTCGGTTCCATACTTCCGGAAAGGACGACAGCAGCACCTATTCCAAAGGGCATTGGCAATTTGTTACCCACAAGACTTCCTGCATTCCAAATATATATACTTAATCCAAGCACAATACTTATAAATATAATAAGTACATAACGAAAAAATCTGCTTATCTTTTTTTTATACTTGCTCTCTTGAGTATTATGCCGCATCTGCAGAATCCTCCTCTTTTTCACGACGCTTAAAGAAAATAAGCAAAATCATAACAAATAGAGAAGCAGCGGCAAGCACAGACCAAATTAGAATATTGAAATTATCGCCGGTTTTCGGTGGCTGTCCTGCGCCATTGTTAGTATCAGCACTATCATCGGCATCTGCAGAAGCAATAGTTTTGATTGCAATTGTAAGTGTAATATCCTCGCCTTCGGCTAAATTTCCTATTTGAGTGTCAAACTCATCATTGCTTTCAAAAGGCCACTGCCAGCCTAATGTATAGGTTGTATGGTAACCGGCAGCAAGTGATGCAGAATCAGAAATATTGTTTAAATCTAAAACAGACTGCCACTCATTCTCACTGCCCACAAGATATCTGCCGGTATAGTCTTTAAGCTTAACTTGAACAGGAATAGATGTTATATTGTCTGAAATATAAGCTTCAACAGACATAGTGTAATCAACTGCAGTATTTCCTGTATTATTAAGGACGAATGAATAGTCATTTGCTATACCCGGGGCAATAATTTTATCCCCATTCTGAGAAAGAGCAGTTACAACTTTATCCCCATTCTGATATGACACTTTAAAAATATTTATTTCCGTGCTGCTTTCCCAGGTTTGATCATTATCTGAAATATTAAAACCCGGGATGCTGCTTCCTGTTGTTTCATAAGAATTACTGCTCGAATGAGCTTGTTCAACAGATGCTGAAGAAACAGAAAGCAAATCAATATCTGTCCTAATTTCTTCACGCGCATAAACACGCAAATAATTAGATAAAACTATAAAGCTTACAAAAACACAAATAGCAAGAATTAAAGCCAACACAACAGGCAGGCTTTTTCTATGATATTTATTTTTATGACTTGTATTATACAAAATATTAAAGCCTCCTTAATAATAAAATTTATATCTAAAAAGCAATATATCATTCGCCTTTATAAAAATCCACATATGTAGGTGCTTATAAAGAAGAATGAGATATTATCACTACTATGTGATATGCAAAACGGCTTGCCACGATAAGCCATTTCGCATATCAATTAAAATGATTCTCTGTGCAGGACATTTTGCCTGCACAGAAAAGAATTTTGACTGACTAATTAATAAAATTAATCAATCTGAGTTACAGTTGCTGCAACTGAAAGCTCAACAGTTGCTGCATTGCCTGCTGCTGCCTGGTCACCAAGGTATGTATCTTTAACATCATCATTTGTGTCAAATGCCCATGACCATGAAACTGAAGGAATAGCTGCAGTACTTAAATCTGTGTTTGCTTCATAATTAGCTGAAGCTTTTTCAATTTCAGCTTTTACAGCTGCTGCAAATGCTTCAGCATCATCATATTTAAGACCCTCAAGTTTTGTGCTGCCAACTGTAATTTCAAGTGGGCAATAATAATTGCCTTCTTCATCTTCCCAACCGGTAAGGTCAACAGTTGCTTCGTAGTTAACATTAACAGCCACCTCAGGTGTACCGGTGATTACAACGTCTACCATCTTACCGCTTGTTCCAGGTGCAACAACATTTTCCTCTGTTGATGATACAACTGAATTTGCAATAGCACCCACAACATCTTTATCATCAGTAGCATATTCTTTAGCAAAAGTAGAACCAGAAACTGTAACGCTAACACCAAATTTTGCTACACGTGCAGAATCTGAACCATCATTTGAAGTAACATACTTTGCAAAAGTTCCACTGATAACGCATGTTGTTAAAAGACAAAGAACAAGAAGTGCAGAAGCTATACGCATCATTTTGTTTTTCTTCATAGATAAAACTCCTTTTGTAAAATTGTGCTTTAAATATGCACTTAATAATTATTCAGACAGTTATTCGCCATTACTCTAAAGGCAAAACTGTCAACATTTATTCAAACCTCCGGCGTGGCTTCCTTTGGCTTTGAATACAATAAAGTAATATTGTAAAAGATTTAATCTTTTACTGTTAGCCGGCATTACTGCCATCCTTATCAACTTTTTCAGCACGAAGTGCTTCAAGCTCTGCAAGTAATGCATCTGTATCCTTTTGCTTCATTTTCTCATATGTCCTGCGACGGATAATATCATATATAATTAAAAGTACGAGCGGAAGTGCAACGAAAATTATAAGACCCCAGGTTGTTGAAAGAAATATAACAAAATCTCCTGCTCCCGAAATACTTGTTCCGGTATAGATTCCTACAATATTTTCAGCAGGCACAAGCGCCTGATCCTCAATATTATTAGCATCACCTTTGGTACGCCAGGCAATATTACCATTCTTATCGGTAGTTACTTCTACAACTCTATGCGTTACAACAGACTGAGTATTGCTTGATGGATCAAAAAAAGAAATAATATCCTGTTCCTTAACATCTTTTGCGTCAATTGATTTACAGAAAATTAAATCTCCGCTTTCAATAACATCATACATAGAATCTGTTAAAACAATCATAGGACAGTATCCACCAATTGACGGAACCTTTTCACTATTCGTATAACTGCGAATAATAAGAGTACAGTTTACAATGAGAATCGGAACCAGAATGATACATAAAACAGTTCCTATAACAGTTAAAGTTTTATGTCGTATGTTTGTCTTTTGTTTGTTTGTTTCCGGAGTAATGTTCATACAGCATTCACCTCATTTCTTTGAGTTTTACTTCATTCAGAAATAGTTAATAATCTTAATTTACAATCCGATATTCAAACCCAAAAATGTTACAAAATTCTACTCTTTTCACATATTTTCATAGAATTTCGTGGAGCATTATAATATATAATTTAGTTCTTTTCAAGTAGTATTTTTAAATTCAGTAATAATAGCCAAAATTTTAAATATTTCTCTATTTCTTATTATCCACAATGTAAAAATATCAAAATAAAGTACTTTCTATATTTACCAAATGATGCCTTTATTTTATGTTTATTACTAATTTTTAACTGATTGTAGTTATAGAATTTACCTGGTTTAAATTCTTACAGTGTTAAATCAAAACCATATTTTTTCTCTTAGCTTTTCATCAATTAAGCATAGCTTTATTGTTTTTACAATTTCCATTTTTCTGCACTTCATTCTACTGCTCTTTATCATACTCTCTTCCTGTGTCTTTACAGCATATGGTTGTTCATATACATTCATTCCTTTCTTCCTCACCAATTTTTTCATTTTTTAAACAGGCATTAATATTAAGCTCTTTTCAAATACGAAGAGTCGTCTGCAAAAGTTAAAGCCATAACAGCAAAACCATTATGACTTTGTTTATATAATAATAGACCTGAGCTATAAAGCACAGGTCTATTTACTTATCTTGCAAAGAATTAACAAAAAATACATTGGGATGTTTTTTTAATGTATTTGAATCGTTTATTTTATATTGTCAAGCAAATATTAATTGTAAATTTAGTTATTT
>CAMWPJ010000129.1 GCA_947176035.1 uncultured Clostridia bacterium | reverse complement strand
CAGGTAACTGTTGGTAAACCGGACACCAAGGGCAGAGAAGAGATTTTGAAGATACATTCAAAGAATAAGCCGCTTGCTCCTGATGTAAGTCTTAAAGATATTGCTAAAAATACGATTGGTTTTGTTGGTGCGGATCTTGAAAATCTTATGAATGAAGCTGCACTCCTCGCAGCGCGCAGGGGATATAAGGCTATCACACAGGCTGAAATTCAAGAGGCACTCGTTAAGGTTCGTATGGGTGCTGAGAAGAAATCACATAAATACAGTGAAAAAGCATTAAGGCTTACTGCATTCCACGAGGCGGGTCACGCAGTTGTTGCATACTATCTTGATAATCATGACCCTGTAGAGGAAATTTCAATTATTCCGCGTGGAATGGGTGCCGGCGGATATACAATGTACCAGCCGCAGGAAGAGAATTATGACTCTAAGAATGAGATGCTTGAATTTGTTGTGTCCTCACTCGGCGGACGAGTTGCCGAAGCTCTTATGATGGATGATATTTCTACAGGTGCATCAAGTGATATTGAGCATGCAACGAATATCGTAAGAGAAATGGTAATGCGATATGGTATGAGTGATGTTATCGGTCCTATTAATTACAGCGGTGACAGTCAGGAAGTATTTGTTGGCCGTGATTACGGCAGAGTTAAGAATTACTCCGAAGAGACTGCTGCTAAGATTGATGAAGAGGTATCACGTCTTATCAATGATGCTTATAGAAAGACTGAAAATATTCTTACTGAGAATATTGAAAAGCTTAAGCTTGTTGCTGTTACTCTTATGGAGCGTGAGAAGCTTGATAAGGATGAATTTTTACAGCTTATGGAAAATGGCTTTATTGAAGATAAAAAAGAAGAGCCTACAGAAACTATTAATGAAAAGGCAGCTGAGCAGACAGCAGATGATAGTGCTGATACGGATACTGAGACAGAGCGTGTTGAAGCAGAGAATATTGACATACAATCTGACGAAACAGATAATAATGCGTAAAATTTTTAAAGCGGTAGCACAAAAGCTACCGCTTTATTTTGTATTTCTTGACTTTTTGCACAAGATATTGTATTATAACACGGAATATGAACTTCTGTATCGGAGGGAAAATTTTGGCTAAGAAAAAAGAGTATGGCAACGAAAGTATTAAATCGCTTAAGGGTGCAGACAGGGTACGAAAAAGACCTGCTGTTATCTTTGGCTCAGATGGACTTGATGGTTGTCAGCATGCAATATTTGAGATAATGTCTAACTCAATAGATGAGGCAAGAGAGGGATATGGCACTAAAATCGTTATTACACGTTTTCTTGACGGTTCTATTGAGGTGCAGGATTTCGGACGTGGTATTCCTGTTGATTTTAATAAAAATGAGGACAAGTTCAACTGGGAACTTCTTTTTTGTGAAATGTATGCAGGCGGTAAGTACGATGCTGACGGTGAAAACTATGAGTTTTCATTAGGTCTTAATGGTCTTGGCCTTTGTGCAACACAATATGCATCAGAGTATATGGATGCTGAAGTGCATACTGATGGCTATAAATATACCCTTCATTTTGAAAAGGGCGAAAACGTCGGTGGACTGAAAAAAGAAAAATATGATAAAAAAGATACAGGTACCAGAATCAGATGGAAGCCTGACCTTGATGTATTCACCGATATTAATGTTCCTCTTGATTATTTTAAAGATACAATAAAAAAACAGGCTATTGTTAATGATGGTATAAAGTTTATTCTTAAAGATCAGCAGACTTCCTCTAAGTTTGAGACTATTGAATACTGCTACAATGATGGTATTATGGATTACGTTAAAGAGCTTGCTGGTGATACTGCTTTTACTGCACCTCAGTTCTGGGAGTGTGAGCGAAAGGGCAGAGATAGAGAGGATTTACCGGATTATAAGCTTAAAATTAAGGCAGCACTGTGTTTTTCGCTTAAAACGCAGCTTAAGGAATACTTCCATAATTCAAGCTTTCTTGAGCATGGCGGTGCTCCGGAAAAGGCTTTCAAAAGTGCTTTTGTGAATCAGATAAATGCCTATCTTAAAGCTAATAATAAGTATACTAAGGCTGACGGACAGATAAATATTCAGGATGTTGAGGATTGTATAATATTTGTTGTATCCTCATTTTCTACACAGACTTCCTATGAAAACCAGACGAAAAAGGCGATTACGAATAAGTTTATTCAGGAGGCAATGACTGATTATTTCCGCAAGCAGCTTGAGGTTTATTTTATCGAAAATAAATTGGATGCCGATAAGATTGCAAATCAGGTTCTCATAAATATGCGTGCAAGAGTCAAGGCTGAAAACACAAGAAAAACGCTCAAAACATCCCTTCAGTCAAAAATGGATATGACAAACCGTATTCAAAAATTTGTCGATTGCCGTTCAAAGGATGTCAATGAGCGTGAAGTATTTATTGTAGAGGGTGACTCTGCTCTTGGTGCCTGCAAGCAGGCAAGAGATGCATCCTTTCAGGCAATAATGCCTATAAGAGGTAAAATATTAAATTGCCTTAAATCTGACTATGATAAGATATTTAAAAATGAAATTATTACTGATTTGATAAAGGTTCTCGGCTGCGGCGTTGAAGTTAAAAACAAGGCTGCAAAGGATTTGTCTATGTTTGATATGGAAAATCTTCGTTGGTCAAAAGTTCTTATCTGTACTGATGCCGATGTTGATGGATTCCATATAAGAACTCTTGTTCTCACTATGATTTATCGACTTATGCCGAAAATTATAGAGGCAGGAAAGGTGTATATTGCAGAATCGCCTCTTTACGAAGTGACCTGTGGAGATCAAACTTATTTCGCTTATAACGAAGTGGAAATGGATGAAATTAAAGCAGAAATAGGTAATAAAAAATTTACTGTACAGCGTTCGAAGGGTCTTGGTGAAAATGAGGCTGAAATGATGGCTCTCACTACGATGAATCCTGCAACAAGACGTCTTATTAAGGTTACACCTGATGATGCTGAAAAGACATCACAGATTTTTGATTTAATGCTTGGTGATAATCTTGATGGAAGAAAAGAATATATTTCAGACTATGGTCATCTGTATTTAGATGCTGCAGATGTAAGCTAAGGAGGCGATTGTTTTGGCAAGAAGAAAGAAAGAAGAAAATATAGTACAGAATAATTCGCTTTCCGATAATGTTCACATTAAGGGTGCCGGTTTGGTTAAGGATGAAATTATTACTGATGCTATTACAAGCAATTTTATGCCTTATGCCATGAGCGTCATTCTTTCACGTGCTATCCCTGAAATTGACGGCTTAAAACCATCACACAGAAAGCTTTTGTATACTATGTATACTATGGGGCTTTTACAGGGGGGCACAATCAAGAGTGCCAATATTGTAGGTCGAACTATGCAGCTTAATCCTCATGGTGATGCTGCAATTTACGAAACCATGGTCAGATTATCACGCGGTAATGAATCATTACTTAATCCGTATGTTGAGTCGAAGGGTAATTTTGGTAAAGCATATAGCAAAAATATGATGTATGCCGCATCACGTTATACTGAGGCTAAGCTTGCACCGATTTGTCATGAGTTGTTTGATGATATCAAATCAGATACAGTTGATTTTGTACCGAATTATGATAATACGATGACAGAGCCTACATTATTGCCTGTTACTTTCCCGTCAATTCTGTGTAATGTTACAACAGGTATTGCCGCGGGTATGGCGTCATCAATTGCATCATTTAATCTTAAGGAAATATGCGACACTACAGTTGCTTTAATGAAAAATCCAGACCATGTTGTGTCTGACACATTGCTCGCACCGGACTTTGCCGGCGGTGGTTTTATACTTTATGATAAGGCAGAACTTGACAAAATATATGATACAGGCCGTGGTTCTGTCAAAGTGCGTGCAAGATATACGTATGACAAAAAGTATAACTGTCTTGATATTACTCAAATTCCACCGACAACCACATCAGAGGCTATTATTGATAAGGTTATTGAGCTTGTTAAAACAAATAAAGTTAAGGAAATCAGTGATATACGTGATGAAACGGATTTATCAGGCTTGAAAATTACAATTGATTTAAAACGAGGTGTTGATCCTGATGCCTTTATGAATAAGCTTTACAGAATGACTCCATTGCAGGATTCATTCAGCTGTAATTTTAATGTGCTTATCAAAGGCAGACCAATGGTGCTTGGTGTTAAGTCAATTTTGCTTGAATGGATTGATTTCAGACTTGAATGTATAAGACGCAGAATTAATTTCAATCTTGAAAAGAAGAGAAAGCAGCTGCATCTTTTAAAGGGTCTTTCAAAAATTTTGCTTGATATTGATAAAGCAATTCGGATAGTAAGAGAGACTGAAAGTGAGTCAGAGGTTGTACCAAACCTTATGATTGGCTTTGGTATCGACGAAATACAGGCTGAATATGTAGCAGAAATCAAATTGCGTCACCTTAATCGTGAATATATTTTAAAGAGAATTAAGGATATTGAACAGCTTGAGGCTGATATTGCTGAGCTTGAATCAATACTTGCAAGCAAAAATAAGATGAAGAAAATCATTATAAATGAGTTGGATGCTGTTGCTAAAAAGTATGATTCCGGCAGAAAAAGCGAGGTTCTCTATGAGGTTGAGGAGACGGCTGTTGTTGAAACGGTTGAAATTCCGGATTATCCTGTTACACTCTTCCTTTCAGAGCATGGTTATCTCAAGAAAATCAAAACAGCTAATCTGCGTATGAGTGGTGAACAGAAACTCAAAGAGGGAGACAAAATGTTGCCTGAAATTGAGTGTTCAAACAAAGATGAATTGTTGTTCTTTACAAACCATCAACAGGTATATAAGTCTAAGGTTGATGATTTTGTTGACACTAAGGCGTCTGTTTTGGGTGAATATGTTGCATCAAAGCTTGAAATGGCTGAGGAAGAACAGCTTATTTATATGGCTGTACTCAGTGAATATACAGGTTATATGATTTTTGTTTTTGAAAATGGTAAGCTGGCGAAGGTAGATATGTCTGCTTATGCAACAAAAACGAATAGAAAAAAGCTTGTCAATGCTTATTCATCTAAAGCATCGCTTGCACAGGCAATTTATATTAAAGAGGATACTGATATTGTTTTGTGCTCATCAAGCGGAAGAATGCTGCTTGTTAATACTGCAGGTATTCTTCCTAAAACAACTAAGGATACGCAGGGTGTTGCAGCAATGAAGCTAAAAAAGACCCATAAAATTACATCGATTCATTTGTATCAGCAGGGTGAATTTGAA
>CAMWPJ010000128.1 GCA_947176035.1 uncultured Clostridia bacterium | reverse complement strand
AACTACAACGTTAGGAGGAATTATTTTGAAGGAAGCAAAAGCTATGGCATATGTCAATATGTACGGCGTACTTGCAACTCTTGAGAATCTCTGCGAGCTTGATAAAGAGGCAAAGGCTGTTTGTGCTGCGCTGAAGAAGCCTGTTTCAATTTGCTTTGATGTTAATGATGGTCCTTGCTGCACCCTGCATTTTTCAAAGGAAGGCTGCAAAATGACAGAGGGCAGCTATGGCTGTACCTGTAAAATGAATTTTTCATCACCTGAAAAGTTCAATGCACTTATTGATAACAGCAAGCCTGGTATGCCTGTTAAAAACGCACCGCAGGTGCTTGCATTTCTGCTTGGTCCATTCACTAAACTGACAGACAGACTTACAAAGCTTTTAATGCCGAGTGAGCAGGATTTGAAGGACAGAGCATTTTTTGAGGAATCAACAATTCTTACTTTTTATACAATTTCAGGTGCACTTTCTGCACTTGCCAATTCAGACTCTATTTCAAAGCAGTCAGCACTTTATACTGTTGATGGTGATGTGCAGATGGGCATTACAGATGTATGCTATGCAACTCTGCGTGTTCGCAATCATCATTTTGAGACTATCAAAGAGAAGCCTGATACTCCGAGAGCAATTATGGAATTTAATTCTATCGACCTTGCTTATGGTTTGTTCACAGGTACAGCATCAACGATGGCTGAGCTCTGTGCAGGTAATATCTATATGGCAGGTATGATCTCAATGGTCGATAATATCAACCGTATTCTTGACAGAGTTGCTGTCTACTTAGGCTAAGGAGGAATGTAAAAGTGAGTAAATTTCCTGAATATAAACACGAAAAAAGTGCCGAGTGGTTCCAGAGAGCATTAAACGCTATTCCATCAGGTGTATATGGTCACCTTGGTCCGTCTGAGGGTCTTTTCCTTCCGATTACAAAATGGCCTTTGATGTCTGATCATGCGAAGGGTACATATTTTTGGGATGTTGACGGCAATAAATATCTTGACTTTATGTGTGCATATGGTCCTAACGTTCTCGGCTACTGCGATGATGATGTTGATGCAGCAGCTATGGAACAGCTTAAAATCGGCAACTGCACAACTTCACCATCATACAAAATGGTTGAATGTGCTGAGATGCTAAAAGACACTGTTGCTATGGCTGACTGGGCATTCTTTATGAAAAACGGTTCTGACGCTACTACTTTCAGTGTTATGTGTGCCCGTGCCCATACAGGCAAGAAAAAGATGATGTTCTTTAAGGGCTATTATCATGGTGATTTCCAATGGGCGCAGAAGGTTGACTATCCCGGTATTCTTCCTGAAGAGGTTGAAAACAATATCGTAGTGCCTTGGTTTGATATGGATGCTATGCAGGCTGCTTATGATGCCTGCGGCGGAGATGTTGCAGGTCTTATAGCTCAGCCATATGACCATGGTAACTTTAAGGATAATGAGTGTGCAACCAAAGAGCAGTGGGCAAAGGTTCGCAAATTCTGTGACGATCATGGTATGGTACTTATTATTGATGACGTTCGTACCGGCTTCAGACTTGATATCCAGGGCTCTGACCATTATTACGGTTTTAAGGCGGATCTTATCTGCTTCTGTAAAGCACTTGCAAACGGCTATAATATGTCAGCTGTCTGCGGTCAGGAGCATATGAAAAATACTGCTTCATCAGTTGTTTATACAGGTTCTTATTGGATGAGTGCCGAGCCTTTTGCCGCTTGTCTTGCTTGTATTCCTAAAATGAAAAAGCTTGATATTCCTACAATGTTCAGAGAAAAGGGCATCAAGCTTACAGAAGGACTCAGAGCAGCAGGTAAGGAGCATGGATTCAATCTTGTTGTATCGGGTGAACCTGCACTCTTCTATCTCAGAATAGCGAATGACGACAGCCTTATGCTGCATCAGGAGTGGATTGCAGAATGTGTTTCAAGAGGTCTTTTCCTTGCATCACATCACAATCATTTCATCAATGCTGCTGTTACGGATGATGATATCAAGCTTGCAATTGATATTGCCGAGGATGCTTTCGGTGTTGTTGCTGCAAATCATCCCGAACTTGATTTGAAATAAGTAATAATTATTTTAAGTAAATATTTTATACACATATCTTAAGGGGGAACTTTTATGCCGGCTGATTACAAACCATTTGACAAGGCTGAATGGCTGCGTCTTGAAAAAAAGGCTGACGAAATGAGAAGAATGGCTATCCAGACAGCAATCTGGGGCGGTTCAGGTCATATCGGCGGCTCACTCAGTGCAATGGATGCTATGGTTACATTGTACTATCGTTTTCTGAAAATTGATCCAACAAACCCTGATATGCCAGAAAGAGACAGATTTATCCTTTCTAAGGGACACTGTGCTGTTGGATATGCTCCGATTCTCAGTGACCTCGGTTATTTCCCTGTTGATGAACTGAAAATCTTTAACCTCACAGGTGCAAAGGTTGGTATGCATCTTGATTGCAACAAGGTTAAGGGTGCTGACTGTTCAACAGGTTCACTCGGTCATGGCCTTTCTCTTGCAGTTGGCTTTGCACTTGCAGGTAAGGTTAACGGAATTGACTATATGAACTTTGTTCTTACCGGTGACGGTGAGCTTAATGAGGGCTCAAACTGGGAAGCAGCAATGAGTGCTGCTCAGTTCAAGCTGTCAAATGTAGTTGTGCTTGCCGATATCAATAAGTGTATGATTGACGGACGCGTTGACGACGAGATGAAGGTTGAGCCTGTTGATAAGAAATTTGAGGCATTCGGCTTTAACGTTATCCGTGTTGACGGTCATAATATCAAAGAACTTAACAATGCTATCGAGGCATCAATTGATAATCATAAAAACGGCGGCGACAAGCCGACTGCTATTGTTATGGATACCTTCAAGGGTGAGGGTGTTGACTTTATGAAGGATAATTACCTGTGGCACTATGGCTCGCTTGATGAGACTATGGAGAAGCAGGCTTCTGAAAGTCTTGACAAATATTATAAAGAGCGCTGTGCGCGTGCAGAGAAGGAGGCATAAGCTATGGGTGGAATGACATATACAATGACAGATACCACTAAGCTGTCAACAGCAGAGTGCTATGGTATTGCACTTTGTGAGCTTGGTGAGGAGCATAAAGACGTTGTTGCTCTTACAGCTGACCTTGCCAAATCAACTAAAATCGGTATGTTCGGCGAGCATTTTCCTGACAGATTTTTCAATGTTGGTATTGCTGAGCAGAACCTTTTCGGTGTAGCAGCGGGTATGGCTAAAAACGGTCTTGTTCCGTTTGCATCTACCTTTGCTATTTTCACAGCTGCACGTTCTCTTGATCAGATACATACAGACATCTGCTATCAGAATGTTCCTGTAAAAATCATCGCAACTCATGCAGGTACTTCCTTTGGTCAGGCGGGATCAACCCACCATTCTCTCATTGATATGGCTTGTATGAGAACTCTGCCTAATATGACCGTTATCTGCCCTTGTGACGGTACGGAGACATATCATGCCGTTAAGGCTGCTTATGATATCCCGGGCCCTGTTTATATCAGAATCAACCGTGGCTTTGACCAGGTTATTTATAAGAATCTTGATGAGTGCAAGTTTGACTACAAAAAGGCATCCGTTATGAACGATGGCACAGACATCACTGTTATTGCCTGCGGTTCATGCGTATTTGAGGCAATGCAGGCTGCACGTATGGCAGAGGCAGATGCAGGTCTTAAGGTTCGTGTGCTTAATATGCACACAATCAAGCCTGTTGATGAAGAGGCTATTCTTTCAGCAGTTATGGATACAAGAAGAATTATTACTGTTGAGGATCACGAGGTTATGGGTGGTCTTGGCTCTGCTGTTGCTGAGGTTGTTGCTAAGTCAGGTAAGGCTTGTGCGTTTAAGATGCTCGGTCATCAGGATGCATTTTCAACAATCGGCCTGCAGGAGGATTTGCTTGCTATGGCTAAGATTGATGCGAATGGAATCAACGAAGCAATTGCCGAAATGATGCACGCTGATTTTGAGGCTGATGATGCTTGGGATGATGAATTCTAAAATAATTTATCATTATGTCTTATGAAAGGAGTTCATTATTATGGCAAGTGATGAAACACGTTACACGAATAAGGTGTTTATGGCCGGCGCCCTTCCGCTTATGAAAACGATTGCGACGGATGTTCCGGAGCTGAAGAAGAAATTTGAGGGTGTCAATGCCATTTATCAGGTATCTGCAAAGGTTAATGCAGAGGATAAAGAGGCTGTTCATTTCATTGTTGAGAATGGTGAATGGACAGTTAAGCTTGGTGAATATCTCGGTCAGAGTAAAATTGATGCTGAGCTTGCGTTTTCTTCTATGGAAAAGATGAATGCATTTATGAAGGGTGATATGACAAAGCTGCCAAAGCTCAATATCAAATCCTTCGGTAAGTTTATTAAGTTTATGATGGTGCTGCTCAAAATGTCCTCATTGCTCAGCATTTCAGAGCCTCCCGAGGATGACGAGGAGCTTTCGCTCCTGCTCTGCAAACTGTATTTCTACCTGCTTTCTTCAGGTATCTCACAGCTTAATAAGATGGGGCATCCTGCTGTTCATGATTGGGCACTTAAGAGTCCTGATCGTTGTTATCAGTGGGCTGTTGAGGGGCATCCTGAATGTACTGCCTATATGCGAGTAAAGGCAGGTAAGTCTAGAGCAGGCAGGGGAGAGTATAAGCGTGCTAAGCCTTTCTTCTGTATGAAGTTTGACTGCGCTACCTCAGCACTTAAAATATTGCTTGGTACAGGTGATATGTTCCAGATGACAGCTGATAAACAGCTTATTATGGAGGGTGCACCTGAATTCGGTGTACAGATAGGCGATTATATGATGCTTGTCGGCGACCTTGCAAAATAATATTTATTCAAAATATTAATATCATATTTTAAGCTCTCAGATTACACTGAGGGCTTTTTATGTTCTGAATTGTTTTTTATTGCAGTTTTCGCTGAAGGCTCATCTATGTAAACTTATATAATAAAATATTTCGGTTTAAAAAAGCGATAAAAAGATGTGCTTCAAATATGAACCGCCCCCAAGCTGTACCGACAGTCCAAAAAGGAAGCTTGATGTAGAATATTAAGTTTAAGCAATGAACTTACATTTTTTAGGGTGTCAGTATCGTACTGATAACAGCAATAATTTTATTTTGCTGTCAAATAAAATATAGAAGAAGGAGTTTGTAAGTATGATAAGAAAATTTGAAACAAAAGATACAGAGCGAGTTATGCAGATTTGGTTAGAAGTGAATATAGAAACGCATAATTTTGTAT
>CAMWPJ010000127.1 GCA_947176035.1 uncultured Clostridia bacterium | reverse complement strand
AAATATATCTATATTATTATTTTACTATCTTACAACCCTTTGATACAGGCATTGTAACAGCAATATCCTTTGCATAAACGGTTAACTGCTCAGCAGCATTCTCTGCTTTTTGCTTATCATCAAATATGCCGAAAATAGTCGGTCCGCTCCCGCTCATACATACACCGAGAGCGCCATTTTCACGCATAACCGCTTTCATATCAACTCT
This sequence comes from uncultured Clostridia bacterium, assembly GCA_947176035.1. Taxonomy (GTDB): domain Bacteria; phylum Bacillota; class Clostridia; order Oscillospirales; family Acutalibacteraceae; genus Eubacterium_R. The sequence goes on along the minus strand of CAMWPJ010000127.1, from coordinate 5,100 downwards.
ATTCGGTACATCGATGAACTGCTCAAATACATTTTCCATACGGGATGCAATATCAGCTAAATCACTGCTCTGCATTGCACAAAGCATACCGAATTTATCAGGAGTATGTACCTTACCGCATTCATCAAACTGCTTATAAGCAAAAGCAGTATTAACGCCGACATCAGGCTTAGCAATTAAAATAAAGCACTTTCTCAGTGGCTTAACCTTATTAAGAACATCACCGATTCCCTGTGCAAGCAATGTGCCGCCTTTAATACAAAACGGAACATCAGCACCTATTTTCACACCGATATCGCACAGCTCATCCTCAGTTAATCCGACTTCCATCAGTTCATTTAACGCAACAAGCACACCGGCACCGTCTGCACTGCCGCCAGCCATACCAGCGGCATGAGGGATCCTTTTTACAATATCAATATGGATGCCCTCATTTTTTATACCTGTTGCTTCAAAGAAAGATGCTGCCGCCTTATGGGCAATATTCTTTTCGTCAAGCGGAATTCCGTCAGCATTACAGGTTATTGTTATTTTTTTTGAATCTGTCTGCGTTACGGTTACAGTATCGTAAATACCGATACTTTGCATAATCATAAACAAATCATGATAACCATCTGTTCTTGTTGCAACAATATCAAGCATCAGATTGATTTTGGCATATGCATTAACTTTAATTTCCATTCCTGTCTCCAAGTTCTTTTACAAATTCACCGATACGCTTAACTGCCTCTTTTATATTTTCAATTGAATAGCAATAGGATACACGTATAAAGCCCTCACCGCATTCACCAAAAGCATTACCGGGTATAACAGCAACGTGTTTGCTCATAATAAGCTGTTCACAGAACTCATCAGATGTAAGACCTGTTGATTTAATACACGGAAAAATATAAAATGCACCCTCAGGCTCAAAACAGTCCAGACCGATTTCACGAAAGGCATTAACAGTGAATCGTCTGCGAGCATCATAATCATCCCGCATTTTTTCTATATCCCTGTCACCATACTTTAACGCTTCTATTGCGGCATACTGGGAATTTGTAGGTGCCGACATAATTGCAAACTGATGCAGCTTCGTCATTTGTTCTATAACAGGTTTAGGCCCTAATGCATAGCCAAGTCTCCAGCCTGTCATAGAATACGTTTTTGAAAAGCCATTGATTACAACTGTACGCTCCTGCATACCGCTTATGGATGCAATTGACACGTGCGGTTTATCACCGTAAGTAAGTGCACTGTATATTTCATCAGACAATACAAAAAGATTGTATTTTTCAATTACCTTTGCAATTGCGATAAGATCCTCCTCACGCATAACCGCACCGGTAGGATTATTGGGATAAGGCAAAACAAGGAGCTTTGTTTTATCTGTTACAGCTGCCTCCAGTTCCTCAGCTGTAAGACGGAAGTTATTTTCATTCTTAGTTTCAAGTGCAACAGCAATGCCACCGCACATTTCAACAATAGGTCTGTAGCATACAAATGAAGGCTCAACAATAAGGACCTCATCACCCTGAGAAATAATTGTTCTGATACACATATCAATACCCTCTGAGCCACCGACCGTAACAAGAACTTCATTCTTTGGATTGTATTCAACATTATGCTTGTTTTTGTAAAAATTAGCTATCTCCTGTCTCAGCTCAATAAGACCTGCATTTGCAGTATACCTTGTCTTACCGTTTTCAAGAGTCTGAATACCCATTTTTCTTATATGCCATGGGGTAAGAAAATCAGGTTCACCGACACCGAGAGAAATAACATCCTCCATTTCCTCAGCGATAGAAAAATACTTTCTTATACCGCTTGGCTTTATATCTAAAATTTGCCGGTTTAAAAAATCATTATAGTTAATCAAAAGGAAATGTTCCCCCTATCATCCTTGGGAGGCTCGTAAAACATTACTCCCTGCTCTTTAAATTTTTTCAGTATAAAATGGGTAGCAGTTGACATAACACTATCCATCGGTGATAATCGGCTGGCAACAAACATTGCAACCTCCTGAAAGGTCTTGTCAGTTACCATACAACAAAGATCAAAGCCACCGCTCATAAGATAAACACTTTCAACCTCTTCAAGCTGTGAGATACGCTGCGCTACCTCATCAAAGCCGTGCTCAAACTGTGGGTGCACCTTAATTTCTATAAGTGCAGTTACCGTTTCTGCCTGTGCTTTTTCTTTATCAATCATCGCTCGATAGCCCTTGATTACACCGGTTTCTTCATAAAGACGGATTTTTTTTGCCGCCTCTTCTTCTGTAATGCCAAGCATCACTGCAATTTCCTTATCAGAAAGACGAGGATTCTTTTCAATTAATGATAAAAGCTTGTCCATAGTTATTACCTCACTATTTTATTGGTATCAGCAAAGGCTGATGATTCTTAAATATTGTTATATTGCGAAAGCCTGAATTATAAGCAATTTCAACTCCTTTGTCTATTCCCTGACAAATTCTTTCAGCGTAATGCGAATCAGAGCCGATAGTTACATATTCACCACCGATTTGCTTGAATCTCTTAACAAAGCTTATATTAGGCAATGTATCCTGCATTTCCATAAACAGACCTGAAGTATTAATCTCAAGAGCTTTTTTATTCTTAACAAGATTTTCAAAAATACTGTCAATTATATCTGCGAACAGTGACATATCAACATCTATCTTTTCCCTAGCCACAATATATCTTAAAGGATAAGTAAGATGCGCAAGTGAATCAAACATTCCCCATTCTGATAATTCCAAAAGACCCTCAAAATACTGCATCAAAAGCTTATAAACATCAAACCGGCTATAGTCAAGAAAATAGAAATCCTCCATATTTTCAAGATTATGCAGTGAGCCTAGAATAAAATCGTAATCATAAGTATCATAAACATACTGTGTAAGCTCTTTCCTGTAAATACCCTGCCCGATTTCAAGACCTTTTAAAAGACAAAGTCTGTCATTATATTTTTCTTTAAGCACTGTCAGCTCACTGATTTGGGCTGAACAAAGCTTATCAACATCCATATCCTTACCATCAATATCACAATGGTCTGTAATTGCAAGAACATCAGCACCCTTGGCAATTGCGCTTTGACAAAGAGAATCACAGGAATCATTGCCGTCAAAGCTGAAAATGCTGTGCGTATGCAAATCAACAATCGTTTTATAATCCAAAATTTTTACCTTCAAACATAAATTCTGTATTTTACCCGGTTATTTTACCATATAATAAAAAAAATTTAAATATATTTATTCACTTTATTGAAAAAAGTTTATCTCTCTGTTATAATTTTGACAGCTAATTATATGTTTATATTATATGGAGGTAGTAATATGAGAGCAGTTATTACAGTTGTCGGCAAGGACACAGTTGGCATTCTTGCTAAGGTATCTGATATATGCGCAAAAAGCAACATAAATATTACTGAGGTATCTCAGACCGTTATGGAGGATATGTTCTGTATGATTATGATGGCAGACATTTCAGCAAGCAGTGTGGAATTCACTAAATTTTCCGACGAACTTTCCAAATACGGCGAAGAAAACAATCTTTCAATCCATGCAATGCATGAAGATATCTTCAACTCAATGCATAGAATTTAGGAGGAAAAATCCTTGATTAATACAAATGATATTCTTGAAACCATAAGAATGATTCAGGATGAATGTCTTGATATACGTACAACAACAATGGGTATTTCATTGCTTGACTGTGCAGATTCAGATATTGATAAATCCTGTCAGAAAGTATATGACAAAATCTGTACAAAAGCAGAAAAGCTTGTTGAGACAGGTGAACAAATTGAAAAGGAATTCGGTATCCCAATTATCAATAAGCGCGTAAGTGTTACACCAATCGCTATTCTTGCAGGTGTGAGCGGCGGCGACCCTGTTAAGTATGCACTCACTCTTGAAAAAGCAGCACGCACAATCGGTGTAAACTTTATCGGCGGATACAGTGCTCTTGTACAAAAAGGTTTTGCTGCAGGCGATCTTGAACTTATAAATTCGATACCTCAGGCACTTGCACAGACTGAGCACATCTGCTCCTCTGTTAATATCGGCTCAACAAAAGCAGGAATTAACCTTGATGCCGTAAAAATCATGGGTCAAAAGGTTAAGGAAGCCGCTGAGCTTACAAAAGATAATGACTGTATCGCTGCAGGTAAGCTCGTTGTATTCTGCAATGCCCCTGAGGATAATCCGTTTATGGCAGGTGCTTTTCACGGTGTATCGGAGCCTGACTGCGTTATTAATGTCGGTGTATCAGGTCCGGGTGTAGTAAGAAGTGCAGTATCAAAGCATCCTGAATATTCAATCAGTGAGGTTGCTGAGCTTATAAAAAAGACTGCATTTAAAATCACAAGAATGGGTCAGCTTGTTGGTGTTGAAGCATCAAAAAGACTTGGCGTTCCTTTCGGCATTGTTGACCTTTCACTTGCACCAACTCCTGCTGTCGGTGACTCTGTTGCTCATATTCTTGAGGAAATAGGTCTTGAGCAATGCGGTGCTGCCGGCACTACCGCTTGTCTTGCAATGCTCAACGATGCAGTAAAAAAAGGCGGTGTTATGGCATCATCAAGTGTTGGCGGCCTTTCAGGTGCATTCATCCCGGTTTCTGAGGATGCAGGCATGATTGATGCTGCGAGATCAGGTTCACTCACTATTGAAAAGCTCGAGGCTATGACAGCTGTATGCTCTGTAGGTCTTGATATGATTGTAATTCCGGGTGACACAACACCTGAGGTTATTAGCGGTATTATTGCCGACGAGGCTGCTATTGGTATGGTGAACGGAAAAACAACAGCTGTCAGAGTTATTCCTGCAATTGGCAAAAACATTGGCGATGAGCTTGAATTCGGCGGACTTCTTGGCTCAGGACCTGTTATGAAGGTCAACTCAATGTCCCCTGCACAATTTATTAACCGAGGCGGTAAAATTCCCGCTCCGCTTCACAGTTTAAAAAATTAAAATCTATTTCAACAACATCTTATAAAGGAAAAAGCACGGTATATTAAAGCCGTGCTTTTATATATTATTTTTTAATTTAATAATTCAATAAAAGATTTGACAAAAGAAAAAGCCTTTGCATTGCAAAGGCTTTTGTTATCTAATTA
>CAMWPJ010000126.1 GCA_947176035.1 uncultured Clostridia bacterium | reverse complement strand
ATATAATATACTCAACGGATAACCAATCAGGATATCTGAAAGAAAGGCGTGAAAGATTATGGCTAATGAAGAAGAATTCTACGAGCCGGATATCATCAGTGTTAATGATGAAAACGGCAATGAGATTTTATTTGAACTGCTTGAAAGATATGAAACTGACGAGGATGTTTATGTTGCTATCACCCGTTATTACGAGACCGACGAGGAAATCGTTGAGGGTGATTATGAGGTAATCATTTTAAAAGTAGTCAGCGAGGACGGCGAAGAATACCTTGCAGAAATTGAGGATGAAATCGAATTTGAACAAATTTCGGATATCCTTATGGCAAAGGTTGAGGAAAAGTTTGACGTTGAATACTTTGAGCCGGAGCAGTAAATAATATTAACAATCTGCCCTTCTCGACAACCTTGGGCTTTAGTAACCCGAACACGTTTTAAAAGGGATTTATCTTCCGTGAAACGGGAATGCAGACCTCCCTATTACACACAGGACGTTGGGAGCACAAAGTGATCGGAGTAAAACCCACCTGCTTTAGGATGCAGGTTATTCTCAGCTCGAGGCGGCTGGGTGGATTAAACAAAAATTAAGCATTACAGATTCATTTCTGTAATGCTTTTTTCTTTACTGAAGAGACAAAAAATCCGATATGACATTCACTCGGAGCATCATAACGGATTTTTAAACATTTGTCAATAATTACTCAATTACTCGCCGCGCATACCAAGAAGCTTTGCACTGCCCTCAAAAGAAGCCTTTGAAAGCTTGATTGAATCAAAGATTGCAGACTCGATATCATCAGGAGTACAGCCAAGCTCTTTGCAATCATCAGTAGGAATAAACAAATTCATACCCATAATATCAGCAAGACCTACAGGATCAATACCGCTGTCAACATTACGCTTAGCATAGTCCTTTCTCATAACAAGACCGAAAGCCTGGAATGTCCACTTAGGTACGTCAACAATTTTTCTGTCTGCAATACCGTCCATTGCACGGTAAACAATCTTAAGGAACTCTCTCCAAGTCATATTATAGCATGAAATGCCATATGCTCTTGCACCCTCAACTGTCTCAGCAGCACCAACGATTGCCTCGCCAACCTGACGAACAGTAAGCATTGCTGTGCCGCCTGCAGGATACATTGTGAATGGCATTTTTTCGAATCTTTGGAGCTGTTCAATAAGGATTACCCATACAGGACGACGACCCGGCTGAGTACCGAAGATGTAAGGAAGCTCAAGAACACCAACACCCATATTTTCATCAGCATATTTGAATGCTGTCTCTTCCTGATCAACACGTGAGCGGATATAAGGATGCTTTTCACAAAGTTTCATATCAGGTCTCTGCTTAGCAAGCCAAGCAAAATATGAGCCAAGAACAACACATCTCTTAACACCGCACTTTTTAGCCATTGCAAGGCAACGGTCTACAGGATCAATGTTAAATTTCTTATACGCATCATAAACCGGAGCAGGAAATTCAACTCTCTCGTCAACGCCTGCAGCATAAACAAAAGCATCAATGCCTGTCATTGCATTCTCAAGCTCCTCATCGGTGAGCTCAAGGAAATTACCAAACTCGATTTCCATTTCCTCAGGAATCGGAGCTCCTTCCGGAAGAGGAGGAAGGGCTATTGTTTTAACCTTATGTCCTCTGTCAATAAAAATCTGGGCAGCAGCAGAGCCTAAAAGACCTGTACCACCAAAAATAAGTACGTTCATAACTTTACCCCCTGTTATGTTAAATTATACTAATAGATTATAACACTAACAAGCATTTTCGTCAACATAATCTTTAATAGGTATTATTTGCGATATTGGCAAAGGCCAAAATTTATTGACACTAATAGCGAATAAAAGTATAATATATTCATAAAATTATGCATCGCTTATGTAAGAAAGGATAATTATTATGGGATTAATAAAAGCTGCACTTGGTGCATTTAACGGCACTATGGCAGATCAATGGAAAGAATTTTTCTATTGTGAGGCTTTGGATAAAACCATTTTAGTAAAAAGAGGAAGCAAACAAATCACAGGAAGATCATCAAACACCAAAGGTAATGATAATATCATAACCAACGGATCCGGTATTGCTGTTGCTGACGGACAATGTATGATCATAGTTGATCAGGGCAAGATTGTTGAATTCTGTGCTGAGCCGGGTGAATATACATATAATATATCAACCGAGCCAAGCCTTTTCTGCGGCAGCCTTGGTGAAGGACTTAAAAACACATTTAAAATTGTCGGAAAAAGATTCACTTATGGCGGAGATACAGGAAAAGATCAGAGAGTTTATTATTTTAACACCAAAGAAATTGTTGATAACAAATTCGGTTCTGCAAATCCTATCCCCTTCAGAGTTGTCGACAGAAATATAGGACTTGATATAGATGTTTCCATCCGCTGCAACGGTGTATATTCATATAAGATAACAAATCCGCTTTTGTTCTATGCAAATGTTTGCGGAAATGTGAGCCATACATATGAAAGAAGCGAAATTGATTCTCAGTTAAAGACAGAATTTATCAGTGCTCTTCAGCCTGCTCTTGCAAAAATTTCAGAGCTGGAAATAAGACCAAATGCTATTCCTGCACATGTTGATGAGCTTTCCGACGCTGTAAATGAAAAGCTTATGAAAAAATGGGGTGAAATAAGAGGTCTTTCCGTAATTTCAATTGCAATGAATTCTGTTACACTGCCTGATGAAGATGCCCAGCTTATTAAGCAAGCACAAAAGAATGCAATTATGCGCGACCCAACTATGGCAGCTGCTACCCTCGTAGGGGCACAGGCAGATGCTATGAAATCTGCAGCTGCAAATCCAAGTGGTGCAATGAATGGTTTTGTAGGTATGGGGTTTGCACAGAATGCAGGTTCTATGAATGCACAAAACCTTTATGCTATGGGTCAGCAGAATAGTCAGCAAACACAGCCACAAGCAAATGCTTTATGGACTTGTGCATGCGGTAATCAGAACAGCGGTAAATTCTGTCCTCACTGCGGCAAACCAAAGCCTGCTGATGGCTGGAGCTGCTCCTGCGGAACAATGAACAAAGGCAGATTCTGCAGTGAATGCGGAAAGGAAAAACCTGCCGGTGAGCTTTTATACAAATGTGATAAATGCGGCTGGGAACCTGAGGATCCTAGTAATCCACCAAAATTCTGCCCTGAATGCGGTGATAAATTCGGCAGTGAAGATATAATCAGCAAATAATTGCAATGTCTTTAGAGGAGAAAATATGTCTAATATTATACAATATAAATGCCCTCATTGCGGCGGACGTGTAGAATTCAGCAGTGAAACACAGAAAATGAAATGTCCGTTTTGTGACAGTGAGTTTGAAACTGACGAGGCAATTATTGAAAAGGAAGAAAAGTCAGAGCCTGTACAGAATGAAGAAAATCATACAGATTTAAAAACATACATCTGTCAGTCCTGCGGCGGCGAAATCGTAACGGAGGAAAACACAAGTGCTACTGCCTGCCCGTTCTGTGACAATCCAATCATTCTGTCAGAACACGTTACAGGTCATTTTGCACCTGAACAAATCATACCTTTTAAGATATCAAAGGAGGAGGCAAAAAAGCTCCTTCTTGAGCACTATAAGGATAAACCATATTTGCCTGACAACTTCAAGGATGAAAACCACCTTGATGAGATAAAAGGTATATATGTCCCCTATTGGATTTATAATGTTGCAGCAACTATTTGTGCAAATTACGAATGCAGAAGGAATTCAACACATCGCAGACAGGCAAGGGACGGATATTATGAGGTAACCGATTCCGCTGTATATGATGTTATGAGAAAAGGGGTTTTACAGTTCAAAAATGTCCCTGCTGATGCTTCAAAAAAGATGGATGATAAAATGATGGATTCTATTGAGCCATTTAATTTTAATGAAGCAAAAAAATTTGATACATCCTATTTATCGGGATTTGCTGCTGATAAATATGACGAATCGAGCAGAGATCTTGAAATGAGAGTAAAGCATCGTATTGAAGACGGCAGCCGAGTTCCAATGGATAATACGGTAGCAGGATATGATATAAAACACAAAATGAGTTCAAATATTTCATTTGCACAGACAAGAGCTCCTTATTATACCCTTTGTCCTGTCTGGCTGCTTAACACTGATTTCAAGGGTACGAATTACAGATTTGCAATCAACGGACAGACAGGAAAAATTGTAGGCAAGCTCCCAAGCGACCCTAAGAAAAAGACAAAACTGTTTTTCAGAGACTTTGCAATAAGCGGTGCTATCGGAATAGCTGCCTGGATAATTCTACAGTTAATAGGAGGTGCTTTATAATATGAAAAAGAGAACACAGTTTATATCATTCATACTAAGCATACTCCTTATAATATCAACTATTCTGGTGCCAACTGCTGTCTATGCAGATGAATGGAGAGATTATCGTTCAAACACAACCATTCCAAAAGAAAGAATATCTCAAAGAGTAATCGACGAGGCTGATATACTGACTGATGAAGAAGAGGAACAATTAAATCAAAAGCTTGATGAAATCAATACTGAATACAGCTATGATGTTGTAATTGCAACCGCTGATAATCTTGAAAGATACAGTGCTGAAGAATTTGCAGATGATTGCTATGATTATAACGGATTCGGCGAAGACGGAATTCTTTTCCTTGTCAGTATGGAAGGGAGAGACTGGGCAATCAGCACATCGGGCGAGGCTATCAACGTATTTACCGACTATCGTCAGGATATGCTGTTCAATTTAATAAAAACCGATTTAGGTAATGGCAATTGGTACACAGCATTTGACAAATTTGCAACTCAGTGCAGTCTGCAAATCGTTTCATATGAAAACAAAAAAGCAACATCAACACATTCAAACTATGGTTCATCGACAACAAAATACCAATACAGCGATAATTACAACAATGTTACATCAAACCACAATACTGACATAGAGCCTGTTGAAGAAGAAAGTCTGTTCATTACAATACTTTCCAATCTTCTTGTAGGTGTTATAATAGGTCTTATTGTTGCGTTTGTTAAGAAAAAGAAAAACAACAAAAAAATGCTCGGTAATGAGGTTGGATTTTCAACAGAATCTTATATTGACGGCGGCGTTAATGTCATTGACCATTACGACAGATTTGTAAGGAACGAACATTCTGAACGCTTTGTAAAAACACGTGATGATTCAAACAATCACAGCAGAAATACAAGCACAACACACAGAAGTTCATCAGGAAGAAACCATGGTGGATCCTCAGGAAAATTTTAATCACACAATTTAAAGCATCTGCTTATAAGCGGATGCTTTTTTATTCCCTTCCAGCAAAGATAATAAAAAAGCCGGCATTCTTCATGGAGAACACCAGCCTTATAACTATCAAAC
>CAMWPJ010000125.1 GCA_947176035.1 uncultured Clostridia bacterium | reverse complement strand
GCAATATAGTCTTCAGCTGTCGGAGTATAGATAAAATTTACCATTTATTACTTACCCTCCTCAACCTTAACATGTAATTTAATTGCATTCATAATATTACTAAGCTCAGGACCGAAATATCTTTTTTTGCTTATAACAGCTATTCCTCTAGCATATGATGGCAGAATAATTATATTTTCCTCTGTTTCCCTAACTGCATAAACACTTTGCCACGGAGCAAATATTTTTTCATAGCTGTTTATAAGTTCTATACCCTCGTCATAAACACAAAGTGTGTGCTCACTGCTTTTAACAGGTGAACTGTAAAATTGTGAAATTGCAGCTTTCTTTTCAAAAGCTGTTAAAGAACATACCATTACTATCATTACCGTTGTAAGCACATACATCATAAGCCCTAATCTTAAAAAAATTGTTATTACGATAAATATACAGATAATAAGTATCATCAAAAGAATTTTTTTAAGTCTGTCACTCTTCAATTTGAATTTGATACCTGAATAGTACTCCTCGCCTGTCATTTTAAAGGTTAATTTCATTATTCTTAAAACCTTTCAAATTAAAAATATATTAAACATCAAGATTTTGTACGAATTTAGCATTCTTTTCAATAAATTCACGTCTTGGTTCAACATTGTCACCCATAAGAATTGAAAAATTCTCTGATGCTCTCTGTGCATCATCAATCGTAACTCTGAGCATTGTTCTGAATTCCGGATCCATTGTTGTTTCCCACAGCTGAGACGGATCCATCTCACCAAGACCTTTGTATCGCTGAATATCACAGTCACCGCCAAGCTCAGCTATTTTTTCATCACGCTCTTCGTCAGAAAAACAGTATGCGCTCTTTTTGCCCTTTGATACCTTGAACAAAGGCGGCTGAGCAAGATAAACATAGCCATCTTCGATAATCTGCGGCATATAACGGAAAAAGAATGTGAGTAAAAGAGTTCTGATATGTGCACCATCGACATCGGCATCCGCCATAATAATTATCTTGTGATATCTAAGCTTTGTTATATCAAAGTCATCACCGATACCTGTACCAAGCGCCATTACTACAGGAATAAGCTTTTCGTTTGAATAAACCTTGTCCATTCTTGCCTTTTCAACATTGAGCATTTTACCCCAAAGTGGAAGAATTGCCATATGCTCTCTGTCTCTGCCTTCCTTTGCAGAGCCACCGGCTGAATCACCCTCTACAATATAGATTTCACATTTTGACGGATCCTTGCTAGTACAATCTGCAAGCTTACCGGGCAGTGAATTGCTTTCAAGAGGAGATTTTCTTCTTGCATTTTCTCTTGCTTTTCTTGCTGCCTCTCTTGCACGTGACGCATCAAGTGATTTGTTGATAAGAATTTTTGCAACAGAAGGATTTTCTTCAAAATAAGTCATCAGCTTTTCATAAAGCATTGATGATACAAGACCGGTAATATCCGTATTTCCAAGCTTACCCTTTGTCTGTCCTTCAAATTGAGCTTCAGTCAGCTTAACAGAAATAACTGCGGTAATACCTTCACGGACATCCTCACCGCTGAACTTCTTATCACTGTCTTTTAAAATACCAAACTTTTTACCATAGTCATTAAACACTCTTGTAAGTGCAGTTTTAAAGCCGGTTTCATGCGTACCGCCGTCAATAGTATTAATATTGTTTGCAAAGGATAGAAGAGTTTCGTTATAAGAGTCGGTATAACAAAGTGCAACCTCTGCACTTCTGTCACCCTTAGTTGTTGAAAGATGAATTACCTCTTCCTGAATAGGATTAAGCCCTCTGCTTGCATTAATATATTCAACAAAAGAACGAATACCACCCTCATAACAGAATTCCTCACTGATCTGTTCTTCAGCATCATCACTTCTTTTATCACTGAGAGTAATTGAAAGACCTGCATTAAGGAAAGCCTGTTCCCTCAGACGTCTTGCAAGAATTTCGTATTCATACTTAGTTGTTTCCTGAAATATTTCTTCATCTGCCTTAAAACGGATAAGTGTTCCGTGACCATCAGCATCACCGATAATATGTAAATCGTTGACAGGTGTTCCTCTTTCAAATCTCTGGCTGTAGATATGACCGTTTTGTGTAACCTCAACCTCAAGCCATTCTGACAAAGCATTAACTACGGATGAACCAACACCATGCAGACCGCCTGATACCTTATAACCTGATCCGCCGAACTTACCGCCTGCATGGAGTACTGTAAGTACAACTGTTACAGCGGGCAAGCCTGTTTTTTCATTAATACCAACAGGTATACCACGACCGTTGTCACGCACCTGAATAACATCACCCGGCAGAATATCACACTCAATATGTGTACATACGCCTGCAAGTGCCTCGTCAATTGAGTTGTCAACAATCTCATAAACAAGATGGTGCAATCCTCTCGGTCCTGTTGAACCAATATACATACCGGGACGCTTTCTTACAGCCTCAAGTCCTTCGAGCACCTGAATATCTTTTGCAGAATATTCTTCAGTTACAACAGTATCAATATCCTCTTCCTCTAAATTTGTTTTGATTTCTTCACTCATTTAAAAATCTCCTATCAATTTTTTCAATGATACCAATTTTTATATTTAAATTAAAATTATTTGTATATTTTTCTTTTCTTTTTACGATAATCTTTTTAGTAATGTTGATGTGTTTAAAGGGCAAATATAAATCTTGTCACTGCACACAACAAAGCTTTTCGGCAAATCATAATTTACATATATTACCCGTTTATCCCTTTCGGCTTTTGATAAATAATCACGTGTAGCTTTATTTACAGTTGACGTATCCATATCAAATATCCCTATAATTCCATCAGATTTTATTGCAGTATCACCGCCAAGATATAAATACATTAAATTAAATCTCCATTTGCAATATGAAAGGTTTTGCCGTCTTTAAGCCTCAGAACAGTATTTGCATCACAGCAGGTTATGAATACCTGCCAGTCTTTTATGTGATTCAAAATATAATCCTGTCTTGAAATATCAAGCTCACTCATAACATCATCAAGCAGTGCAAGCGGCTCATCCTGTGTCATTTCTTTTAAAAGGCTTGCCTCTGCCAATTTTAATGCAAGCACGCATGAACGCTGCTGACCCTGTGAGCCATAGGTTCTTGCACTTTTGCCGTTTATCAGAATATCCATATCATCACGGTGCGGACCTACAGTAGTTATCCTGTTCATAAAATCATTGCTCCTGCTTTTTTCAAAAGCAAGCATAAGATTTTTTTCAATTTCCAATACAGATAAATCTTTATATTCAAAAGCACCATTTAAAATCAAATCAATTACTTCTCTGCCATTCGAAAGTCCATTAAAAATTTCCTTTGCATATGGCAGCAGTGCCTCAATATATTTATTTCGCTGAAAAATTATTTTTGCACCGCTTGCAGCCAAATTCCTGTCCCAGATATAAAGCATATCTGAAAGTGAATTATTTTTTGCAATATCCTTTAAAAGCATATTTCTCTGTGCAAGTGCACGGTTATATTCCTTCAAAACATTGCGATAATTTGATTTAAGCTGACAAAGTGCATTGTCAATAAATTTACGTCTTTCACTTGGTCCGTCCTTAACCATTGAAAGATGAACGGGAGAAAATATAACCGCTTTAAGCTCTTCACCAAGCTGAGCAGCTGACTTTTTCTTTACGCCGTTAAGACTTGCAGTTCTTTTATTTTCAATAAAAATTTCTGCCTTCTGTTTTCTTACTTTATTTTCAAAATTAATTTTTAATCTTGCAAAGGGCTCTCCAAATTTAATGAGTTCCTTATCCTTCACACCGCGAAAGCTTTTGCTGCCTGTGAAAAGATAAATTGCTTCAACTAAATTTGTTTTTCCCTGTGCATTTTCACCGTAAATGATATTAACATTATCAAAGCTTAAATTTAATTTTTCAATATTTCTGAAATTTTCTATTTCAATTGAATTAATCTTCATTTTTAATATGATAATCTATACTGAAAACCGATATTTTATCGCCATTTCTTATTTTCTTACCGCGGGCAGTGCATTTTTCGTCATTCACCTTTACTATACCATCCTGAATAAACTGTTTTGCCTGACCGCCTGTCTCAGCAATACCCTTGAATTTTAAAAATGAATCAAGTCTTATAAAATCGGTCTTAATAATTACATCTTCACTTTGTCTTTTTGCTGCTGTTACTTTAATTTTCATTTTTAAGCCTCATAGGTAATACTAAGAATAAAAAGCTGTCATCATTAACAGGCATAACCTTTGCAGGACTTATTGCACTGTTAAGCTCAATTCTTACCTGATCTGTGTCTGCCGCATTGAATGCATCGAGTAAAAATTTTGAATTAAAACCAATCTCGACTCTGTCACCGCTTACATTTGCATGTGTATAATCAACCACTCTTCCAAGACTTGATACTGTAGAAACTCTCATTTCGTCATTATCAAACAGGCATCTGATTGGATTCTTTTTATCATTTTCAATAACAGGCAGTGTTCTTTCAATACATTTAATTGCATCATCTGTATTAATAAGAATTGTTGTTGATGCTGTTTTTGGCACAGCTGCATTATAATCTAAGAAATCACCTTCAAGCAGACGGCTGATAATACTGTAATTATCAACATCAAAAACAATGTGTCTTTTTCCAACGCTGATTGATACATTTTTATCTGTCTCGCTGCCCATTAATTTTATAAGCTCTCTTATAGTTTTTTTAGGTACTATAAAGCTGATATCCTCACCATCGTACTGTACTGTCTCTGTTCTGATAGCGAGTCTGTAGCCGTCAACACCTACAAGCCTTAACTGATTAAGTGTAAGCTCAAACTTCAACCCTGTGTGAACGGGTTTTGATGATTCATTATCAGCAACAGCGAAAAGTGTCTGCGAAACCATACCCTGTAATATTGCTTCATTAAGGAAAAGAGGATAACCGCCCGAAACTGACGGAAGTTCGGGATAATCGTCTGCATCGATACCCATAATATTATATTGTGCAGCACTGCTTATAATTGAAACAGAGGTTCCGCTTACATCAAAGGTAACATTACCGTCAGGCAGCTTTCTTATAATATCACTTATTACCTTTGCATTAATTACAATTGCACCCGGTTCAACTACATTTGCCTGTAATGTAGTATTTATACCAAATTCAAAATCATAACCTGTTAAGCTTAATGTATCTGAACCGCATTCAATTAATATACCCTCAATTGTAGGAATAGTTACCTTTGTGCTTACTGCTCTCATTACATTTGAGCATGCTTCACTTAATTCTCTTGTATTACAGGTGAATTTCATAAAACGTATCCTCCGTTTATCATAGAATGTTGACTTTTAGTAGTATTAGTATAGGGTGTTGAAATTGTTGAAAACTCCCAAAACTGCTTATTTAAGCCAAAAAATTCAAAAAAGTTTTTAAATTTTAAATGTGTAAAATTTGTTTATGTTGTGGAAAAATATTTTTTTCAACATATTATGTT
>CAMWPJ010000124.1 GCA_947176035.1 uncultured Clostridia bacterium | reverse complement strand
ACTACAAACAGTACATACATCAAAACTGTTGATCCCATATTTTTAACCACCTTTTAATTTGTTTTTTTATAATAACTTATGTTCCCATATTTTGTCAATACAAAAGCCCATAATACTTTACAATATAAAATACTTAGTCTTTATTGCCTATTGTGTTAACAATAAAATTATGATACAATAAACTGAAAATTATTTGTTTTTGATGTAAATTTATGAGGTGATATTTTGACCGATAAAAATAAAAACTCAAAACTTTGGATATTAGTACCTGTTATACTTGCTGTTGTTGTGCTGATAACTTTTGCTGTAAGCGGCAATATTACTAAAAAGGCTGATGAAAAGTCACCTACGGCATCAACTGCTGTGTCCGTTGCTAATCAGGAGGATACAACTGCAGATAAAAAGAAAACCGAAAATTCAAAGGTAACGCTTGTCGCAGTTGGTGACAATCTTATTCATAATACTCTGATTGCTGCAGGTGAGCAGGAGGATGGAACTCTTGACTACACTTCATTATATGCAAATATCAAGCCCGATATTGAAAAAGCTGATATTGCAGTAATAGATCAGGAGACAATTCTCGGTGGAAGTGACTTTGATTACACAGGCTATCCGCTTTTTAATTCTCCGTGGGAGATTGGTGACGCTGCAATTGCGGCAGGCTTTGATATATTCAACTGTGCAACAAACCATACAATGGATATGGGTTGGGCAGGTGTTGAAAAAGAAATTGAATATTTTTCAGATAAAAAGAATGTTGTTCAGCTTGGTGTGAATGCGAATCAGAATTCCTATGATGAGATAACATATTATGAAAAGAACGGAATAACATTTTCGCTCCTTAATTACACATATGGAACAAACGGTATTCCTCTTCCTGACGATAAGCCATGGTGTGTAAATCTTCTTGACAAGGACAAGGTTACTGCCGATATCAAAGAGGCGAGGGAACACTCGGATGTTGTTATCGTATTCCCGCATTGGGGAACAGAGAACAGCCACGAAATTTCAGATTATCAGAGGGAATATACAAAGCTTTTCTCAGAGCTTGGTGTTGATATTGTTATTGGCTGTCATCCTCATGTACTTCAGCCTGTTGAGTGGGTAGTAAATGAAGCTACTGGTAAAAAAATGATTGTTTACTATTCACTTGGTAATTTTATTTCACACCAGATTGAGCTTAATCAGCTTTGCGGTGGTATGGCTCAGCTTACTATTGAAAAGCACGGTGATGAAATTACGATATCAAGTGCTAAGCTTGTTCCGATTGTATGTCACTATAACCGTGGTGATAACGGCAAATTCAGATTTAATGTGTACAAGCTTGGTGATTACACAAATGATTTGGCAGAAAGTCATTCACAGTCCGGCGGTACTGTTGAATATTATACTAACCTTGTTAATGATGTTATTAAGGAAGAACAGTTTATCAGTATGAAATAAAATGGTAAAATAGTTTTGTGTAAAATTTGCACAAAAACTCTTCCTATTTTTTGCCTAAACAATTTATAATCGACAAAGTTGGGAGAAAATGTTGACAAATCAGAATCACATTAGTATAATGACATTGTAGAAAGAACGAGGGTGTTCCGCAATAGGCGGGATGCCCCCTTTTTTATTTCAAAACAATATTTTATTTTGAGAGGAGTATTTACAATGAGTAAGTACACAAAGGAAGACATACTTAAAAGTGCAGAAGAAAACGGCGTTGAATTTATCAGACTTCAGTTCACAGACGTTTTCGGTATTATGAAAAATGTCGCTATCACAAGCTCACAGCTTGAAAAGGCTCTTGATAATGAGTGCATGTTTGACGGTTCTTCAATCGACGGCTTTGTTCGTATAGATGAGTCAGATATGTATCTTCATCCGGATTATGATACCTGGACAATTTTCCCTTGGAGAAAGCATCAGAATGCGCAGACAGCACGTCTGATCTGTTCCGTATACTGTGCTGATAATAAAACACCTTTCCTTGGTGACCCAAGAAATGTTCTGCAGAAAGTTATGGATGAGGCTGCAGAAATGGGCTATACCTTTAACGTAGGTCCTGAGTGTGAATTCTTTCTCTTTAAACTTGATGAGGATGGTAATCCAACAACAGTGACAGGTGACGAGGGCGGCTACTTTGACCTTAATCCTGTTGATCATGGCGAGAACTGCCGCCGTGATATCTGCCTTGCTCTTGAAGAAATGGGTTATACAATCGAGGCATCACATCATGAGGTAGCAGCAGGTCAGCACGAAATTGACTTTAAATTTGATGAGGTTATGACAACAGCTGACCGTGTAATGACTTTCAAGCATGTTGTTAAAACTTACGCTACAAAGCATGGACTTCATGCAACCTTTATGCCAAAGCCTGTTTATGGCATCAACGGCTCAGGTATGCACACAAATATGTCACTTATGACTAAGGATGAAAACGGCAAGCTTGTTAATGCTTTTTATGATCCTGAAAGTTCTGATGGGCTCAGTAAGGTTGCACACAGTTTTATAGCTGGTATTCTTGCTCATGTTAAGGGTCTTACAGTTTATGCTAATCCAACAGTTAACTCTTATAAGAGACTTGTTCCCGGCTATGAGGCTCCGACATATATTGTATGGTCAGCATCAAACCGTTCTGTACTTGTTCGTATTCCTGCAGCACGTGGAATGGGTACTCGTGTAGAACTTCGCTCACCGGACCCTGCTTGTAACCCATATCTTGAAATGGCACTCTGCCTTGCAGCAGGTCTTGATGGTATTAAGAAGGGTTTAGAGCCTGCACCTGCTTTTGATAATAATGTATTCGAACTTTCAAATGAAGAGCTTTATGAAAAGGGTATTGATTGCCTTCCCGGATCACTTGAGGAGGCTATCTGGGCATCAGAGGCTGATCCGTTCATTAAAGCAACTGTTGGTGACCATATCTTCAATGCTTACACAGAAGGTAAGAAGGCTGAATGGGATAATTACCGTACTAAGGTCTCTCAGTGGGAGATTGATGAGTATATCATCAGATATTAATTTTATTGCCCTCTCTGATGGTATATCGTTAAGATATACCTGATAAAATCTGCGCTTATGCTTTTTCATAAGTGCAGATTTTTTAAATTATGTATACTAATTTAAAATATACTTGCAATTTGTTAGCTTGTAATGTATAATAACTATCACGATGTGCAGAGTTGTCCGAGCTGGCCGAAGGAGCACGATTGGAAATCGTGTAATGCTTTAACGAGTATTCGAGGGTTCAAATCCCTCACTCTGCGCCATTAATGCCTTAAAAGTAACGTAATTTCGTTGTTTTTAAGGCTTATTTTTTTGTCTTTTATTTAAAAATAGCTCTCGTTTTGAGCGATAACAAAATGCAAAATTGAGCATTCCAGAACATAAATTTACGTAATTTTTTCGTAAATTTTTCGTAAAAAATATGCCTACTTGTTTAAGTAGGCATTTAATTTATTAGCCGATTCTTGTTTACGGCTTTCTTTTATATGAGTGTAGATGTTCATTGTTAATTCAATTTTACTATGTCCCATAATCTGAGCGGTGTCTTTTTCCTCAAGCCCTGCATCAAAGCATATTGTTGCAAACGCATGGCGCAGCTGATGAGGAGTAAGCGAGATGTCTGCTGCCTTTACATATTTGCGCCAAGCTGAATTGAATTCACTGAGTGTCATAAGCTCATTGTTATCGTTTGTAAATATATATCCTTTTTTGCTTTTCTTTAATGCTTTTTTCAATGACTCTAACAACGGTATGGTTCTGACACCACTTGCTGATTTTGCTCTATTCTCAATAACAGGCTTTCCGTTCTGATATACTACTACTTTATTGATGCTTATCAGATTATTGCTGAAATCTATGTCCTCATATTTCAGTGCGAGAGCCTCGCCCCTTCTGCATCCGGTGTATAGACAGAGATAAGCGAACAATCCGAAAGGCTTATCCAAAGAATTTTTAACCTTTTCAACGTCAGCATTATCCGGAAGATCTCTTTTCTTTACAGGAGCGTTTTTAGGCAGCTTAGTCGCAAGCACAGGATTGTATTGGGCATATCCCTGAAGTATAGCATAGTCGAACACCAGCGAGGCTACAATGCGTCTGAGAGCTATTGTATGTTTGGCATAGCCTTTCTTTGACATTTTGTTAATGAAATTCTGTATGTCCTTTGTCGTTATATCTATAATTGCAATGTCGTCAAATTCATTTTTTAAATTCTTTAAAGGTGCATTGTAGCAGTCATTTGTATAAACACCGATTTCTTTTGAGTGTTCTTCGTACCAATCATCTGCGACCTTGCCGAATTTAGGCTTGAGAGCTTCTGCGTGAGCCTTTTCGGCAGAAGATATCAACCGTTCAATCTTCTTTTCTAATTCCTCTGCTGAGTGAGCATAGACGCTTTTAGCCTTGTATGTTCCGTCAGGTTGAATAATATTAACTTTCTTTTCAACATACTGATACTTTCTCATATCGGCTCCTTAGCTATAAAGATACCCTGTTTGATGAATCAAGCAGGGTGTTTTTTGTTAAGAAATAAACTGTTTATAATATTCGTTATTATCCATAATACTTTTGATAATAGCATCAAATTCCTCAATGCTATAATAATGGTGTGGCAGACCGAGTCTTGTGCATCTGTCCATTATTTTATCAACATAATAATCTTTATACTTTTGAATGAATTCTACAATGGCAGGTGCTATTAAAGCTCTTTCTTTTTCTTCAATACAGTTATTGCAACAACCACTTAAATCAAAATATGCAACATATATATAATGCTCTAATGCAGCAATATATTTTTCTTCATCCTGTAATAAATAAGCTTGATTCAATAACGCATTTCTTGCAAGAAAATAACAATTATCCAACTTTTCATAATCATATTTAGCTAATAATATTTGCCATAAAATATCATTTGGAGTTAAATGCTTATTTAAGTATTTTTTAACATTGTAAAATTCCGCAAGAGATACACCATAACGGTTTTCAAAAGCAACAATAAATTCTTTGTTATCTTTAGTTGATAATAGATTTTTGCCTTTTTCAGTTAACTCATAATAGTTCGTTAATTGTAAGGTGTTAACATCAACCGAATTTAAAATAGCATTTACATAATCTGATTTTTTGCCTTTTACAGATATGTTGTATTTGTCTAATATTTCTTTTAATTCTTTAATCGTTAATTTACTTAATGAATACTCAACATCAGCTTTTTTTAAATAGCCATTCTCAATTAACGAATTATGAAAACCGCTAAGATCATCAATTCTGAGAAGGTATGAAAGTCGATATGGATATTTATCGTTGCTTTTTATAGGTTGCTTTGTTTTATTACACCAACTGAGAAATGCAACAATTTTTTGCTCTTCAGTCAATTTATAATTAGGATTATAGTTAATAAATTCTGTGTAAGAGAAAGGGTGAACAGCGTTAAATAGCTCTTCTTTATTACTTATATTAGAGAATGCGCTTGGAGGGGTGTAAAACTCTTCCTGAAAGGATACATGATAATTTGTTTTATTTTCTTCTTTAGTTTTACTAAAGAACTTTTTTAATAAGCCCATAATAA
>CAMWPJ010000123.1 GCA_947176035.1 uncultured Clostridia bacterium | reverse complement strand
TTGTGCCGAAAATACTTGGAGGGCAGCTTCCTGGGAAAATAGGTAACGCCGACACTTGAAGCCTCGTACATATTGTACGAGGTTTTTTCTTTACATTATGAGATTGCTTTAAGAGTTGAAAGTGCAGTCGATTCAACTTTTAAGGATGTTCTTTCAAAGGGTGCTGTTCCTGTAATGGAGCTCTCGCGTATGAAGTGGGGCCAGTACATTTCTTATATTTCAGATCCAGAGGGTAATCTTATTGAAATCAGTGCGTGACATATTTTGAGTAATAGACCGTAATTTTGCGTATTGGGTATTTTTTAGTTTTGTCGATATGCTTATTTCTTGACATATTTATTTGTTTGCTTTATACTACTATTACAATTTAATTCGAAATATTCGTTCTCATTCCGAACACGAATGTATTTGTGTGCTTATGCTGCTACATCAGTCCATTGTTTTTACAATGGACTTTTTTATTTTATTGGAGGTGCAAAATGGATTTAACATTTAAAACAGGTGAAGGTATTTTCAATTATAGAGTGTGTGCAATAATTATTAATGATTCTAAATTACTTGCTATGAAAAATGATAATACAGCGTATTACTATTTACCCGGCGGAAGAGTTGAACTGCATGAGTCTGCAGATGATGCCATACTTCGTGAAATGAGAGAAGAATTATGTGTTGATGCTCAAGTAATCAGACCATTATGGTTAAATCAGAACTTTTTTATTGAGGATACAATAGGAGAAAAATTTCACGAACTTTGTATATATTATCTTGTTGATGTGACGAATACCGAATTAGTTAATACTGCGGAAATATTTACTACACGTGAATCAAGGCATAATGAGATTTTTTATTGGCTGAGTATTGAATCTCTTAAAGATGTGTATCTTTATCCACTATTTATTAAGGATAAAATCAATGATTTGCCTGAAAGCTTAGAATTGCTGACCACGTGGGAATATTGATTAATCAGAAATTTAACATAGAGATAGTTATTTTTTCTGTTAGAACGGTTTGAGGCTCGTACTTAATGTACGAGGCTTTTATGCTTTCTTTTTTATTGAATTTAATGTAAAATAAAAAGGAATATATTTAATCTGATTTGTGCTTCAATTTAGAATTATTTGAATTTTTTTACATTTTTTGTGATATATTTTTCAATTTCGTTGACTACCTTATGAAAAGATATGAATTCATTCTTTCAAAGGAGGAGAGTATGGCAAGGACTACAAAAGCTGCTGCCGATGAAAAGCTGCAGCAAGTATATAATCTATATGGTAATTTGCTTGTTAAATATTGTACAGTGCGACTTAAAGATGCTTCTGAATCTGTTGATGATTGTGTTCAAAATACATTTTTAACATACTATAATAAGATTCTTGAGGGTGAATATATTGAAAAGCCAAAAGCATTTCTTTACAGAACAGCTGACAATATGATTAAGCGTGAGGTTGCCGAGTTTTATAAAAAAGCGCGGCGGACAGTTGATTTGAAAGAGGCTGAGGATGTTGCGGCAGCTGATACATTTGATATTGCAGTAGATATGGATTATGATTATCTCAAAGAAATACTTATTAATCAGCTGAGTGAAGAGGAGCAGCTGCTTTATGAACAAAAATATGTTCATCGTATGAGTCTGAAGCAGTTAGCCGAATATTATAATATCAGCGCGGCTGCTGTTGCCAGTCGAACCTCTCGGCTTCGTACAAAAATTAAGTCATTGATTAATCAAGTAATAGAAGAAAATGGTAAAGGAGGGAATAGGCTTTGAATATTACAGTAAATAAAAATGCAATTCATTATTTGTATTCTGATAAAACCTTTAACGGTGAAATCGAAATCTTTTTAAACGCTGTTATTGACGAGGAAATTGAAAAAGCTGACGCTATGGACACTGAGCTTATTGATGAATGTATTGAATTGCTCAGCAGACTTGATGATGAAGATGATAATGCGATCATTATTCCGTTTGTGAATAGTGAAAAAATTATGAGCCTTTGCCACAAAAAGAATTTCAAAATGTTCAGCCGCGGCTTCAGAGCTGCTCTGATTGCCTGCATCGTGCTTTTCTCTGCACTGACTGCAAACACAGTTATTGCGAAAGTATTTGATTATGATATATTGCAGGAGACTGTGAACACCATTTCCGAAAAGCTGCAGGCCATTGGCATTATTTCACCTAAGGGAGATAATGATATTACGAGTGATAGTAATCCTTTGGTGACGGACAGTAATTTGAATAATACCTTATTGCCTGATAAGCCGACCACACAGAAAACTGAATCTGCCTCTGTGCCGGTGGTTAATGAGAAATCTGTTTCGCCTGTAAAAACACCAGAAAAGAAAAATGAGAGTAATGCGCAAAATACTGAAACCGACAGCGAGGAGACCGCTGAGATTTCGCCTCCAAAACTGCCTGTTGTTATTGATCCAATTGAAAGTCCTATTGAATATAAGAAAAATGATACTTACACATTATATCTTGATGCAGATGGCGGTGTGTGTTCTGTGAAGAGTATTGAGGTTGAATATGGTAAAAAGATTCCTGCACTTCCAAATCCCGAACCTCGTGATGGTTATGCTTTCTTAGGTTGGTATTCACTGGAACTTTTGAAACTAAACTCCACAACGACTGTGTGGATTAAATCGGATTGGATATATAAAAATAAAGGAGATTTAACCGCAGTTGCCAGTTGGGATAAGCTTTATACTTTGCATTTAGATCCGAATGGCGGCGAATGTGATACAAAACCATTAACAGTTGGTTATAATAACCAGAAGAATAAATTACCTATACCTGTACGTGATGGTTATAAATTTGAAGGTTGGTATTATGGTGATAACAAAGTGGGAAATTATGGTTATCATTCCAGCTATAAAGACAGCAACGAAGACAATATTAATCTGGTTGCCCATTGGTCCGAAATCATAAATTACACCTTGTTCTTTGACGCAAATGGCGGTGTGTGTGATGTTGACAGTAAGATAATCAGAACAGGTGAGCCTTATGGAGAGCTGCCTGTGCCGACGAGAGATGGCTATACTTTCCTTGGCTGGTATGACGATAAAGAATATCAGTTCGACGAAATAAACGCTGAAAATCTGTTTGATAGCAAAAAGAATAAAACTGTCTATGCAATTTGGGGAGACAATAAGCGAAGAGTAAAAGTTCGTTTTGACCCTGTTGACGGCGAATGTGATACGGAATATAAGTATGCTTATTATGACAGAATGTATGGTGATTTGCCAGTTCCGACAAAATACGGCTATACGTTTTCCGGCTGGACAAATGAAAAAGGTGATACAGTATCCTGCAACACCTTTATGTTTTATTCCAGCGGGGAAGTAACCTTGTATGCAAATTACAGAATTTGTAATATAAGTCTTTTATTTGATAGTAATTACAGTGGGGGCAGATATTACAGAAAATCAGTTGAATATATGTCTAAAATTGGTGAGCTGCCTTATCTTAATGTTACGCGTATAGGATATTCTTTTGACGGTTGGTACACCGAGCGTGAGGGCGGCAGAAAAGTTGAGCCGACAGACATTGTTAATTTTGCTGAATACACTACATATTATGCCCATTGGATAAAATTGCCGGATTGTAAAATAACAATCCATAAAAATGATGGTTCAGGTAAAATTTATACAGGCACCATTGCTAATGGTGATACTTTTGATATCAGCGAGATCGCAATTCCTGAACACGATAAAATATTTATTGGCTGGTACAATATGGAAAAAGGTGGCGAAAAAATCCAAGGCAAACTGAAAATTACACAGGATATTGATATCTACGCCCACTGGAAAACAGACGGCTATTGTGTAATAACCGCTCATATTGGTGATAAAGCAAGACGTGTTGAGATAAGTGAGGTTAAATACGGTGAACCGCTTGGTGATTTGTATTATAATGTAAATGGTGCTACATTCCTCGGCTGGTATACAGAGGTATATTACGGCGAAAAGCTGAATGAAAATACAATTATTACACAGGATATTGATATTTATGCGCATTGGAGTAAATATTATGGAAGTGTTATTGTGAAGGAATCATATAAGTCCTCGTATCAGCTTAATGAAACAGTATCACCATATGATTTTAAGCTGCAATATAAGATAGGCAGCAGCTATGATATTGATGAAGAGGGCATGACAAGGGTGAGATGTACTGCTGATACAAGTGACTATGGCACAAAAACTGTCTATTTTACATTTATTCACGATTATGAAGAGGGTGTGTTTACATATACAGGTGAAGGTACAATTTTTGTAGAGGGCTGTCCTCACGACAGCACAATGCATATTAGTGGAGCCTGTGATCCAAGCTGTAATACACCTATAGGCTATACGGGCGATACGATATGTGACCGCTGCGGTGTTGTTATTGAAAAGGGCGAGCCGATTGAATCCCTGATTCATACGAAAGGCTATCACACACAATTGATTAATATCACAGAGCCTGCGTGTAATAAAATCGGCTATTCCGGTGATTGGATGTGTACAGACTGCGATAGAATTGTTATTAAGGGTGAATCCGTTCCTGCTCTCGGTCATGATGAGAATACCAAAACAATAACCTATGATATTAAACCGGGCTGTATTTCCTATGGTTATAAGGGAAGAGTAGAATGTGCCGAATGTGGTAAAATACTTGATTGGGGTGAAGATATTGAACCACTCGGACATGATGAAAACACGCCCGTAAAAATTATAAGAAAGGTTGATGCCACCTGTACCGCTGATGGCTATACGGGTGATGCAACTTGTCTTAAATGCGGTCAAACTGTAAAGCTCGGCGAAATAATACCGGCAACAGGTCATGATTACACCCGAAATATAGAGAAAGCAAAATTCAACAGTGCAGGCTTGATAAAGGATGTGTGCAATAGATGCTACAGCGTGATTAGAGTAGAAGAAATTCCGTCTGCAAAACTGAAAATTAGTACAAGGAAGCTTTCTTATGACACAACTGTTCAGACGCCTCAAATATCGGTAACCAATGTCCCTGAGGATTGCTATACACTTGAA
This sequence comes from uncultured Clostridia bacterium, assembly GCA_947176035.1. GTDB lineage: Bacteria > Bacillota > Clostridia > Oscillospirales > Acutalibacteraceae > Eubacterium_R. Next base: position 600 of record CAMWPJ010000123.1, on the reverse strand, counting down.
ATAGAAAAGGGAAGTGAAATAGGATATTATAAGGTAATTGCTACCTTGTCCGGTGATTATTATGAGGGCACGAAAACAGATTATTACAGAATTTTGCCTCCAAGCACGGAAATTGAAACGCTTACGGCACGCTCAAAGGGAATAACAGTTAAACCAGGCAATATTTGTGATGCCGTTGATGGCTATCAGATTGAGTACCGTGTAAATCAGATAATGCCTGTTGTAACTACTGTGAATTTTGCAAATAACGGCAGAACGGAGTTTGTAAAAACAGGTCTTGAATCAAAAACAAGCTATATGGTTCGTATCAGATCGTATAAGGATGTAGTTGAAGACGGTAAAAATGCAAGATACTATTCCGACTGGAGCGACTATAAATATATAACAACATTAAAATAGTGTTAACAGCGACCAGACGGCAGAGAAATCTGCCGTCTTTACTTTATCTGCCTTTCATGTTATGATGATATCAGGTGAGAAGAATGAAAAGAATAATTATAATCGGCGGTAATGGCTCAGGAAAAACTACCTTTGCAAGACAGCTTAGCAAACAGCTTGATATCCCGCTTATATTTATTGATAAAATTTACTGGACTGATA
>CAMWPJ010000122.1 GCA_947176035.1 uncultured Clostridia bacterium | reverse complement strand
CCGCAAAAACAAAGCTTGTTCATCCCGAGGAGCACCCCGAGGAATTCCAAAAGCTACACGAGGCATATAAGGCTGCATTGAATATTGCCAAATCCGATGTATCCTTTTCAGGTTATGTCAATGAGCAGAAGGATGCCAAAGCTGATGCTGTCAAAGAGGATTCGGCTGAAAAGGAATTTGATTTTAACACGGTTAAAAATTCTGCTGAAAATAAGGTCGATTCCGAAAATGATGAAGAATCCGAGACCTTTCAATTTTCAAAATCAAATCATTTGCAGCAGCCTAAAGCTGTAGATGATGAGCAGAACGATAATTTTGACTTTCAGGCATCCATAAAGATGAATGCACTCAGACATAATAATGAGGTTATGGAGAAAACCGAAATTGTCATAAGCAAGGCGAATGCACTTTATAATCAAAAGTTCAATGATATTGAGAGAGACTGGCTTAATGTTTTCTGTGCAGATTTTGTTGATGAAATTATGTATGAGCCTGTTTTTTTGAAAGAGCTTTGCAGATTTCTCAATTCTCATAAGATTTATGAGAATATGGCAAATGCGGTTTATAAATCCTTCAATCTTGGTGCAATCACAGCAGACAGTGCAGGTGAGCTTGAAGAATTATATAGAATTATTGATAATGCAAGAGCCCAATCCTATGAACGGCTGAGAATTAAAATAAAGCTTTTATGGTATATCATCTGTATCCTTGCCGGTCTGACTATTGTATTTTTTGTATTAAATAATTTGATTGGTGTTTTTATCGTTTTATGGGCTGCGATATTTATTATACTCAGAATCAGTTTTTTGAAGAAAAGGAAAAAGGATTTTTATGAATGAATTGCTTGAAATAGTTGCTGATCGTCCGCTGATAGTAGTAAGAGCTGTTATCGTTATTATTACAGTAATAGGACTTACTGCTAAGCTTATTGTCCCTAAAATTAAAGAGCGAGCCGGCAGGATTAAGGATACATCATCAAATGATGGCGGCACATATTTGCAAAAAGGCTTTGAACTCTATCATTCAGGTAATAAAGATAAGTCAATTGAGCTTATCATCAAAGGCTTGGAGCTTGGAGAAAGAGGCGTTTATGAAAATGATATTATATATGGCTGCAGGATTTTAATTGATTATTATGATGCTCTTGGTGAAGAATATAACTCACTTCGCTGGGGAAGATTTGCTGTTGATCATAATTGTCGCAATGAATATATTCTTCAATATATGGCAGATAAATATGAGTATATGGGTGAAGTTTCCAAAGCAGAAGAAATGAAAGAATTATTAAAAAAATCTTGACAAATCGACAAATAAGTATTATTATATCTTCAATATTACAACACGTTGATGAGAATAGGTTTTATTTATGTAGTTGTTGCAGAGAGCTGGCGGTTGGTGTGAGTCAGTACAATGTTAAATAAAATATCCTCTCTGAGTGGCTGTGCTGAACATCAGTAGGCGCAGACGGCTGCCTCCGTTAACAGGATAGTGTATGATAGTACATAAAGTGCGTTTTTTAACGAAAAAGAGTGGTACCACGGTATTAATATCGTCTCTTTGTCCATATGGGCAAGGAGACTTTTTTTATATCATTTTAAATTTTGAAAGAATTAATGAAAGAGGGTTTTAAAATGGCAGATTTAGTAGAAATCCGTTGGCACGGACGTGGTGGTCAGGGTGCTAAGACTGCTGCACTTTTGCTTGCAGATGTTGCGTTTAAAACAGGCAGCTTTGTTCAGGGCTTTCCTGAATATGGTCCGGAGCGTATGGGTGCTCCGATTACAGCTTATAACCGAATAAGCAAAAATGAAATCAGAGTTCATTCAAATATCTATGAGCCGGATTTTGTTGTAGTCGTTGACGAGGGATTGCTTGATGTTGTAAATGTAACAGAGGGTCTTAAGGAGTCAGGCGGCATTGTTGTTAATACAGCTAAAGCACCGGAAGAGATTGCGCACAAGCTTGGTGATTATAAGGGTAAGGTTTATACGATTGATGCACGCCGTGTTTCAAAGGCTTGTCTTGGCAAGTATTTCCCGAATACACCTATGCTGGCTGCTATAGTTAAGGTATCAGGTGTTATGGATAAGGATACCTTTTTTAACGAAATGCAAAATTCATTTTCACATAAATTCGCTTCAAAGCCGGAGGTTATCGAGGGCAATATGAATGCTCTCAGAATGGCTTTTGAAGAGGTTAAATAGGAGGGGACTTAATTATGAAATCAGGTGTTAATAAACTCCATTTAGAATGTACCTGGCAGGAGCTTACAGAGGGTATGCAGATTTACGGCGAAGCTACCTCTGAGGCTTTCAATACAGGTGAGTGGACCTCAGTTAAGCCTGAGATTGATGAAGATAAATGTATTCACTGCTTCATGTGTGTACCTGTTTGTCCTGATAGCTGTATTTCAGTTGTTGATGGTAAGCGCAGTGAATTTGACTATGACCATTGCAAGGGCTGTGGCATTTGTGTAAAGTCATGCCACGTCGGTGCAATTACTATGGAGGGGGTTAAGTAAATATGGCAAGAAAAGACAGACTCAGCGGTAACGAGGCAGTTGCCGAGGCTCTCCGCCAGATTAATCCGGATGTAATGGCTGCTTTCCCGATTACTCCGTCTACAGAAATTCCTCAGTATTTTTCAAAGCTGGTTGCTAATGGACAGGTTGACAGTGAATTCATTCCTGTTGAGTCAGAGCACTCAGCTATGTCGGCTGTTATCGGTTCACAGGCAGCAGGTGCAAGAAGTGTTACCGCTACATCTTCAGCAGGTATGGCACTTATGTGGGAGGAGCTTTACCTCGCTGCATCAAACAGACTTCCTTGTGTGTTAACACTTGTTAACCGTGCACTTTCAGGTCCTATCAATATCAACTGCGACCACAGTGATTCAATGGGTGCAAGGGATTCCGGCTGGATTCAGATTTATGCTGAGAATAATCAGGAGGTTTATGATAACCTTTGTATGGCCTATCGCATTGCTGAGCATAAGGATGTTATGCTTCCTGTAATGATTTGTCAGGACGGCTTTATAACATCACATGCTGTTGAGAATATCGTTCTCAACGAGGATGAGGATGTTAAGAATTTTGTAGGCGAATATGAGCCTGAAAATTCACTCCTCAATCCTGAATGTCCTATGGCAGTCGGTCCTTACAGCGTAACAAACTATTACTTTGAAGCTAAGCGAGCACAGGCTGAGGCACTCAAAAATGCTAAGCAGGTTACTCTTGATGTTGCTAAGGAATATGCAAAAATCTCAGGCAGAGAGTATGGACTTTTTGAAGAGTACAAAATGGAAGATGCCGAGTATGCGGTGGTTATTATCGGTTCAGCAGCCGGTACAACAAAGGATGCTGTAGATAAACTCAGAGCAGAAGGTATGAAAGCAGGTCTTGTCAAAATCAGACTTTTCCGTCCTTTCCCCGCAGAAGAAATTGTTGAATCATTAAAGGGCGTAAAGGCTGTTGCACTCATGGACAGAACAGAGTCTTATAACGATAACTGCGGTCCTATCGGTTCAGAGGTTACAACAGCACTTTACAGAGCAAAGGCTGATGTGCTTACTGTTAACTATGTTTACGGTCTTGGCGGACGTGATGTGAAAGTATCAGATATGGTTAATGTTTATAACGAGCTTGAAAAAATTGCCGAAGAGGGTAAGGTTGAAAATCCTTATCGTTATATGGGCGTAAGAGAGTAAGGAGGACGATTTATATGTATAATTTTAAAGAATATGTATCAAGAGAAGATCGTCTTGCCGGCGGTCATAGAATGTGTGCAGGCTGCGGCGGCACAATTGCTGTAAGAAATGTGCTCAAGGCAATCAAGCCCGGTGACAAGGCAGTTATCGGCAATGCTACAGGCTGCCTTGAGGTATCCACCTTTATGTATCCTTATACAGCTTATAAGGATAGTTATATTCACAATGCATTTGAAAATGCAGGCGCAACAATGTCAGGTGTTGAGGGTGCTTATAATGCTCTTAAGAGAAAGGGTAAGCTTGACGAAACATATAAGTTTATCACCTTCGGCGGTGATGGTGGTACATACGATATCGGCTTCCAGTCTCTCAGCGGTGCCATGGAGCGCAATCATGATATGGTTTATGTTTGCTATGATAACGGTGCTTACATGAACACAGGTATTCAGCGTTCATCTGCAACACCAATGTTTGCTGATACAACAACAACTCCTGTCGGCAAGCAGTCAACAGGTAAACCGCAGTACAGAAAGGACCTTGCAGCAATTATCGCAGAGCATCAGGTTCCTTATGTTGCTCAAACAACATTCGTTCAGAATTTCCGCGATCTTTACAGAAAGTCAGAAAAGGCTATCTACACAAAGGGTGCTGCTTTCCTTAATATTATGGCTCCATGTCCAAGAGGCTGGAGATATCCTACATATGATATTATGGAAATCTGCAAGCTTGCAGTCGAGACACGCTACTGGCCGTTGTTCGAGGTTGTTGACGGCAGATGGATACTTAACTATGAGCCGAGAAATTATGTTCCTATTGAGGAATGGCTTGTTAAGCAGGGTAGATTTAAGCATATGTTCAAGCCGGGCAACGAGTGGATGATTGAATCCTTCCAGAAAGAGGTTGACCGCCGTTGGGCTGAGCTTCTTGATCGCTGCAGCGAAACTCGCGGTGCATAATTGTTCATATTGTTCAAAAAGGATGGTTTATAAGCCATCCTTTTTGTTTTTATAAATTATTTATTTGGTGATTGTTTTATTTGAGAGAAGTATTAAAAAATTTAAGTACAACAGCTTGATATTTTTCGGTATCTTTGTAATAACTTTTCATATGCCCTGCATTATCAATTGTCATTTTCACTTTTGGTGCTTTACAGCTTGAGTATAATTGTTCAGCCATGAATGGTGGTGCAATCCTATCACTTGTTCCATTAATAATCAGCAAAGGTATTTTATTTGTTTTTAAGGCATCAAGTGCCGTGTATTCATTATCATCCATTTTCAATCGTATTCTACAATCTAGTCTTACCTGAGAATAAAAAAAGCAAGGAACTTAAATGAATATTTTTTATTGTTATTTTTCCTGCATCTCGTGCACTTGTTGAGGCACTATCTGCAATTATTCCCAGAACATTATTATCTGTTATATCTGCACTTGCCATTATTGCGGTTGTTGCGCCAACAGACATTCCGTAAATATATATCGGTAAATTTTTTGATATATTTTCACGAACAAATTTAATCCACAAAAGTAAATCTAATCTTTCTTTTTTACCATAATACATATATCTGCCTTCGCTTTCCCCGTGTGCTCGTGATTCAATAAATAAAATACTGCAATTATTATCAGCCAAGAATTGATATTGACCGTTAAAATCATAGTTCCATGTTGAACGCCAACCGTGAATTGCAATAATTATTCTTTCGGCATTGTCCTTCGAAAAAATAATGTCGGACTAATTTAAGACCGTCTTCACTATAAATATCATATTTTTCGTGAGTTGTATTTTTTAGTTTTTCTGCTCTTTCACGGCTTTTACTGAATTTTTTCTTTTGCTTTGACTTTTTCCCCATCAGTCCCATTGTTACAAATTTTGGTAGCTGTGGACAATATCTGTCACAGGAATAACGAGAAATCAAATCAACAGAAAT
>CAMWPJ010000121.1 GCA_947176035.1 uncultured Clostridia bacterium | reverse complement strand
GATAATGTTGTGCTTGATAAATTGGATTTGTATATTAATGAAAAAGAGTTTATAACGCTTTTGGGGCCTTCAGGCTGTGGTAAAACCACTACGCTTCGCTGTATCGCCGGCTTTATTGAGCCTGACGAGGGTGAGGTTATATTTGAAGGTAAAAAAATAAATGATGTTCCTCCTCATAAGAGAAAGGTTAACACCATTTTCCAGCGTTATGCTCTTTTTTCTCATTTAAATGTATATGAGAATATAGCCTTTGGTCCTCAGATTCAGAAGAAATCTAAGGATGAAATACGTCAGACGGTTGCGCAGATGCTCGAGCTTGTTAATCTTAAGGGTTTTGAAAAGCGCAGCATTGATTCGCTTTCGGGAGGTCAGCAGCAGAGAGTTGCCATTGCGCGTGCACTTGCTAATAATCCGCATGTGCTTTTGCTTGACGAGCCGCTTGCTGCACTTGATCTTAAGTTGAGAAAGGATATGCAGACTGAGCTGAAGGCGATTCAAAAAAGACTTGGCATTACCTTTGTATATGTAACACACGATCAGGAGGAGGCTCTCTCAATGTCTGATACAGTTGTTGTTATGGACAAGGGTAAGATTCAGCAGATTGGTTCACCTGAGGATATTTACAATGAGCCTGTTAATGCTTTTGTTGCTGACTTTATAGGTGAGTCTAATATCGTAGATGCTGTTATGCTGAGAGATTATGTTGTATCCTTCGGCGGTGTTACTTTTGATTGCCTTGATGCCGGTTTTGGCGAAAATGCTTTTGTAGAGGCTGTTGTAAGACCCGAAGATATAAAGATTGTTGAGCCGGGGGCTAAAGCATCTCTAACAGGTGAAATTACAAGTGTTACCTTCAAGGGCGTACATTTTGAAATACTTGTTGATGTCGGTGGCTTTATCTGGATGATTCAGACAACTGAGGAAAATCATACTGTTGGTGAAAAAATCGGTATGTACATCGAGCCGGACGCTATTCACATTATGAACAGAAGTGAATACAGCGGTGAGTTTGGTGACTATTCCTCATTCTCAGATGAAATGGATCATATTTCCGATGCCTCTTATAATTGGGAGGACGGCGAGGATGAATAGACGTTCAACAAAAATTCTTGACAAGCCATATCTTGTATGGTCACTTCTTTTTATCATAGCACCGCTTATTATGGTGGCATATTATGCCTTTACTGACAGGTCAGGTGCTTTCTCTCTTGACAGTGTATCGCAAATTCCGTCATACTTTCCTACGATTTTATTGTCAGTGCTATACGGTCTTGCAGCCACTGTTATATGCCTTGTTATTGGATATCCCTTTGCTTATATATTTTCAAAGTTCAGTATGCGCAGACAGCAGATGATGGTGCTGCTCGTTATGCTTCCTATGTGGATGAACTTTCTTATCAGAACCTACAGCTGGATGACTATTCTTGGTGATTCAGGTGTTATTAATACTGTGCTTACTGCAATAGGTCTTGAACCTGTAAAGCTCATTAATACAAGCGGTGCCGTAATTTTGGGTATGGTTTATAATTTTCTGCCTTATATGGTGTTGCCTATTTATTCCGTGCTTTCTAAAATGGATAATTCTCTTATAGAGGCGGCACAGGATTTAGGTTCAAATAAGCTTCAGGTAATGCGCAGAGTGATTTTTCCGCTTTCTCTTCCGGGCATGCTAAGTGGTATTACGATGGTGTTTGTACCATGTGTCTCAACATTCTATATTACACAAAAGCTCGGCGGCGGACAGATTGTTTTAATAGGTGACGTTATTGAAACACAGTTCCAAAGTGCTAATAACTACAATTTGGGTGCGGCACTTTCGTTTGTTCTGATGATTTTAATTTTAATCTGCCTTGGTGTTATGAATTACTTTGGTGCTGATGATGAAAATGACGGAGGTGTTGTAATATGAAAAAGAAAACCTCTTTTATTTCAAAATTATATATTGCACTAATTTTCATTTTCCTTTATGCACCAATTGCTGTTATGATGCTCTTTTCGTTTAATTCAACACCGAGCACATATACCTTCGGTGGATTTTCACTTTATTGGTATAAGGAAATGTTTAATGATGCTGTTGCAATGAGATCATTGCAAAATACAATTGTGCTTGCAGTGTGCACAGCTGTTTTGGCATCTGTTCTGGGTATTTTAGCATCTGTTGGACTGTTCAATTCAAGAAATAAGCTATATAGAAAATCAATGATGACTGCTACAAATATTCCTATGATGAATCCTGAGATTGTAACAGGTATCGCAATGATGTTGTTGTTTGTATTTGCCGGCAGCCTTATTAATCGCAGCAATGTGCTTGGCTTTTGGACTCTTCTTATTGCTCATGTAACTTTTGCATTGCCATATGTAATTCTTAATGTTATGCCTAAGCTCAAGCAGTTTGATATGCATATTTATGAGGCTGCAGTTGACCTTGGCTGCAAGCCATCTAAAGCCTTTTTTAAGGTTGTTATGCCTGAGATAATTACAGGTATTATCACTGGTTGTGTAATGAGCTTTACATTATCACTTGATGACTTTATAATCAGCTATTTCACAAACGGTCCAAGCTTTCAAACATTGCCGATATATATTTTTTCAATGACAAAGAAAAGGGTTAAGCCTGATATGTATGCGCTTTCAACACTGATGTTCATTGTCATTCTTGTTCTGCTCATACTTATGAATGTTGCTCAGAACAGAGCTGAGCGAAAGGGTAAGCGTGATACCGTATGAAGAAATATCTGATTTTTGTTTTATCACTAATTATGTGTCTTTGTGTATTGCCTTTTTCAGCTTTTGCAGAGGATGAGTATTTTACCGATGAACAGATCGAATACTATAAAAATCTTGGTTTACAGGGTACTACAGTAAATGTTTATAATTGGGGTGAATATATATCGGACGGCAGTGAGGGCTCAATGGATGTTGTCAGCGAGTTTGAACGTCTTACCGGAGCTAAGGTTAATTATACGAACTATGAATCTAACGAGAATATGTACTCCAAGCTTGCCGGCGGTGGTGTGTCTTATGATGTGATTGCTCCGAGTGATTATATGATTGACCGTCTTATTGACGAGGAAATGCTCTTGCCTCTCGATTATGATAATATTCCGAATATGAAATATATCAGTGAGGATTGTCAGCATCTGTTTTATGATCCTGAGCAGATTTATACAGTGTGCTTTAATGTAGGTACTACTGTTTTGATTTATAATAAAGAAATGGTCGATGCTGAGCCTGACAGCTGGGATATTCTGTGGGATGAGCAGTATAAGGGTAAGGTTCTGATGTTTAATAATTCCCGTGATGCCTTTGCTATTGCACAGGCAATGCTTGGTAAGGATTTCAATTCAACCGATGAACAGGATTGGGTGGAATGTGCCCAATTACTTGCTGAGCAAAAGGACAAAACGAATCCTGTTTATGTAATGGATGAAATCTTTAATCTTATGGAAAGCGGCGAATATGCTATCGGTGTTTATTATGCAGGTGACTATCTGCTCATGGTTGAGAATAACGAGGATTTGGGTTATTGCTTTCCTAAAGAAGGTGTAAATGCTTTTTATGATGCTTTTTGTGTTCCTGTTTGCTCAAAAAATAAGAGGGGAGCAGAGGCTTTTATAAACTTTATGCACGAGCCACAGGTTGCGTTTGAAAATTGTGAGTTTATCTATTACCGTTCACCTAATACAGAGGTAGAGCAAGATGAGGAAAGCTCACTTTATGGCAGCGAGGTAGTGTATCCGACCGAGGAACTTAAAACGCAGTATTTTAAAAATCTTCCGCAGAACATCATTGAATTGCAGAATAATCTGTGGACGCAGGTAAAGAGCGGTAAGCTGTCTGATGAGAATGCGCAGCAGGATAAAAAGATTTATACCGAGTGTGCAGTTATCGGCGGTGTTATAGTTGTTGTAATAATTGCAAAAGCGATTTCAAATGCAAAAAAGAAAAAAGAACAGGATTTAAGCGATTTGTATGAACATTGATATTATAGACGAATCTGACAAATGGAATTATGTCAATGAAAAAATGAAAAATAAACACTGTGCAATTTTCGACCTCGACGGTACATTGGTTGATACTGCAGATGATTTAGGACTTGCAACCGATTATGTGCTTAGAGAGTATGGTGTTGAGCCCAAATGGACAAAGCAGGATTACAGAGCCTTTGTTGGCAATGGTGCAAAAAAACTGCTTGACAGAGCTTTTGAACATAAGCTGTCTGATAGTGAGCTTGACAACGCACTTGAATTGTTCAAGAAAAAGTATAATGCAATATTGCTTGATCATGCACACCTATATGACGGTGTTGCTTCTTCACTTGATGAATTGAAAAAGCAGGGTATTAAGCTTGCAGTTGTTACAAATAAGCCACATCAGTCGGCGATGAAAATGGTTGAAACTCTTTTTGGAAAAAATTATTTTGATGTGATTATCGGTGCAACAGAGGATGCCCCCAAAAAGCCTGATCCCTATACGGCAAACCTCGCTCTTGAAAAACTTGGTTGTACTCCGGATGAAGCAGTTTTCTTCGGCGACAGTGATATTGATGTGTATACAGCTAAGAATGCAGGTATGGACAGCGTAGGCTGTTCGTGGGGCTTTAGGAGTTTTGAATGTCTGAGAACGGCTGATCCCTTAGTGATAATTGATTCAGCAGAAAAAATATCAAAACTTTTCAAAAAAGTTTAAAAAGTGTTGACAAATGTAATATGTTCTGTTATAATTCATAACGTTGACGCGAGAGTGGCGGAATCGGCAGACGCGCACGTTTGAGGGGCGTGTGGGGCGACTCGTACGGGTTCAAGTCCCGTCTCTCGCACCAAAAATGAGATGTATCCATTCGGATACATCTCATTTTTTATGTGAAGAACAGGTTAACTTGAATGCGTCTTTGTCGGGGTCCCCAAAAAGTCATTAGACTTTTTGGGGAGAGGAGAAACAAATGGAGTGATTGTTAAATACTTGTGTGCAAGTATTTTTAATCAAGAAATTTGTTTTGACGAAAGTCCCGTCTCTCGCACCAAAAATGGGATGCATCCATTCGGGTACATCCCATTTTTTATTCATAACAGTAAAGGGTGTGCTTAGCCAAACAAGCGTCGAACCCGATAGTCTAAAATAATCATTTCCTGTACCTAGTGCTATTTTTCTTTGATTTAAAACGTATTTGTTCAACTTTTCTTCAGCTGAATTAGCTGTCTGTATCATTGGTTGGCAAATTTTTATAACATATTATAAATAAGTGTTGACAAATGTGCTATATTCTGCTATAATTTACAACGTTGACGCGAGAGTGGCGGAATCGGCAGACGCGCACGTTTGAGGGGCGTGTGGGGCGACTCGTACGGGTTCAAGTCCCGTCTCTCGCACCAAAAATGGGATGTATCCATTCGGATACATCCCATTTTTTATGTGAAATACAGGTCACTTTAATCCGTCTTTATCGTGGCCCACGAAAAGTCGCAAGACTTTTTGACGAAAGTCCTGTCTCTCGCACCGGAAAGGCTGGATTTCATTTAAAATCCAAATTTTTTCTATTTATTGTGTAAAGCTTGCCAAGCATTTTGGGTTGGAAAAATAAATCATTAATATAGCCGGGATTAACCTCGGCTTTAGTTTTGTGCAGATTTATATATGCAGATTTTATAAATTTTTTAACTGGATATTTATACTTGACAAATTTGGGCTATTGTTATAAAC
>CAMWPJ010000120.1 GCA_947176035.1 uncultured Clostridia bacterium | reverse complement strand
TTATTGTTTATTTAAATTATGTCTTTTTCCGTTATACAGCGTTATTGACAAAATTCTGCTCGGTCACATATCCACATATGCTCCCGTCAACGAAATTTTGTCAAAGCCTTGTCTAACGAAAAAATCCATTAATTTAAAGACGTTTCGAATATTTACAACATTATCGTTGTGCCCACGGACGGCAATGATTGCCCCTACGATGTGAAACGAAATACTAATTAATACACTAAACAATAATTTATCAATATTACAAAACTGTAATATAAAAGTCACGTACGTGTAAGTCAGTATTGGTATTATGGTGACAACGAAAGGAGATAAATGATATGAAAATTCTTGATGTAAAAAATTTATCTAAAGTTTACGGTAAGGGTGACACTATGGTAAAAGCCCTTGACAATGTATCCTTCTCTGTTGAGCAGGGTGAGTTTGTTGCCATTATCGGTCCATCAGGCTCGGGTAAATCCACACTGCTTCACATTCTTGGCGGTGTTGATATACCAACCAGCGGTAATGTAATTATAAATAATACTGATATCTCAACACTTGATGAAACTGCACTTGCAGTTTTCAGACGCAGACAGATAGGACTGGTATATCAGTTTTATAATCTTATACCTATTCTTACTGTTGAGGAAAATCTGACTCTCCCATTACTCCTAGACGGCAGAAAGCCTGACAAAAGGCAGGTGGATGACCTGATTGACAAGCTTGGTTTAAAGCACCGTCTTACACATTTGCCTAATCAGCTTTCAGGCGGTCAGCAGCAGAGAGTATCCATCGGCAGGGCACTTGTCAACAATCCTGCACTTATGCTTGCCGATGAGCCTACAGGTAACCTTGACAGCGAAAACAGTAAAGAGGTTATTTCTCTTTTAAGACATTTTAATAAGGAATATAAGCAGACTATTATCATCATCACACACGATGAAAAGATTGCTCTTTCGGCAGATAGAGTTATTGCTATTGAAGATGGTAAAATCAAAAGAGATGAGGTGAGGATGGGTTGAACATTGTAAACAAATTAACCTTTCGTCATCTTAAAGAAAATAAGGGCAGAACAGTTATTACTACACTTGGTATTTGTGTATCGGTTGCGATGATTACCGCTGTATTTGTTGCAGCGGCATCCTTTTTGAATCTTTTTGCCGACATTGACTTTTTGTCATCCGGTCACAGGCATGCAATTTTAGAGGTTGACTCCGCACAGCTGCAGCAGCTTATGGATGATGACAGGATTGAGCGTGTCGGTGTCCGTGCAGAAGTTGAGTCTTATCAGATTGAGGGTGATAAATCCAAATCAGCACGAACAGGTGACATCTATGTTGGTGATAAAATAAATCTTGAGCAGATGTTCACTATTGGTTATGACGGTACAATCCCTCAGCATTCAAATGAAATTGCAGTTGAGGAGAAATTTATTGAGAGAAATAACCTTGATTGGAAAATCGGCGATACAGTAACAATACCACTCGGTATGCGTTATCTTCTTGATGAAAGTGGTGAAAAGAGTTATATTGGCGGAGGCTATTTCAGTGATGAGCAGTTTGAGGTCACAGAAATAGGCGAATATAAAATCACCGCAATTCTTCATGAAAATCCCCCTACACGCATTTACGGTTCAATTATCAGAGGCCTTGATTTGGACGGTTATGTAATACCTGACGATGAGCCTGTAAGTGCAACGATTGAGCTGAAAGAGGTAAACCATGATTCGCTCAAGGTAATCAAAAGCATTATAAGTGATTATAATATTCAAGAATATAATATAAATTCAGAATATCTTACCACTATGTTTGCCATTGATGAAAACAGTGTTACTGCAATGTCCTTGCTCCCCCTTGTAATCATTATTCTTGCAATTATCATGCTTGCGTCAGTTGTTCTTATCTATAATTCATTTGGTATGTCACTCTCAGAGCGTGTAAGATATCTTGGTATGCTTGCATCTGTCGGTGCTACCAAAAAGCAGAAGAGAGCATCTGTTTATTACGAAGGATTTATCCTTGGCGTAATCGGTATCCCTGTTGGTATAGTAGCCGGTATTGTCGGAATAGGTATTACACTTAAAGCGGTTGGAGCTCAGATTATTGACAGCGGAATGTTAAACGGTGTAAGCTCTGAAAATGTGCAAATGTCTGTCACCGTCCCAATATGGGCAATTATTGCTATTGTTATTTTCAGTGCGCTCACAATATTTATTTCAGCTGTTATCCCTGCCCGCAAGGCATCATCTATCACACCGATTGATGCGATCAGACAGAGACAAGAGATCAAGATTAAAGCTAAAAAGGTTAAATCCTCAAAATTAGTTCGCAAGGTATTCGGCTATGAGGGTGAGCTTGCCAACAAAAACCTTAAGCGAAACGGCAGAAAATCAAGAGTTATCACCGCATCCATTGCACTTTCAGTAATTCTGTTTTTAAGCTGTAACTATTTCTGTCAGATGTTTACAATGGCTGCAAATGTGGGCTCAATGCAGTATCAGATTCAGACGACAGTGCTTTTAGATAAAGCAGAGGAATTCTGCAAGCAGCTTGAGGATGTTGCTGATATTGATGATTATTACTGCGTAAATAACGATTTCTTCGAGCTTTCAGAGGATGCTGATAAAGAAAATGGTGTTGCTCAGAGTATTACCAATGCTGATTACACAACAAATGGCTATTCAAAATTCTTTGATTCAAAAAGAATGATGGTTATTAATTATGTTGATGATGAGGATTTTAACAGGCTGTGCGAAAGTAATGGCATTGACTATAAAAAGTATTACGGCAATACAGCAAGGGCAGTCGTCCTCAATAACGTAAATCACGAAACAGATTCCGAAATATTCAATGAAAAACTTCTCGGCACAACTTACCATTATACCTATGCTGCAGAGCCTATTGATATTGAGCTCAGTGACTTTGTAAAATATGATAGTAAAAATTATATCTGCAATCTCAATCCTTCAAACTGTATATCACTTTATATGCCGTTTTCAACAGCACGTGCAATACTCAATGAAGGTTATTCCAATAAGGATTTTCTGTATTTAATCGGTGTTGAAACTGATAAGCATGCTGAGGTTACAGAGCATATTCAGAAGATAATTGATGAAAATGATTTCAGCGGCGGTTATGTGTCTGACTATGTTGAGCAGATGAAATCAATGAATGTAATTGCCTTTGTTCTGCAGGTATTTGTTTATGGCTTTATTGCACTCATATCTCTTATTACAATTGCAAATATCATTAATACCATTTCAACAGGTATTGCAATGCGCCGCAAGGAATTTGCTATGCTTAAGTCTGTCGGTACAACACCTAAGGGCTTCAGAAAAATGGTTATGCTTGAAAGTGTATTCTATGGACTCAAGGCACTTGTGTTTGCTCTTCCTATCAGCGTTCTGATTAGCGTAATTATGAATAAAACAGTAGGATCAACCTCCATTCCGTTTGAGTTTGATTGGAAACTTTATCTTGGCGTAATTCTTGCAGTGTTTGTAATTGTAGGCCTTTCAATGCTCTACTCGGTTTCAAAGCTTAAGCATGATTCGATTATCGAAACACTAAAAGAGGAAATCAGCTAAACCAAAAACAGATGTTAAAGCAGTTGGCCCCAATCACCTAAGGCAAAAAAGATAAATACACTTTTGTCAGATACCTTTTTCATACAATCGGCTGCTTTAATATTTGTAAAGAGGACCTGTTATCGTTAGGTAACAGGTCCTCAATCAAGAAAACGTCAAACCTTGTTTTGTCAGGCTCTTGCTTAAAAGGAGAATTTATGAGACATATAATAACAATAATTCTTTGTATAATTGTTATGCTTTGTGCAATGTTTTTTCAGGTGGTAGAGGTTGATGATATCCTGAATTTTTATACAAGCACTGTTGAGTCCCTTGGGAGTCGTCAGCTTACATCAAAACTGAATATGATTGGTGAACGATATGATAAGATTGATGACTATACAGGCTCATATAAGTGCAGTGCTGAAAATGTAACCGGTCGTGATGTAATCTATGGCGGCTGCTCAGTTGATAGAATAAAACTGAATCTGAAAGGAAAGGCAGATACACAATCAGGAGAGCTGAAAATTCGTATAAGATTAGGCTATGGTGTTGAGTACATAACAATTAACGATGACGGTACCTTTGACGAGCTGCTTGAGTTTGATGGCGGCGGCAATTATATTATAATTGAATATGAGGATTTTACAGGCGAAATTGATGTCTCAACCGAATATGCAGAATAAATATTTGTCTGTTTAAATCTAACCATTGCCTTTGTGAGCGTTTTGTGTTAATGTGGTGTTATAATAAATTACAGGAGGCAGGCTATGCAAAACGAAATCACAGCTCGTCAGGATTTACTTGACGAAGACGGTAACCTAGCAAATCCCGGCTGGTGCAGGCGTAATCTTTTCAACTACAATATTGAGAAGCATTCACCAAGTATTATGCGTCTTAAGGAATGGGATTTTTATCAGGTGTGCAACGGTGAAATTATGGTGCAGATTAATCTGTTCAATATCTCTCTTGCAACCTGCGCAACTTTTGGTTTTGTTGATTTAAAAACAGGCAGAAAGTTTGACACAATGAGCATAGAACTTTATACTCCGGCAAAAAATCGACTGAACAAAAACGGCGACTGTCAGAACTATTTTGCCTACAGCAAAGGCAGTACAAAAATAATTCTTGATGTTACCGAAGAAAGGCATCATCTTGTGTTTGAAGGTAAATGCAAGGGTAAAGCACTGCGAGCGGAATTTTTCTGTCACCGATTGCCGCACCACGAAAGTATTACGATTGCAACACCTTTTAAAGAGAAAGGGCATTTCTTCTATACCAACAAGACAAACTGCCTTGCAACTGAAGGCTCTGTTTTGTTCGGCAATGAAAAATTTGAATTTTCCAAGGATAATACCTACACCGTTCTGGATTGGGGCAGGGGAATCTGGCCTCATGAGAATATGTGGTATTGGGCAAACGGCAGTACAATGATCAATGGTAAGCCTTTTGGTTTTGAGCTTACCTGGGGGTTCGGAAATACGGAAAGTGCAACCGAAACGGCATTGTTCTATGATGGCATATGCCATAAAATCGGCAGCGTAGCTCTGGAAAAGGATCCCGAGGTTGATGACAACTGGATGGACGATTGGCACTTTATCAGTGATGATGGCAGGCTTGACCTTACAATGACTCCGTTTTATGATAACTATTCAAATATGATGCCGCTTAATCTGGCGGGTATGAACACGCATCAGGTGCACGGATTGTGGAATGGTACTGTGATTCTTGATGACGGCACCAAGCTTGAAATTAAAGATATGTATGCCTTTTGTGAAAAGGTTTATAATAAATGGTAAAACAACAGGGTGTCGACTGACACCCTGTTTAACTTATATTATTGCTTTTTACCTGTGTTTACAACGAACTGATTTTTGCAGTGCGGGCAGGTTACATTGATTTTACCCTTGTGTTTTGGCAGGCGCAATGTCTTTTTGCACGCGCCGCATTTTACAAATTTGTGGGTTTTCCTCTGCTTGAACTTGTTTTTTTCAAAAAAGAACTTTTGCTTTATGCTGCCTGTGAATTTTAACCAGGTCGCATTTTCACTTCTTCTTGCTTCAATGTTTTTTGAGAATATTCTGAAAATTGCAAAAATAAGTATTGCGAGCGATACAACAAAAAATGCACAATAAGCGATTTTTGCAAATATATTAAAAACTTACAATAAATCTACAAATGTGAGCAAGGGC
>CAMWPJ010000119.1 GCA_947176035.1 uncultured Clostridia bacterium | reverse complement strand
TTCTGTATAAGAGTCAGGACTTACATCATCACCATGATTTTTATTTTTCATCTGTTCATAGGCGAGACGATATACCATATCGCTGTTACTTTGTATTATTTTCATATCTTTATCTGTCTGACCGGTCAAAATTCCTTCGCCTCCTTTCGTTATTAATACTTTCATAAAAGCAAAAAAGCAACAAAAATTTAAAATAAAAATTTGTTGCTTTGAATAAAATATTTTGTTTAGCTATTCTTCGTTATGCCGTTGATTTGAACAAGCTCGGCTTTGGTGAGCGGTGCAAAGTCAAGTGATTTCAGATTTTCGAGCAGCTGTTCTTTTGAGTGTACACCAACTAAAACTGAAGTTATTGCATCATCTGCAAGCAGCCACTGAATTGCCATTTGTGACAATGTTTCGCCACGCTCGTGTGCCATTTGACAAAGCTGTTTAATTTGTTTGGGTCTGTTTTCATCATATCCAACATGTGCCTGTAGCTTTTCATTGTTATAAAGACGAGAATTTTCAGGTATTCCGTTTTCATATTTATCAGAAAGCTGACCCTGTGCAAGAGGTGAGAAGGCAATAATTCCTTTGCCCTTGCTTACAGCCTCTTTTTTCAAGTCATTGTGTTCAATAGTTCTGTCAAAAATTGAATAACGGTTCTGATTAATGATAAACGGAGCATTATAATCATCACACTTATGGTGCATTTTGTGCATTGTGTGACCGTCATAATTGCTCACACCAACATACAATGTCTTGCCCTGACGTGTGATATCTGCAAGACAGAGTGCAGTTTCTTTAAGCGGCGTTTCAGGTGCAAGGCAGTGATGATAGAATATATCAACATAATCAAGCCCCATACGCTGCAGGCTCTGGTCAAGTGATGCAGTAAGATATTTTCTGCTGCCGCCTCTGCCGCCGTAAGGTCCATCCCACATTTCATAGCCTGCCTTAGTGCTGATTATGATTTCATCTCTATAAGGCTTAAGGTTTTCTTTGAATATTTTGCCGAAATTGATTTCTGCTCTGCCCGGTTCAGGTCCGTAGTTGTTTGCTAGATCAAAATGTGTTATTCCATGGTCAAAGGCAGTAAGGACGATATCCTTCATTGTTTCGTAGTCATCGTTAATTCCAAAATTCTGCCACAGACCGATTGAAATTTTAGGCAGCTGCAAGCCGCTTTTTCCGCAGAAATTATAAGTCATTTTTTCATATCTTTTATTGTCAGCTGTATACATAATAGTCTCCTTGTTTATATAAAAAGGTTGTTTACTATATTACAAAGAAAAACCGATTGATTGATTCAATCGGTTTTTGCGTTTACTTTAAAGCTCTTTCAAGCCATACTGCGCCAAGGTCAAGTGCGTTGAAGAGACCTGACTTTTCGCTTTTCTTAACTATTTTGTCCTTTGGTGATACATCGGGGTCAGTATTAATAAGCTGAATAACAACCCTTCCTGACATTTTTAAATCTTCAAGATTTTTTTCGTCAAGTACGTTAAGGCAAATTACATATGGATCGCTCATGTTGCCATAGTAAATTGTTTTGTCGCATCTAACCAAAGGTTTACCTTTGTACTCAAGGAATTTTTCATTTTTCTTGTCTGCCAAAGATAACCCTCCTTTTAATTTAGTCGAGATAAGACTTTACCATCGCCGCCATAAGCTCATCACGGTCAATCCTTCTGATAAGACTTCTTGCGTTATTATGAGTTGTGATGTAGGTTGGATCCTCTGAAAGAATATATCCGACAATCTGGTTAATCGGATTGTAGCCCTTTTCCTGCAACGCGTCAAAAACAACGGTCAGGGTTTCCTTCATAATATCTTCCTTTTCGTCCCCAATTCTGAAAGTCATGGTTTTATCTGTCACGGTAAAGTCACCTCCCTGTAAAGCATTACAAAATAATTATATACATTTTTTAGCAAAATTACAATACCTTTTTTAATTTATATGAAGAAATTAGATTTAAAATGCTTGACTTATGTGTCTTTTTTGGTTTATAATCACTGTAATAGTTAAAAGCAAAGACCAAGTGTAAGTAGTTTTTTGATTAATATTGCAGAGAGTGTGCGTTGGGTGAAAGCATATATATTATCTGAAAATGAATTTCAGCTTGTGAGCCTTCGGTGAGAAAGTAAGCCGAACGTAACTGCTGCGTTAAAGCAAACAGAGTGACAGCAATTTTGTGTTGCTGTAATTTGAGTGGTACCACGGAATTATTCCGCCTCATTTTTGAGGCGGTTTTATTTTTTTATATGGAGGTTAGTATGGACGCAAAGATTATCAGTCTTAAAGAGAAGTTTGAAAAAGAGCTTGAAAAGATTGAAAGCATGGCAGAGCTTGAGAATGTTCGTGTTGCTTACCTTGGCAAGAAGGGCAGTGTAACCGATCTTCTTAAAGGTATGAAAGAGCTTTCAAATGACGAGAAAAAAACATTTGGTCAAAAGGTAAATGAGCTTAAGGGTGCTGTTGCAGAAAAAATTGCCGCTAAAACAGATGAACTTAAGAAAAAGGAAATAGAGGCACAGATTAATCTTATGCCTGAATTTGATTTGTCAATGCCTGCAAAGCTTGACAGGGGTTCATATCATCCGATTACGCTTGTTCAGCGTGAGGTTGAAAGAATATTCAAATCAATGGGTTTTACGGTTGAGGATTACAGTGAGGTTGTAACCGACTATGAATGCTTTGAGTCTCTTAATATTCCAAAGCATCATCCTGCCCGCGATATGCAGGATACCTATTACCTTGAAAACGGTCAGCTTTTGAAGTCACAGACCTCAGCTGCACAGAATGCTATCTATAAAAAATATAAGGATGCACTTGTTAATGACGGTGTGCCTATCAAGGCTATATTCCCGGGCAGATGCTTTAGAAATGAAGCGACTGATGCCTGTCATGAAAATACCTTTTTCCAAATGGAGGGTGTTATGGTTGACAAGAATATTTCCATTTCAAATCTTATTTACTTTATGAAGACAATGCTTTCAGAGGTGTTCCAAAAGGATATTAAGGTAAGACTTCGTCCGGGCTTCTTCCCATTCGTTGAGCCTGGCTTTGAACTGGATATAAGCTGCCTTATTTGTGGCGGAGATGGTTGTCCGTCATGTAAGCATAGCGGTTGGCTTGAGCTTTGCCCATGCGGCATGATTCATCCTGAGGTGCTTAAGGCAGGCGGTATTGACCCTGAGGAATACACAGGCTTCGCTTTCGGTCTTGGTCTTACACGACTTGTTATGATGAAATATGGTATTAAGGATATTCGTGATTTGAACAGCGGCAGTCTCAAGAGCCTGTCACAGTTTACTGACGACGAGTAAGAAAGGAGAGTGCAGATTATGTTTTTATCAATGAACTGGATTAGTGATTTCGTTGATTTCACAGGTCTTGACAAGGTTGAGCTTATTCATCGCTTTTCACTTTCAACTGCCGAGGTTGAAAATGAAATTTTCTTCAAGGGCAGTGATTTGAGCGGTGTTGTTGTGGCAGAAATTATGTCTGTTGAAAATCATCCGGATTCCAAGAAGCTTCACCTTTTAAAGGTTGATGCAGGTGATGGTCAGCTTACAGACGTTGTTTGCGGTGCACCGAATGTAAGAGTAGGTCTTAAAACTGCTTTTGCTAAGGTTGGTGCAAAAATAGGTGAACTTGAAATTACTCCTCGTAAGCTTGCCGGCTACACCTCTAATGGTATGTGCTGTTCTGAAAAGGAAATCGGTATCAGTGAGGATAATTCGGGTATTATGGAGATTGCCGATAATTTTGCTAATGGTACAGATATTAAAGAAGCATACCAGATTGATGATATCATTTTTGAGGTGGATAACAAATCACTTACAAACCGCCCTGACCTTTGGGGTCATTATGGTATTGCTCGTGAATTCGCAGCACTTGCAGGAAGAGAGCTTAAACCGCTTGATACCGTTGATTTAACACAGTATAACAATCTTCCTAAGGTTGATATGAAGATAGAGGATAACCTATGCCAAAGATATTCCTGTTTGCAGGTTGAGAATATTAACACAAATGTAAGCCCTGTTAATATGCGCATCCGTCTTTATTACTGTGGCATGCGTGCTATTAATTTCCTTGCTGACCTTACAAACTATCTCATGCTTGAAATGGGACAGCCAATGCACGCTTTTGATTCACGTAAGGTTGAAAAAATCCGTATCAAGAGATTTGATACACCTTTTACCTTCCGGACCCTTGATGGTGTTGAAAGAAATATTGACGAGAATACACTTATGATCTGCAATGACAATACACCTGTTGCTATTGCAGGTATTATGGGCGGTCTTGACAGTGAGATTGTTGAGGATACAACAACCCTTACTCTCGAATCTGCAACCTTCAATGCAGTATCAATCCGTAAGTCAACTGTTCGTCTTTCTCACAGAACAGATGCGTCCATGCGCTATGAAAAGTGTCTTGATCCTGAAATGACAGTTCCTGCTATTGCTCGTTTTGTTAAGCTTATGACTGATATTGACGGCGGTGTTCAGGTTGTATCTGCACTTACAGATGAATACGCTTATCATTATGATACAGTTGAGCTTGATTTTGATAAGGCATTTGTTGACAGATACACAGGCATTGAAATCGATAATGATACAATTACAAGCACACTTACCTCACTCGGCTTTGATGTTAAGCTTGAGGATGATAATTTCAGTGTTGTTGTTCCAAGCTGGAGAGCAACAAAGGATGTTACAATCAAGGCTGATATTATTGAAGAAATCACACGTATTTACGGCTATGATAACTTTGATATCCACACAGCCAATGCTCCGCTTTATCCTGTAAGAGCAGATGTTGAAAAGACGGATGAGGATAAGATTAAGGATATCCTTGTAAAGCGTTTCTCACTTCACGAGCTGCATTCCTATGTTTGGGCATATTATGATGAATACAAGTCACTTGGTATTGAGGTTGAGGATAATATTAAGCTTATTAATGCAACCAATCCTAATATTGAAACCATCCGCAAATCCATTATCCCTACACAGCTTTGTCAGGTTAAGGGTAACACAGGCT
The DNA here is from genome assembly GCA_947176035.1 of uncultured Clostridia bacterium. GTDB lineage: Bacteria > Bacillota > Clostridia > Oscillospirales > Acutalibacteraceae > Eubacterium_R. Next base: position 747 of record CAMWPJ010000119.1, on the reverse strand, counting down.
TTTCAACCGATTTCGGTGTGTTTGAAATCGGCAGAGTTATTAACGGTGTTAGTGATGATAACCTTTGTGATGAGCATAAAAAGTTAGCTGTTACACTTTACAGCAAAACAAAGTCCGTTGAACAGCTTTATTTTGAGCTTAGGGATATACTTGCAGTCGTTACTGATGATATCAAGCACAAGAGCCTTGAATTCAAAGCAGCAGAGGCATCGCATTCATATGAACACCCGAGAAATCTCAATGCTGTTATCTGCGACGGCAGGGAGCTTGGTGTAATCGGTATTGTTCACCCTGTCGTATCAAAGAAAATAGATAAAAAGGCTGCAATTGTATTTGCCGAGCTTGATGTGAAAGCATTTGCCGAGCTTTCAAATGACAGCATTTCTTATGAAGAGCCGTCAAAGTTCCCTGCAATTGAAATTGACCTTTCCTTTGTCAGTGATAAGTTTGCACCGATTGCAAATGCAATTGAAAATGCAAAGAGCACACTTGTTAAAAAGGTAGAGGTTGTTGATACCTATGCAGACGAAAATGCAAAATCAATCACAACAAGAATAACCTTCTCACATCCTGAAAAAACACTTACCCGTGAAGAGGTTATGAATATTGTTGACGGTATTGTTGCAGGTCTTAAAGAAAAGGGTATTGCTTTGAAAAAGTAATTTTATATTTGTAAATCTGGGCGGATTTTACTATCCGCCCTTTACTTAATTCTATAAACAAAATGTTTGGTGCTGGATATGATAA
>CAMWPJ010000118.1 GCA_947176035.1 uncultured Clostridia bacterium | reverse complement strand
ATATTACCACAGAATATTGGAGAAATAAAGGGAATATCATAGTTTTTTTAAAGAGTTCAAAAAAATTTCACATTCATATTGCTTTGTGAAAACAGACGGACTGATTCGCACAGTTCCTCTGTCAGTTGTATTGAACGCTTTGTGTGCAAGCGGAGAACAATGAAGTCCCGCACGCACTGCTATTCCTCTGTCGGCTAAAAGCTGTGCTGTTTTTTCAGACTGATAATCAGAATAGTTAAAGGAAAGAATAGGTGCAAAACAGCCCTTTTCGGGATATGGGGTATAAAGTGTAACCTTATCGTTTTTCTCCATTTCTCTGTACATCATTTGTATAAGACAAAGCTCATGCCTATAAATATTTTCTATGCCCTTTGAGCGCACAAAATCAACACCTGCGCCAAGTCCGATTATGCCACTATTATTTAGTGTACCCGATTCAAAACGATCCGGTAAAAAATCAGGCTGAGACAGATTCATTGATGATGATCCTGTTCCACCTTCAATAATCGTATCAAGCTCAACAGCCTCATTAACTGCCATAAAGCCTGTTCCCATAGGACCATAAAGACCTTTATGCCCGGGTGCACAAAGAATATTAATATTATCATTACCGCTGATTGGTATTACACCGACACCCTGCGCGCCATCAACAATAAAACGAATGCCGTTTTCTCTGCAAAGTTCACTAAGCTCTTTAATCGGAAATATACAGCCAAACACATTTGATGCCTGCATACAAATTATCAGAGAAGTATTTTTTCTGATAAGCATTCTAAAATTTCTTATAATCTGCTCACTGTCAAAGCTCAGGGAAGCAACATCATAGGTTATTATACCCTTTGATGCAAGTGCTGCTACCGGTCTTGAAACTGCATTATGCTCAAGAGAGGATATTATAACATGATCGCCCTGTTTAACACTACCCTTGATTGCCATATTCAGTGCAAGAGTGCAGTTTGGAGTGAAAGCAATATTTTCACTTGGAAATGAAATCATATTTGCAATCTTTTCTCTGACATCAAATATTCTTTCTGATGTCATAACCGATTGTCTATAGCCTCCTCTGCCACTGTTAAAGCTGAAATGCTTCATCCCTAAGCTGGCCGCATTTATTACGTTAGCGGGCTTGGGATTTGTTGTGGCGCTGTTATCAAGATATATCACAGCACCTCAACTCCTCTTACTTTTATTCTGTTTTTTTCTAATATATTAACAGGTGATTTATCACCTGACTCAACCTCAAGAGCATAGCCGCAGCCATCTGTTTTGCTTGGATTTTCTACTTTTTTAATCTGCGGCTTATAGCCGTTTGAGCGAAGTAATCTTTGTCCGCGCTGAGCGTTAGTAATCGAACCTACCTTTATATATAAAATCATAAATCTTACCTCATTTCATAATATACTTTATATTATGCGAGAGATAAGATTTATGATAAATTATAATTTATGTTATTTAACATATAAGGAATACGGAGAATTCTTTTCAGCACTCCGGAATGGTGTTTTCTTTAATGAAGAATTATTATTAATCGCACTTTCAAGCAGTTTTTTTGTAAGTTCAGGAACATCCTCACGCTGCAGTGCTTCATCTGCATCGAGCCAGATTACCTCGCTGTTTTCATCATGGTCTGACTTCGGCTCTCCGCTGATATAATCTGCTGTAAATGCCACATACCAATCATGAGAATTAAATCTTATACCAATTACATCTTTTGGTTCAATTATAATTCCGGTCTCCTCGAAATATTCTCGGACTATTGCCTGCTGAGGTGATTCGCCTATATTAACATAACCACCCGGTACAATCAGCTTACCCTTACCCGGACCATATGTATGCCTGCCAAGCAACACCTTATTATCCTTAATAACAACAGCTGTAACCGATTGTCCCCAATTGGTATTACCGTTTTCCATTAAACTATTATTCCTCCTCCAAGTACAGTATCATCATCATCATAAAGAACAACAGCCTGACCCTTGGTAATTGCTCGCTGCGGCTCATCAAAAATCACCTTAACAGCACCATTATCCAGAATATAGGCCGTTCCCGGCTGTTCTTTCATATTATATCTTACACGTGCTTTACATTTTATTTTCTTTTCAGGATTCGGAATCAGCCAATTAAAATCAATTGCTCTAAGTTCTTTTGAAAAAAGCTCCTCATTAGTACAAAGAGTAACAGTGTTATTCACAATGTCCTTATCAGCAACATACATCGGTTTGCCGAAAGCAACACCAAGACCTTTTCGCTGTCCGTTCGTATATCTGATAATTCCTTGATGCTGACCCAAAACATTACCCTGCAAGTCGATAAAATTACCGACAGGATAAGTTTTCCCTGTGAACTTTTCAATAAAGCCGGCATAATCACCATCAGGAACAAAGCAAATATCCTGACTGTCTTTCTTTCTTGCATTTAAAAAGTTCTGCTCTTCAGCAATTTTTCTTATTTCAGCTTTTGTATATTCACCAAGCGGGAACTGAATATGTGCAAGCTGATTCTGAGTCAAGGAATATAGAACATAGCTTTGATCCTTGGTTTCATCAATACCTTTTTTCAGATAAAACCAGCCGTTACTCTCAACTGCTCTAGCATAATGACCGGTTACGACATAGTCATATTCAAGCTCCTGCATACGCTGAAAAAGCTTGGCAAATTTAAGATGTCTGTTACATTCTATGCAGGGATTGGGAGTCCCACCATTTTCGTAAGTAAAAATAAAATTATTAATTACTTTTTCAACAAATTCATCCTTAAAATTGAAAACATAATAAGGCATTGAAAGCCGCCTTGCAACTGCTCTTGCATCCTCGATATCATCAAGCGAACAGCATGTTTTTTCAGTGCTGATGGCAATATCCTCATTATCATAGAGCTTCATTGTAGCACCAATACATTCATATCCTTTTTTATTCATCAAAAAAGCGGCAACGCTGGAATCAACGCCACCGCTCATTGCGATAATTGCTTTTTTTATAGTAGCCATATCTTTAACCAAGCCTTATCATTTCATCAATACATCTTTTTGCACCCTCATAAATTTCTTTATCAAGAGTGATTTCCTCGCCAAATTCGCCCTTACAGCAATTAAGCACATCAACAATTGTTGTGGCTTTCATATTATGACAGATGCAATCCTTTGAAAGCGGATAGAATTTTTTGTCAGGACAGTCAAGCTGAAGATGCGTAACAATACTGTTCTCAGTACCGATAATAAATTCCTTAGCATTACTGTTTTTAGCATAATTCATAATACCTGTTGTTGAGCCGGCATAATCTGCAAGTGCAACAACCTCGGGCTTACACTCAGGATGAACAAGGAACAGTGCATCAGGATGCTGTTCTTTAGCCTTTTTTACGTCAGTCTCTGACATTCTTGCGTGAGTAGGACAACCACCGTTAAGAAGTTTAAAATTCTTTTCAGGCAGCTGCTTTGCAATCCAATCACCGAGATTGCAATCCGGTATAAACAAAATGTTATTATTCTCTATTTTTTTACAGATATTAAGTGCAGATGATGATGTAACACAAACGTCACATATAGTTTTAAGCTCGCTTGTCGTGTTGACATAAGCAACAACCGTATAATCGGGATACTGCTCCTTAACCTGAGCGATAATTTCTTTATCCATCATTTCAGCCATAGGACAGCCTGCATCTGCATTTGAAAGAATAACGTTTTTGTCAGGTGAAAGAATTTTAACGGTTTCAGCCATAAAGCGAACACCGCACATAATAACTGTTTTATTCTCAATCTTTGATGCCTCTACAGCAAGAGCAAAGGAATCGCCTACAAAATCAGCAACCTCCAATATTTCAGGCGACTGATAGCAATGAGCCAATATGCAAATATCTTTTTCATTTTTTAATCTGATTATTTCCTGCTGAATATCCTTAATCATTTAATGCTCTCCGCAGCATTCACAATTCCCCTCGCAAAACTGCGACGGATCATATGAAATGCCTTTCTTATCATAATAATCCTTAACTGCCATTTTGACAGCCTCTTCTGCAAGAACGGAGCAGTGAATCTTAACAGCAGGCAAGCCATCAAGAGCCTCAACAACAGCTTTGTTTGTAAGCTCAAGCGCCTTATCAAGAGGCTGACCTTTAATCATTTCAGTAGCCATTGAGCTTGAGGCAATGGCTGATGCACAGCCGAAAGTATTGAACTTAACATCATCAATAATTCCGTCATCAGATACCTTGATATATATTTTCATTATATCGCCGCATTTTGCGTTGCCTACTTCACCTATACCGTCTGCATTATCAATTTTACCAACATTTCTTGGATTTGTAAAGTGGTCCATAACTTTTTCTGAATAAAGTGCCATAATTTTTTCTCCTATAATAAACTATTTAATTATTTTCACTAATAATCTTTTCCCAAACAGGTGATATAGAACGAAGATATGTTACCACCTCGGGCACTGATTTTATGATATGCTCAATTTCATCCATGGTATTATATTCACTGAGTGAAAGGCGAAGAGAGCCATGTGCAATCTCAACGGGAACACCAATTGCAAGTAAAACGTGTGACGGGTCAAGGCTGCCGCTTGTGCAGGCAGAGCCGCTTGAAGCACAGATACCACGCATATTAAGCAAAAGTAAAAGACTTTCGCCCTCAATTCCCTCAAAACACATATTGAGTGTACCGGGAAGATGATTTTCTAAATCACCATTAATTCGGCTACGTTCTATCCCTTGCAATCCTTCAATAAGACTGTCACGCATAGCAGCTATTTTAACAGCATTTTCTCCAAGATCTTTAACCGCATCCTTTAATGCAGCAGCCATACCTGCAATTGCAGCGATATTTTCAGTACCCGCTCTTTTGCCGCGTTCCTGTGCACCGCCTTCAATAATATTGGCAACAGGTATCCCTGATTTTACATAAAGAAAGCCTATTCCCTTCGGACCATGAAATTTATGAGCTGATGCAGAAAGCATATCAACCTGCATATCATCAACACTAACCGGAATGTGACCAACAGCCTGAACTGCATCAGTGTGAAAAAGCACACCCTTTTCTCTGCATATTCTTCCAATTTCAGTAATAGGCTGGATTGTACCAATTTCATTATTAGCGGTCATAATCGTCACGAGACATGTATCGTCCGTTATCGCATTTTCAACATCTTCAGCCTTTACAATACCATTTGAATATACGTCAAGAAGCGTTATTGTATACCCCTCTCTTTCAAGAGCCTTTAAAGTATGCAAAACGGCGTGATGCTCAAACTTTGACGATATAATATGTGTTTTACCCTTTCTTTTGCCTAGATATGCTGCTGTTCTTATTGCCTGATTATCCGCTTCACTGCCGCCAGAGGTAAAATAAATTTCTTTCGGCTTCGCTCCAATCAAAGCTGCAATGATTTCCCTTGAGCTTTCAAGATGCTCCTTAGCTGTTTGCCCTAATATATGGAGTGATGAAGGATTGCCATAAATATCAGTAAAAAACGGCAGCATTGCATCAAGTGAGCTTTTACTTAATTTTGTAGTTGCTGCATTGTCAGCATATATTATTTTATCAGTCATACTCATTACCTACCTTTTCAATAGGATATGTTACCACTCATTTCCTACTTTGTCAATAGGAATTATCAGTTTTTTTCTAAGTAAATCTAAACAAAATGATAACAAATTTTAAATTATACTGAAATCAACTGACATATACAGTAAAAAATGTTATAATACAAAAAATAATCATGATTGGACATGACATATGAAATATATTAAAAATTTAAAGATAAAAAATATATTAATGCTGAT
>CAMWPJ010000117.1 GCA_947176035.1 uncultured Clostridia bacterium | reverse complement strand
GTATTTATTCCTGTGTGCGGTTATGGGTGATTTATTGCACTCTAAACAATAATTTATTTAATATATAATCTCATTACCTGCGCTCTTGCTTTTGCCTCGAGTGTATCATCAAGCGGAGCAAGGTTGGATTTACCATACTTATTTTCAACTGCTTTTGAAATAAGCAAGTCTGCAAAATCAGGATTCTTAGGCAGAACAGGACCGTGTGAATAGGTGCCGAAGGTATTTTTATAGCGCACACCCTCTGTGCCATCCTCGCCGTTATTGCCATAGCCCTTAATCATTCTGCCAAGCGGCTCAACACCTTTGCCGAGATAAGTTCTGCCGCTGTGATTTTCAAAGCCGACAACCTCTATACCCTCTTTGGTTTTATAGGCATAGTTGCCAATCATGCGCTCTTCCTTACCCTCAGTGTAAAAATCAAGAGCACCCATATATTCAAGCATTTTGCCGTCATAGGTTTTGTAGTATTTGCCAAGCATCTGATAGCCGCCGCAGATAGCAAGCATAACCGTGCCGTTGTGAATAGCTTTGTTAATTTCGGCATCCTTACCCTTTTTCAAATCATCAAGGAGTACATCCTGCTCAAAATCCTGACCGCCGCCGATAAAGAGCATATCATAATCATCTGCATTAAAGCGCTTGCCCATTGTTATAGCGTCTGTCTGAACTTCAATTCCTCTTGCATTCATTCGCTGCGTAAGCGCAATAATATTACCCCTGTCACCATAAAGATTAAGCATATCAGGGTAAAGATGCGCAATTCTGATTATCATTCCCAAAAGTCCTTACCTCCTAATCTTTTAGCAATAACAGGGCGCATTGTCATCATAGATGTATAGGTTGGAACAATATAAACATCCCTGCCCTGAGATGTTGCAATATCGACAAGCTTGTCGTAATCCTCGTTCTCAATAACCTTGATTTCTCTGTTACCGACACCTTCATACTTAACACGGATGGCCATATCGTAGCAGCGCTTACCGGTTACATAAATATCCTTAACATTACTCTTTTTGAATATATCGTTAAAATCAACATCCCATATCCAGCTGATATCACGACCGTCTGCCGCATTATCATTAAGGGATAAAATCAGAGTATAATCATCCTCAATTGATTTAAGGAAGCTCATTGTCTGACTAAAGCCTGCAGGATTTTTAACAAGGATAACATTAATTTTATTATCTCCGCTTTCAAACTGCTCCATTCTGCCGAAAGCACCATTGAAATTTTCAAGTGCTTTATATATAGTTCTATTATCAAGACCAAATGCTGACAATGCCGAAGAACATCCGATTGCATTGTAAATATTATATGTGCCGCCGATATTGATTTTCGTGATATTCTTATCGCCGTCAAAATCTGTAACAACAAGCGAGCTGTTCGGTTTAAGCTCTTCAACAGAGGTAACTGCAAAGTCGGGTGATACACGTTTGTATCCACAGCTTACACACTCAAAGCCCCCAAGATGACCGTAAGTGTGATAAGAATATCTGTACTCATGCTTGCAGGAAATACAATATTTTGCATCAGAAATTTCAGGCTCCTTAGCACTTTTATCAAAAGGAACATTAACACCATATGTCACAATCTTATTCGGAATTTCACGTGACATGGAATAGGTCAGCGAGCAATCGGCATTCAGACATACTGTTGCATTCGGGAGATTTTTGATTGACTCTTTAATTGCATTAAGTGTATGGGTAACCTCGCCGTATCTGTCAAGCTGGTCACGGAATACATTGGTAACAAGAACAACATCGGCACGGATATATCTTGAAACCTCACGAAAAGCGTTTTCATCACACTCAACAATTGCATATTCATATTTATTTCTGCCTGTAATTGTTGAATTCATAATGAAGGATGCAGTAATACCGGTAATAAGGTTTGCACCTGATTTATTGATAAAATAGGTTTTGCCCGCAGTCTTCAGACCCTCTTCAATAATACGGCAGGAGGTGGTTTTGCCGTTCGTACCTGTAACAATAATTACCTTAACATTCTTCGAAAGGTCTGACAAAATATTACGTTTAACCTTAAGTGCAACTCTGCCCGGAAGCGTTGTTGCACCCCTGCCCATTTTTTGCAGGATAAAGGTAACAAGTCTGCACACAAGACAGCTTAAAATGACTTTCACTAAATCACGTCCTCAAAAATAATCTATAATAATTCTATGCAATAACATTGGTATTTTAATTCTAAACTATGCAAACTTTTAAGTCAATAATAATTATTAAATATTAATATAAATTAATTGTTTATATCAGTAGGGAAGGATGCCTGCATCGCTTTGTTTGTACGCGTATGTATATTCGGTGCGATGTTATTCCCCTGTCAGGGGAAATGGCACCGCAGGTGACAAAAGGATTCACATCGCACCCTACAAAAGAATAAGTCAACATTGTAAATATCCGAAACGCCTTTAAATTAATGGATTTTTTCGTTAGGCAAGGCTTTGACAAAATTTCGCCGACGGAGCATATGTAGATATGTGACCGAGCGGAATTTAATCAGGGCTCCCAAAAAGCATTTTGCTTTTTGGGAAGAGGATAAACAAATGGAGCACTTGTTACATATTGCGTAAGCAATTTGTTTAAATGCGGAATTTGTTTTGACGAGACACAGCATAACGGAAAAAGACATAATTTAAACAAAAAAGGAGTGGTCAACCACTCCTTAATAATATGCCCAAAATCAAATATTATGTCTGTTTTTAATCTTAAGTCGTTCCATTGCACGGGCAAGGTTCGCCTGTGAATGATAATATTCAAGCTGGGAACGCTGCTGACGCAATTCCTCCTCAGCTCTGTCTTTTGCTTCCTGTGCTCTGCGTTCATCAATTTCTTCAGGCAGTTCGGCTGATATACAAACAAGCATTGCTGTATTGTCCAGAAATTCAAGAAAACCGTTACCTACAAACGCTTCAACAACCTTACCGTCGGCATCGGTTATTTTCATCTCTCCTGTTTCAACCGGCATAATACAATTTTCATGATTGGCAAGAAAGCCCTCGAGCCCCTTATCAATATTAGGAACAACAAGTGACTGAGCATCACCGTCAAAAAATATTCTGTTTGATGCAATAATTTTTAATTTAAAGGTATTCATATAATCACCAAATTACAGCTTACTGCCTTGACATTTCCTCAGCCTTTTTGAGAACATCCTCAATCGTACCTGTATTGAAGAATGCCATTTCCGGAACATCATCAACCTCACCGTCAACAATAGCCTTAAACCCTTTTACGGAATCCTTTACAGATACATAGATACCTGGCAAGCCTGTAAAAGCTTCGGCAACGTGAAACGGCTGTGAAAGAAATTTTTCAATCTTTCTTGCACGGTAAACAGTCAGCTTATCCTCATCGGAAAGCTCCTCCATACCGAGAATTGCAATAATATCCTGCAATTCCTTATATTTCTGCAGATAAGCCTGCACCTTTCGAGCAACCTCATAATGCTCTTCACCGACAACATCCGCCTCAAGAATTCTTGAGTTTGACTCAAGCGGATCAACAGCAGGGTAAATACCCTTTTCAACAATCTTTCTTGAAAGAACGGTTGTAGCATCAAGATGTGCAAAGGTAGTTGCAGGGGCAGGGTCTGTAAGGTCATCAGCAGGCACATATACTGCCTGAACAGATGTGATTGAGCCATTCTTTGTTGATGCGATACGCTCCTGCAATTCACCTACATCTGTCGCAAGGGTCGGCTGATAACCAACAGCTGACGGCATTCTGCCAAGAAGTGCAGATACCTCTGAGCCGGCCTGTACAAATCTGAAAATATTATCAATAAAAAGCAAAACGTCCTGATGCTCAACATCACGGAAATATTCTGCCATTGTCAGTCCTGTTTCGGCAACACGCATACGTGCTCCGGGCGGCTCATTCATCTGACCGAAAACGAGTGCAGTTTTGCTAAGAACTCCTGACTCACCCATTTCTTTCCATAAATCGTTACCCTCACGGCTTCGCTCACCTACACCTGTAAAAATCGAATAACCGCCGTGCTGGGTTGCAACGTTAGTAATAAGCTCCTGAATCAGAACGGTTTTACCAACACCTGCACCACCGAAAAGTCCAATTTTACCGCCCTTCTGATAAGGGGTCAAAAGGTCGATTACCTTTATACCCGTTTCGAGTATTTCTACCTCTGACGCCTGATCTTCAAATGACGGAGCAGCTCTGTGAATAGGCCAATGTTCCTCGTCATCAAGGTCGCCCTTACCATCAATTGCATCACCGACGACATTGAAAAGTCTGCCGAGTGTTTTGCTGCCCACAGGCACCTTTATGGCATCACCTGTTGCGGTAACCTCCATATCCTTGCAAAGACCTTCTGACGCTGCAAGCATAATACAGCGCACACAATTTGAGCCGATATGCTGGCTGACCTCCATAACAAGTCTTTTGCCGTCAACTGTAACCTCAAGAGCGTCCTTAATTTTTGGCAGTTCACTCTCAAACTCAACGTCAACAACAGGTCCCATAACCTGTATAATTTTACCAATATTCATAAAAGGACACCTCCTACTCTGATTTGTTTTTCTGTGCCTTTGAGCCTGCAATTACCTCAGTAATCTCCTGCGTAATCGCCGCCTGTCTCGCACGGTTAAACTCGATACTCAATCCCCTGAGCATATCACTTGCTGCATCAGTTGCTGTCTGCATAGCCATCATACGGGCATTATGTTCTGAACAGTAAGATTCAACAAGTGCACCATAAACATAGCCTGCAACATAATTAGGAACTATATTGGCAAACACAGTGTCAATATCAGGTGCAAAATAGCACTGCTGATAATTGTTTTTTCCGTCAGCTTCAAGCTTGCTTCTCTTAAGCGGCAGCAGCTGCTTAATCTCTGCATTAAAAGTAACCGAGTTAATCATTCTTGTATATACGATATAAACCTCGTCAAGCTCACCTGTCCTGAACAAATCAACAACCTTTTCACTGATGATTCTTGCTCTGTTCATATTCGGATTCTGAGCTGTGTATTTAAAATTTATATCGATTGGAATATTCTTTTTTTCAAAATATCTGCGACCAACCTGACCGACAACAAAAAGCATATTCTTATTGTCAGACAAAGCCTCCTTCTCAGCAATTTTGATAACATTGTGGTTATATGCACCCGCCATACCCTTGTCGGCAGTGACAACAATATAGCCCTGCTTGCGTTCCCTTGCAGGAATGCTCTCGCGCTTATCAAAAAACTCGTTGCCCGTATCGGGTGAAAGGTCAAGTATTTTTGCAAGCGACTCCTGAATTGCATAAAAATACGGCTCTGTATTTTTCAGATCACGTCTTGCCTTCTGAAGCTTTGAAGAGGATATCATGCACATTGCATTTGTGATTTTCATGGTATCCTTAATTGACTTCATTCTGGCTTGTATTTCACGTGAATTAGCCATTATTTACCTTCTTAAATTCATCAACTGCAGCTAAAATCTGCTCTCTCATATCATCATCCAAAAGCTTGATGCTTTCAATTGTATTAACGATATCTGAATATTTTTCGTTCATAAAATCAAGCATATCCATCTGGAATGGTTTAATTTTATTAATCGGAACATCCATAAACCTTTTGCCTGTGGCAGCCACAAGAGTGATTACCATATCAGCAAGCGAAAGCGGTCTGCCAAGCGGCTGCTTTAATAGCTCCATAAGTCCCTGACCATAAACAAGACCTGCCTTGGTTTCCTCATCAAGGTCTGACGAAAACTGAGTAAAGACATCCATTTCTCTGTACTGAGCAAGGACAATACGAAGTGAGCCTGCTGCCTTTTTCATTGCCTTAGTCTGTGCTGCACCTGACT
>CAMWPJ010000116.1 GCA_947176035.1 uncultured Clostridia bacterium | reverse complement strand
TTATTAAATAAAATACTGAGTGTGTTCTCCACATTTTCAATATCAGACTTTTTAGATATTGTTGTAGTTGCCATTGTTATTTATATCTGTATAAGAATTATCAGAGAATCAAGGGCACTTCAGCTGGTAAAAGGTCTTATTTATCTTGCTGTGGTTTACGGCATAGTTAACCTTCTTGATATGGAGGCATCAAGCTTTATTTTTAAGTCGATATTTTCAAATATTCTTATTATTCTTGTTATTCTTTTTGCTCCCGAAATGCGAAAGATTCTTGAGCAGGTGGGTCACGGTGCAACCGCTAAAAGCCTTAAAACAATTATTCATCCCGGTGTTGCAATTGAAATTGCAGAAATTTCAGATGCTATTGAATCTGTCTGTAAGGCCTGCTCCGATATGAGCGACCAGAAAATCGGTGCGCTTATCTGTTTTGAAAATAACACTCTGCTTGGTGATGTTATTGCAACAGGTACAGAAATGCACGCAAAGGTTACAAAGGAGCTTGTTGAAAATATATTTTTCCCTAAATCGCCGTTGCACGATGGTGCGATGGTTATTCGTGACGGTAAGATTTATGCAGCAGGCTGTATTCTTCCGCTTACAAAAAAGACTGTCTCAACAGCTCTTGGTACAAGGCACAGAGCAGGTATAGGTCTTACAGAGCAGAGTGACGCAATTGTTGTTATTGTCAGTGAAGAAACAGGCTTTATTTCCGTTGTTCAGAATGGTGTTTTGCAAAGAGATATTTCTGATGGTGATTTGCGAGATATTCTTATGACAGCCTTTGTTCCGTCAGGTACCTCCGCTGATGACAAGATAATCACAAAGCTTGTAAGGAGGAAGAAAAAATAATGGCTGAAAATAAAAAAAGCAGCTTCTCAATCAGAAAGCTGATTTACAATGATAAATATCTCATTATAATATCCGTTGTTCTGGCAATTGTTATCTGGGTTACAACATCAATGAATCTTTCTCCCGAAACCACAAAAACAATTACCGTTCCTGTATCGGTCGATTTTACGGGTACAGCTGCAGAGCAGCTTGGCATAAAATGCTTTGGCGAGGAGTCTGTTGATGTTGATGTTACAGTAACATGTAAAAAATATCTTGCAAAGGATATTACTTCTGATGATCTTAATGTTTATCTGCAGACCAATACAGTAACCTCAAATGGTAATTATGATGTTCCTATTACTGTTGAGGCTAGAGATAATTCCGATTTCAAAATTACAAGCTATTATCCGACTGTTTACAGAGCCTATTTTGATGTTGAGGCTGAAAAGGTAATGGATATCGACATCAGATATACTAAAGAAGATTTTATTGAAGAGGGCTACACAATGGGTGTGCCTATGCTCAGTGAAAGCTCGGTTAAGATTAAAGGTCCGAACACCTTTGTTACACAGGTATCAGAGGTGGTGGCAACAGTAAATGTTGATGAAAATCTCAAAACCACAACTTCGATGGATATAACGCCTGTTGCACTTGATGCAAACGGTGCTAAGGTAAGCTATATTAAGCTTGAGACTGTATCCAATAATCTTACAGTCACAATACCTGTTCTTAAGGAAATGGAGCTTGATGTTGCAACCAACTTTGTCGGTAAGCCCGGAAAAATCAATATAAGTGATTTTGATGTGTCTTACAGTGTGAACAGAGTCAGTGCAGGTGTGCTTGAGGATGCCAATATAACACAGGCAGTTATAGGCAACATTGATTTTTCAAAGCTCAGACCGGGTGAAAATAAATTCACCTTTAATGTTGAATCACTCGACAGCCTTGTTATTTTGGATAGTATTGATGAGATTGAGGTATCTGTAACTGTTCCTGATGATTATATTGAAAAAACATTATGGGTTAACGTTAACAATGTTAATGCTTCAAATGTTCCTGATGGTTACAATGCAAAGGCAACAGCTTTGAGCAGCTATTCCATAACGCTTGTCGGCAGGGAAGAGGATTTGGAAAATATTTCGGCAGCTAATATTAAGCTGACAGTTGATTTATCATCACTCAATAAAGATGATATTAAAACAGGTATATCCTCATATCCTGTTTCAGCGGTTATTGATAATTCCGATACCTGTTGGGTATACGGTGATTACACAGCGAGTGTTAATATAACAAAGGCATAAGTAATAACAAAGACAGCGTAAGAATTTTCTTACGCTGTCTTTGTTATTGACGTATTAATATTTCTGCTTCAATTGCACTGCAATCGTGGAGCATTTCAATTTGTAAATTGTGTAAAATGTTATAATTGTGCTTGAAATAATTTCTGTTATGTCGTACAATAAATTTACGGCTCAGAGATTATTTCTTTGGCAGTTTAGTAGGGGACAGTGTGTTGGGTTTGCTTATTTGGCACACTGTCTTTACTTTTTACCTAAAAGAAGATGAACACCCATTCTGACAGCCTCACCTTTGGTTATATTGTTTTTGATGCAATATTCTGTTAATTGTTTGTCGGTTTCTGCGTCTAAGCGTACTGTTGTACGAATATTTATGGGGTTATCTTTTTTAGGTCTGCCCATTTTTTTGCTCATTTAATCACCTCACTTATGAGCATACCTAAAGCATACTTTGTAGATGCTCAAAAGTCAATCGCAAAATTAAAATCACTTACTTGACAATTAAAAAAATATTTGTTAGTATATATTCAATATTTAACGGCTGGGAAAAAGAGGAGTAATATATTTTCTTCTTTCAGAGAGTATCCGTTTGGTGCAAGGATGCAGAAGAGGTATGTGAAGGTAGCTTTTGAGCCGGCAGGGTGAATTTACAGTAGTCTTGTCCGTATATCTGCGTTAAGGATTTGAGTGGCATTATATTTAATGCAATTTGAGTGGTACCACGGAATTTTTATGCTTTCGTCTCATGGTGAGATGAAAGCATTTTTGTTTTTTAGAAATGAATTATAAAAGGAGTTTTCATTATGGCAAAAGAGCTTGCAAAGCAGTACAATCCGAGTGATGTTGAAGACCGCACCTATAAATTCTGGTGTGACAATAAGTATTTCCACGCTGATGTCAATTCTGACAAAAAGCCTTATACAATTGTAATTCCGCCTCCAAACATTACGGGTCAGCTGCATATGGGTCATGCCCTTGATAATACCCTGCAGGATATTCTTATCCGCTATCACAGAATGAATGGTTATGATACCCTTTGGCTGCCCGGTACTGACCATGCATCCATTGCTACCGAAGCAAAGATTGTTGAGGCAATGCGCAAGGAAGGTCTTACTAAAGAGGATTTAGGCAGAGAGAAGTTTTTAGAGCGTGCATGGGAATGGAAAAAGCAGTACGGCGGCAGAATTATTGAACAGCTTAAGAAAATGGGCTCATCCTGTGATTGGGACAGAGAACGCTTTACGCTTGATGAGGGATGTAACAAGGCTGTTGTTGAAGTATTCAATAATCTTTATGAAAAAGGTCTCATTTACAGGGGTGAAAGAATTGTAAACTGGTGTCCTCATTGCCTTACCTCTATTTCGGATGCTGAGGTTGAGTATGAGGATCAGGCAGGTCATTTTTGGCATCTTAAATATCCGTTTGCAGACGGCAGTGGTTATCTTGAGCTTGCAACCACAAGACCTGAGACATTGCTCGGTGATACAGCTGTTGCAGTTAACCCTAATGATGAACGCTATAAGGATATGGTCGGCAAAATGCTTGATTTGCCTATCGTTCACCGTCAGATTCCTGTTATTGCCGATGAGTATGTTGATATTGAATTCGGTACAGGTGTTGTAAAAATCACACCTGCACACGATCCTAACGACTTTGAGGTAGGTCTGCGCCATAATCTTGAAATTATTGATGTTATGACAGACGATGCCCATATCAAAGAGGGCTGGGGCAAATACAGCGGTATGGACAGATATGAATGCCGCAAGGAGATTGTTAAGGACTTAGAGGCAGAGGGTGCTTTGCTCGAGATTGAGGATTATTCTCACAATGTAGGCACCTGCTACAGATGTTCAACAACAATTGAGCCTAAGGTTTCAAAGCAGTGGTTTGTTAAAATGAAACCGCTTGCAGGTCCTGCTATTGATGCTGTTAAGAATGATGATACAAAATTCGTTCCTAAGAGATATGAGAAAACCTATTTTCATTGGCTTGAGAATATTCGTGACTGGTGCATTTCACGTCAGCTTTGGTGGGGTCACAGAATACCGGCTTGGTATTGCGATGACTGCGGCGAAATCACTGTAAGCAGAAAAAATGTCTGCAAGTGTTCAAAATGCGGCAGCAAGCATATTCATCAGGATCCCGATACACTTGATACATGGTTCAGCTCTGCTCTGTGGCCGTTCTCAACTATGGGATGGCCTGAGGAAACAGCAGACTTTAAAAAGTATTATCCTACAAATACCTTGGTTACAGGCTATGATATTATTCCGTTCTGGGTTATGAGAATGATGTTCTCAGGTCTGGAGCAGACAGGTAAGGTTCCGTTTGATACAGTTCTTATCCATGGTCTCGTTCGTGATTCACAGGGCAGGAAAATGAGCAAATCACTCGGCAATGGTATTGACCCGCTTGAGGTCATCGAGGAATATGGTGCAGATGCCCTTCGTTTTGCACTTGCAACAGGCAATTCACCCGGTAATGATATGCGCTTTTCAGATGACAAGGTTAAGGCATCCCGTAACTTTGCAAATAAGCTTTGGAATGCTGCACGTTTTGTTCTTATGTATCTTAATGATGAGTTTGAGTATAACGGACTTCCTGCCGAGCTGGCAATTGAGGATAAATGGATTGTATCAAAGGTGAATGCGCTTGCAAAAGAGGTAACGGATAACCTTGAAAAGTTTGAGCTTGGTATTGCGATTCAGAAGCTCTATGATTTCATCTGGGATGTATTCTGTGATTGGTATATTGAGATTGCAAAAATCAGATTACAGGGTGAGGATGAAAAGGCTAAGGATATCGCAAAATCAGTTCTCGTATATGTTCTTACGGATATACTCAAGCTTCTTCATCCGTTCATGCCTTTCATTACAGAGGAAATTTATCAGGCTATCCCGCACAGTGACGAATCTATTATGATTTCCGAGTGGGTTCAGTTTGATGAGTCGCTTTCATTCACCGCTGACGAGGCTGAGATGGAAAGAATTATGAAAGCTATCCGTGCAATCCGCAACAGACGTTCGGAAATGAATATTCCTCCAAGCAGAAAGGCAACCGTTTATGCTGAAACAGCATATGCCGATACATTTGCTATGGGCAGTGAGTTCATCAAACGTCTTGCATCTGCAAATGAGGTTGTTATCGGTGACAGTTTTGATAATCTCGGCAACACTGTAACAATTATCACAGATGACGCTAAGCTTTATATCCCTATGGGTGATCTTGTTGATTTTGAGGCTGAGAAAAAGCGTCTTGAAAAGGAGCTTGCTCAGGCACAGGATAAGCTTGAATTTATCAATAAAAAGCTTTCTAACCCCGGCTTTGTGAATAAAGCACCTGAAAAGGTTGTTGCACAGAATAAGGCTGATGCCGAAAAGCTTGAGGAAAAGATTGCGAATATCAAAAATTCTATTGAAACACTCGGCAAATAATTTTAAAGATTGAAGGGGAGGGTCTTTGTGCCCTCCCGATTTGTGATTTATATGACATATGAAAATGCACTTAACATCTTAATAAATAAACAAGGTCTTGGCATAAAGCCGGGACTTGAACGTATTTCTGCTTTGCTTGAAGTAATGGGCAATCCGCAGAATGATTTGAAAATTATTCATATTGCAGGTACGAATGGCAAGGGTACTGTAGCCTGTACAATAGCCGATACTTTAATCCAAAAAGGCTTTAAAGTCGGACTTTTTACATCTCCTTGGATAACGGATTATCGTGAGCAGATACAGCTTAACGGTGATTTTATCAGTGAAGTGGATTTTACATATTATGTTGAAAAATATCAGCATAATGACTGTAC
>CAMWPJ010000115.1 GCA_947176035.1 uncultured Clostridia bacterium | reverse complement strand
AACCCGTCAGCTTGCAGAAGTACTCAAGTTGGTGACGAGGCGCCCCTGCTAAGGGCGTAGGTCGGGTAACCGGCGCGAGAGTTCGAGTCTCTCCTTCTGCGCCAAAAACAGACATCCTTTTGGATGTCTGTTTTATTTTTTATGTTTATTGACTTTGCGATTTGATAATGATATACTGAAATTGCCAAATCAATTAAATCTTTTTCGCAATTAAAGTGTGCAGTTTTTATTTATAAAAAACGCATACTCTGTTTATGCACGCTTTTTGCGATGTGTTTAATTGGTTTGGCGACTGTTGGAGTTATGCGTTTTATTGCACAGCTTCGGCTGTGCATTTTTTATTTCAGAGGATAAAAATATGGCTTGCTTTTTGATTGATTATGAAAATGAAAGCGGTAGAGTGCTTGAGGGGATTTCCTTGCTTAATCTCACATCAAATGATGAGATTATCTTTTTTTACAGTAAAAAAGTAACAAGAATAACAATGGAGCTGCATAGAGAGCTTGAAAGAATACCGGCAAAAAAGCTTTATATAAAAATTGAAACCGGAATGCCGAATTCGCTCGATTTTCAGCTGTCATCCTATCTTGGTGCCTGTATACAGAAAAATCCAAATCAAGAATACTATATTATATCGAAAGATTGCGGCTACGATTGTGTCTGCCGTTTTTGGAGAAATATCAACGTCCGTGTCAACCGAATAGAGCAATGCTGTTATTATGCTCAAATCAAGAATATGAAAATGATTTGACTTGCTTATTACTGCTTATTTCTGATTTGCCCTGTTGCAATTGTTTTAATGATAATGTATTATGATACTGATGGAGGATTATGAATGACATTTAATATTTTAGAAATTGCATCTGTAATCGGTGTTGTAGTATTGGCATTAGTCGATTACAGCATTTATGAAAAACTCTTTCCTTATTTATATATGAGTGCCGGAGTGAAAAATCGTTTGGCTCATGAATATCTGTCTTATCATAACAACAGCAGATACAAGCTTTATAAATGGATGTCTTCTGCTGCTGTGAATCCGGAAAGCTTCAGAAAGATGAAACGTCTATGCTTTGCACCCATGTTCCTTGTTGTGTTTTCAATTCTTGCTGTATTGTTTACTATACTGACAGAGCATTTTTTAATAACGGAAATTTATTTTTTAATTTCTTTAATATCAACTTTAATACTATCAAAATCAGGCTTTTCTCATGCAAAACAGGTTAAAAGTGATTTTGACAGCGGAATGGTATATAATCCCGAAAACAGTGAATATATTGATGATCTTGTTAACAGCAGGCACATACCGTTAATTGAATTCTTTAACCTTATATTTTATAAGGTGCTGCCTGCATTTATGCCGATTATTATAGGTGGTTCTCTATTTGTCTGCGGCATAATAGTTGTTGAGTCTCATAAAGAGCAGTCCGACTTTGTATCGCCGACTCAATCAACAGTAAGCGATTTTTATGAAGAAACAAAGCCGACTGTTGTCATTGACGAAAATGCCGGCAATGCTGTTATGAATCTAAGTGTTTTGTTCAGCAAACTGTCTGAAGAAGGGATATATTGTGATGACATATATTCTTCTGTCAGTTCTCAATATCCACAGTATACCTTTGAAAATTGCGTAAGGGCTAATGGCAATTCAGTGAGCTTCACCGGATATGTGCTTAATAATGAAAATGATGCAAAAGCGTTTTGCAGTTCAATTGTTACTCCGTTAATGGAGGGTGGAATTGATTTTAATACTGAAAACTATAAAATAGATAATCACCCTGTTACACTTTATTCAAATGAAAGTGAATATGGATATATTGCTGTAATGTATTGTGAAAACGGTATTCTTTATATTGAATGCGATTATTATAAAATTGACTGGCTCAAGAATTTTTTGTATGATAACGGTCTTTTAGGAGGGAGTTAATTTTTACTTTAATTCTGTATTGTTTTTTCACAAAGTCAGGATTTAGTAAAATCTGCGAGCCGGAATGAGACTATTTATACCAAATAAACAAAAAAGACATTCACATCAGTGAATGTCTTTTTTGTTTGGCGCAGAGGGTGGGATTGCGTCAAAACATATTTCGTGCTTGAATACTTTTGCAAAACAAAAGTATAATAAGCACTGTATATGTTTTTCCTTTTTCCCACAAAGCCTTGGCTTTGTGGGAGCCCTGAATAATGGTGTGTTCGAATTAGCTTACCCGTACGAAATAAAAAAGCATCCACATTGTGGATGCTTTTTTATTTGGCGCAGAGGGTGGGATTCGAACCCACGCGCCCTTTCGGACAAACGGTTTTCAAGACCGCCTCGTTATGACCACTTCGATACCTCTGCGTTTGGTGCTCAATAATATTAACACACCTTTGACCATATGTCAAGAACTTTTTTACAAAAAATTAAAGGCTCTTAAAAAAGAGCCTTTTAAGAATGAAAAACTATTTTAACTTAGCCTTCTTCTTTCATTTTTGCAAAGCATTCGCTGCAATATACAGGACGGTCACCATTTGGAGCAAATGGCACTCTGCATTCCTTACCGCATGTAGCACATACTGCATCGTGAAATTCACGTGGAGCCTTTGCAGCAGCTTTTCTTGCGTTGCGGCATTCCTTACATCTCTGAGGCTCGTTTACAAAGCCTTTCTCTGCATAGAATTCCTGTTCGCCGGCTGTGAAAACAAATTCGTTTCCGCAGTCTTTACATACTAATGTCTTGTCTTCAAACATTTTTTGTACCTCTCAAATTTTATTTTGCCGGGGAATGTGTTACAAAGAAATACCAATTAATTTCTTTCTTACACGTTGTAAAGCATTGTCGATTGCTTTAGGTGACTTGCATAATCGTTTTGCTATTTCATTGTAACTGCATCCGACAATGTGCAGTCTTAAGACCTCGTTTTCAAAATCTGAGAGATTTTCACGAAGAACTTTAGTTAACAGTGAAACGCTTTCTTGGGCTATAACAATGTCTTCGGCACTGTCAAATCCATTTTCAATAGGCATTTCCTCTTCTTGATATTCTACAACATTCTGAAGAGGTATGTCCTTTTGTCTGTTGAATTTTCGCAGTGCGGTCTGGATAGAATTGTCAATACAGATTTTTGAATATGTATTAAAACTGGCACCTTTTTTGCTGTCATAGGATTTGATAGCAGCCAAAAGACCAATCATACCCTCTTGTATAAGATCCTCACGCTCCATTGGGGATTCCTTATATTTTGAAGCTATAAATTCAACAATCTGTCTGTATTTAACAATCACGGCTTCCAGATAAGCATTGTCGCCGGATTGCGCATTTGAAAGAATTTCGTCATATGTTTTTACATTAAACTCTGACATAATTCCTCCCACCTTAATAATATAATATCAATAATTATTTTAAAAGTCAACAAAAACGTTAGACAATTGGCAAACTATTTTTGTCAGTTTGCCAAAACTGTACATTATTCGACACTTGTTCAACAGATTGTCCGCTTTTGTCTATAGTTGGTTTAAACGTTGAAACGGAAGAGCACGATGTCTCCGTCCTTCATAACGTATTCCTTGCCTTCAGAACGTACAAGTCCTTTCTCTTTTGCAGCTGTCATATTGCCGCATTCAACCAAATCGTTAAATGAAACAACCTCTGCTCTGATAAATCCTCTTTCAAAATCTGTATGAATTTTACCGGCAGCCTGAGGTGCTTTTGTACCCTTCTTAATTGTCCAAGCTCTTACTTCGGGTTTACCTGCGGTAAGGTATGAAATGAGACCAAGCAGCTCATAACTCTTTTTAATCAGTCGGTCCAGACCACTTTTTTCAAGCCCCATATCAGCGAGGAACATTTCCTTTTCTTCATCATCAAGCTGAGCAATTTCAGCCTCCATTTCAGCACAGATAGGAAGAGTCTCTGCATCCTCAGCCTTTGCTATTTCCTCAACGGTTTTGAAGAATTTGTTGCTGTCAATACCATTTGAAAAATCATCCTCGCCCATATTGCAGGCATAGATAACAGGCTTGATTGTAAGCAGTGATACTTCTTTCAGATATTCCTGCTCGTCCTCTGAAATTTCGACACTTCTTGCGGTTTTGCCCTGCTCCATTTCTGTCTGCAGTCTTTCAAGGAATGCAACCTCACCTGCAAGAGTTTTATCACCCTTCATTGCTTTTTTACGCGAATCAATCCGTCTTGAAAGAATATCGAGGTCAGAAAGTATGAGCTCAAGATTGATTGTCTCAATATCTCTTACCGGGTCTATACTGCCGTCAACATGAGTGATATCGTCATTTTCAAAGCAGCGTACAACGTGGATAACTGCATCAACCTCACGGATATGGGAAAGGAATTTATTTCCAAGTCCTTCACCCTGGGCGGCACCCTTTACAAGTCCTGCTATGTCAACAAATTCGATTGTTGCAGGTGTAAATTTGTCAGGCTCATACATTTGCGCTAGTTTGTCAAGTCGTTCATCAGGAACGCTTACCATACCAACATTTGGCTCAATTGTGCAGAAAGGGTAGTTAGCACTTTGTGCACCTGCATTTGTGATAGCATTAAAAAGTGTGCTTTTGCCTACATTCGGCAAACCTACGATTCCAAGCTTCATATATAATCTCCTTATCTTTAAGCCGTCAGGATATAACTGATTTTATAATACAAAATCCTTTTCTGCTTAAGTGTAATCAAAATAACTCAGCATATTATATAACAAAAATCTGCTCTTTACAAGTATAATTTATATAGATGTTTGCTATTGACTTTATAAGTCAAATAATATAAAATATTCTCTAATATTTATTAAGTGATGTAAGGAGTGGTTTTCATAATGAAACTAAATGGTTCTCAGATTGTTCTTGAAGTTCTTAAGGAACAGGGTGTTGATACCGTCTTTGGTTACCCCGGCGGAACAATTTTAAATATATTTGACGAGCTCTATAAGTATGGCGATACCTTTAACCATATTCTTACAGCTCATGAGCAGGGCGCATCACACGCTGCTGATGGTTATGCAAGAGCAACAGGCAAGGTCGGTGTTTGCTTTGCAACCTCAGGTCCCGGTTCAACAAATCTTGTAACAGGTATTGCTACTGCATATATGGATTCTGTTCCTGTTGTTGCAATCACATGTAACTACGCAACCTCAGGTCTTGGTCGTGATTCTTTCCAGGAGGTTGATATCACAGGTATTACAATGCCTATCACAAAGCATAACTTTATGGTTAAGGATGTTGAGGAGCTTGCTCCGACTCTTCGCCGTGCATTTGAAATTGCACAGAGCGGACGTAAGGGGCCTGTACTTGTGGATATCCCAAAGGATATTACAGCGAATATGTGTGAATACGAACCTCAGCCTAAGGTTGAGGCCGATCCTGTAAAACTGCCTAAGCAGAAATGTGTTGACAGGGCTGTAGAGCTTATTTCTAATGCAAAAAAACCTCTTATTTATGTAGGCGGCGGTGCGATACTTTCCGATGTTGGCGAGGATTTGATTACCTTTGCAGAAAAAATTGATGCACCTGTTGTATCATCTCTTATGGGACTTGGTGCATTCCCTAACGGTCATCCTCTTCATCTTGGTCTTATCGGTATGCATGGTCATTTTGAGTGTAATAAGGCTGCTCATGACTGTGATGTTCTTATTGTTGCCGGTGCTCGTTTTTCTGACCGTGTTGCAGGCAACAGAGCGAAGTTTGCCCCTAATGCGGAAATTTTACATATTGATATTGATGCTGCTGAGATGGACAAGAATATTGTTTCAAATTATCATCTTAAAGGTAGTCTCAGCGATGTTCTTCCTATTCTCACAAGAGCAGTTGAACAGCTTGATCACAGTGAGTGGAAAACGGAGATTGACGAGTTTAAAAGACCGTTCAATCAGCTTCAGATTGGCGACTATGTTAATCCGCAGACTCTTATTGAGGCAATTGACCGCAAGAGCGGTGACGATACAATTGTTGTAACAGATGTTGGTCAGCATCAGCTATGGGC